>JAFQEB010000029.1 GCA_017399225.1 Clostridia bacterium | reverse complement strand
TCCAGAGTCAGTCCCGTTACACTAAAACGAAACCTGGCGTTGATCAACGCCAGGCCTCGTAAGGTGCTCAATTTCCAGTCACCTCAATACCTTTGGGATCTTGAACTTCATAATGTGTTGCACTTGGTTTGACAAATCACTACGCCTATTCGGTTGACAAACACGAACGCGGAGACCGGCATTTCACCGGCCTCCGCGTTTTTCTGCCCACTTTTACGCCGCCGGCCGTATCTGCACCGCATAGGGTCTGCACAGGAGGGCGGCAGCCACTGCAACAAGCGGCGCGCAGGTGGACATAACCGGTTTGACCGGCACTTTGGCGAGGTATATAATATAGGATACAAGACGTGTTCTACAACCCTATACCTAAAGGAGGAATTCCATGAAATCCGTTCGTGGCTTCTGTATCGCTCTGCTTCTGGTGCTGCTGTGCTGCTGCGCCGGCGCCGAGGAGCTCCGACCCAGCCTGATCAACATCACCACCGGCCGCAGCGTGGGTGATGGCAGCTACATCAACGTCACCGATGGCAGCGCCTATCCCTTCCTGATGACCTTCACGCTGGATGAGAAAAACTTTCCCGCCCAGTCCTGCCGCCTGGGCGTCTACTCCTGGGACTGCGACTGGGATAGCACCTATCATGACTATGAATACGACATGGTCTATGTCAACGACACTTTCGTTGGCGTGCTGACCGGCTGCGATGACGAATGGAAAACCAGCTATATCGACGTACCGCTCAGCGTGCTGAAGATGGGCGAGAACACCATCACCATCTATGTCGGCGAGAAGATCATCGCAACAGGCGAGGTCATCCGCGATTCCACCGGCTGGCTCCTCGAGGTGCAGTGGGCCTCCATTCAGCTGGACGGCGGTAAAAGCGAGAACGCCCCCGAGGTCTTTACCCTCGAGCTGACGGATGCCTCCGAGACCGAAACCGGCATCACCTGCACCGCTCAGGCAAGCATTGTGACGCAGGTTGAGCACTCCTACATCATTGAATATTCCCTTATCAACATGACCCCCGGAACGGCTGGCTATGGGAATATCGTATCCAGCGATCAGGAGTACGTTTCCGGTACCAATATCGTCTCCAACGGTCACTTCCACCTGGCCGAGGGCGCAGCCCGCGGTGCGTACCGTATTGAGGCCACGCTGCGCGACAGCATCACCAACACCATCTATGCCTACGCCTCCTATGATTTCAACATGGAGGAGACCCTGACCGGCGGCTGCCAGCACGTTTCCATCGTGCCGCCTGAGTTCATCAGGACGAACTACTACCGCCTGGCAAAGGATCACCTGCAGCATACCACCCATCACGAGGAATCCGAAACCTGGGCATCGGTATGCTGGCACTGCAACGCGACCTACTACACCTACACCGCAAAGGAGCTGGTGGAGCACGCAACGCCCGTCTGCCCCTGCGGCTATGTGGAGGAGGGCTTCAACAGCATCCTTTCTGCTACGCTGAAGCCAATGGGCAACAGTGTCGCGGGCGAGGACTTCTTCATCGAAGTCATCACCCATAAGAGCGTCACACGCCTGAGCGCCGAGAACGACGTGGACACCCCGCTGAACGAGACCTGGACGATCCTCGAGCAGGGCGAGCAGAAGATCTGGCGGCGCATCTACCGCGCGGACGTTCCTGCCCGGAATCGCGTATGGACGGTCAAGTCCTACAACAGCAACGGTCACCTGCTGAACGTTGCGCAGACCAACGCCCTGGAGATCCTCCCCGCCGGCCAGACAAACTACCTGCCCCTGACCGCCGAGCTGCAAACGACCCACAGCTTTATGGAGAATCCCTTCGAGACCAGCGCCAACGCCTACATCCAGTTTGACTATAGCGTCAGCGTCTGGGGAGGCTCCGGCAGCTACACCTGCGCCTGGGGCATCACCAACCCGCAGGGCGAGCGGACGTCCTTTGGCAACACTGAGGCCACCGGCACCGCCTCCCTCCCCTTCGTCGGTGACCGCTATCTGCTCGACGTGACAGTCAACGATCTGGTCACGGGCGAAGCTGCCATTGCTACCCTGGACTACCACATCAGCTGCACCCATCCCAACAAGGAGCCCAACGGCGAAACCAGCAGCGAGATCTGGTATAAGATCAACGCCAGTGATCACCTGACCCACACCGCCTATATCGACTATTTCGACCACTGGGTCTGCACCAATTGCTTCGAGGAGGGCAAGACGCGCAGTCGCACGGATTTCTTCGTCAAGGACGTCAAGCATATGTACACCGACGGCGTCTGCGTCTGCGGCTCCATGCAGGTCAACTTCTCCAGCGCCAGCCGCGACCGCATCGTACAGATGATCAACGACAGCTGGGATAAGGGCGGCCTCATGAAGGAGCGCTACGACCACTGGACCGGCCCGCTCGCATCGCCCCTGGTATATGTCGCAGATCGCGTCGTCGCCCTGGACTTCTCACAGATGGCAGCAGATGCCTGCGGTGCGCTTTGGAACATCGGACAGGCTGGCGAAAGCCTGCTGTACGACGGCGTTAACGCCAGCCAAAAGATCTTCTGGACTGTTATAGGCGAGGAAGCAAAGGATCTTCCCCATGACATGATGATCGAACAGCTTCGCGTACATATCGCAAATGACGTCAACACCCTCTACGCCGGACTGACCACCGATCAGCTGCAGCTGATGGCGGGCATCGTCACCCAGTCCGTTGATCACAGCTATGAGTTTGCACTTGCGCAGTTTGAAAGCGACCTGAAGGCCATTAACGGTTACCTCAAGAGAGCTGACACCGCACAGGATATTGCCAAAGAGTCCATTGAGCTGGCCAACGGTTTCATCGATTTCATGTCAAATCGCTATGACATTTACAGCGTCAAGAAATGCACGACCACCGAGGAGGCCCTGGAGTGGCTGTTGGCCCAGGCAAACTACATCAAAACCTACGGCGCCAAATTTGACAAGGCCACCTACAACGCCAAGTTCCCCGAAATTCTCGCCAGCCACAAGGGCGCAGCCAAGAAGGTCGGCAAATTCACAAGTGAGATCATGGATTCCCTCAAGATCATCTCCGACAGCCTCGTCACCATTTCCTACGAGAGCATGGTTCACACCTTCCGTGATGAGCACCTGAACTTCCTCTACACCGCCTACGAAAGCCTGGACAACTACGATCCGCATCTGCGCACCACCCTGCGGACGCTGATCGATCGCACCGAAACAGCGCTGGACGAGGGCTGGGTGGAGAATACCTGCCAGGTCCTCACCTCCACCATCAGCAGCGCCACCGAAACAGCCATTGACGTTGCCGGTGATATTCTGCTCACCGCCGCCGCCGAGACGGTTCCCGGTCTGGGCGTTGCCTGCATCGCCATGACGACCGCTGACATTTTCCTGGGTCAAAAGACGGACGACGTGATCCTGTTCACCCACGCCTACGAGATGGCCCTGGACATGAAGCAGCAGGCCGCCGACTACGCCAGCAATCTGTCGAACCCCTCCCGCAAGGAGCTGGACGAGCTGTACTCGATGGTCACCTTCTACATGGGCATGGCGGAAACAGCCCGCGACGCCTTTAATCAGCTGAACAAATACAACGAAGGCCCCACGCGAAGCGCCCGCATCAACTACAACCTGGTCAATGAACTGGACCTCTATCTGAACATCTTCAACGTCGACTGATGCGCATATTCCCGGCAGGCAGCGTCTTTGTGCGCTGCCTGCCCTTCTTGCCTGATATGCCCTGCCCATTGACATTCCCCATCCCTTTCCTTACAATGCATGTATAGGCACAAAGGAGGTGTCCCCAGTGAATTTCGTTCTTCTGGATGATGAAAAGAATCACCACGAGATCCTCGCAAAAGCCCTGCTCACACTATGCCGCCGCAAAGGCTGGGGCGGCAGGATCGCCCTGACCGCCACCTGTGCAAGCGAGGTGATCTCCTACGCCAAGACCAGCACAGAGCCGACGGTCTATTTTCTGGATATCGAGTTGGACGGCGACAACAGCCTCCGTCTGAGCGATACGATCCACGAGAACGCCTTCGAATCCTACATCATCTACGTGACCGCCCATCCGCAGTACGCCATGAGCTGCCTGCACACACATGCCTTCGACTATCTGCTCAAGCCCTGGACCGCAGAGCAGCTGGAGGGCTGCATGTCAGCGCTGATGCGCAGGCACACCCTACAGCAGGGTGCAAGGCTCCTGCAGGTGGACATAGGCGGCAGGCTTTTGCAGCTTCCCATGTCGGAGATCCTGTATTTCAGCCGCGACGGCTTCGATTCCTGGCTGCACCGGGCTGACGGCAGCTCCCTGGTGTGGCGCGAGAGCTTCGCCCACCTGATGGCACGCTTGCCGCAGGACTGCTTCGTCATGTGCCACCGCAGCTATATCGTCAACATCTCACGGATCGTTGATTTCGACTGGGGAACCGATCAGCTGACGGTCTGCAACGGCGAACGTCTACCCATCGCACGCCGCCGCATCACCGCGCTGCGGGCTGCCGTAGCGGCCATCGGAGGTCCGCATGATTGAATGGAGCTATCGAGTCTTCACCGCCTTCCTCCCGGTATGCGTCGCCTTCATTCTTTGCAGCCGGATCATCACTGGCGATAAGCTATCCCCCCGCAGAATGCTCCTGGCCTTCTTTCTCTACTATGTTGAAGGGTTCCTGGCCGCCAATGCGCTGGGCCCCGATTCCCCCTACAAGCTCCTGCTGATCACCTGCTGTATTCTATTGGTGTTCATGGTCGTACACCGTTTCCGCGGACAGCGGCTGCTGCTGAACACCTTTATCATGCTGCTGGTCACGTTCACCGGAGACGTTATCGCCGGGATCGTCACCTTGAACATCTCCACCCCCGCCGACGTCGCTGAGATGCGCTATGCCTCCTCGGATAAAACCTATTTCTTGCAGCTCCTCTGCAGCCTGTTCATGGTGCTCAACGCTCTGCTGTGGCGGGGCGGCTCGCACCTGCTGCAGCGGGTTTCCAAGCTGCGCGGGCTGGGCTTCATCCTCCGTCCGATGCTGATGCTCACGATCATCGGCGTGCTGTTCATGCTGGCCCTCCTGCGAGTGGATGGGAACAATCAGCTCGAGCGTCTCCGCCAGGTTCTCCCCGATTTCATCGTCATCGCCTTGCTGCTGGGCATTGGCATCACGTATGTCATTCAGGATATCCGCCACTTCCGGCAGCTTCAGGAGAACAACACGCTCCTGTACCAGCAATCCCTCCAGCAGCTTCTTTTGCAGGAGACGCGGGTGTTCCGCCACAACATTGCCAACATGCTCTACGGCCTGCAGGGCCTGCTGCTGCGCGACAATCTTGACGAGTTGAACGCCTATTACAAGCACATGGTCGAAGCCTGCCAGGTCATCAACAACGATAATGTGGTCGCACTCAAGCGTATCCCCTCCGTCGCCATCAGCTCCCTGCTGCTCAACAAGGTACAGGAGGCCAATGCCAAGGGCATCCCCTTCTACATCACCGTAGAGGACGATGTGCACTGGCACGCTCTGTCCGATGTGGATATGACCGTAGTCCTGGGCTGCCTGCTCGACAACGCGCTGGAGGCCGCACAGGAAGCCTCCGCACCCCATGTATCCTTCGAGGCCCGTAACGCCGGCAAGGCGCTGTCGCTGACCATCCGCAATACCTACCGCGATGGCGAGCCGCCCATTTTCACCGTCCCAATGCCCAGCACCAAGCCAGACCACAACGGCCTGGGTCTCGCAAGCGTCCGGAAGCTCCTGCATAAGAGTCGCAAGACCCTGTTCAACATCTATCCCACGGGCCGCTATGTCGAGGCCAGCATCATCTGCTATTGATCGTGCCGTGCAAAGGAAGATCCTCGCAGGCTCCCGATGGATCGCCGGTCATGGAAACGGGAGACCTTTTTCGCACAGCGCGTCGACGACGTGCAGTATCGTCTTTCCCGAAGACACATAATTGAACTTTTTTGACAAACTAAGCGGAGACCGGCATTTCACCGGTCTCCGCATTTTATCATGGAACGGATCAGTTCCACAGCAGGTCGTAGTTGATCAGCATACGCTTCTGGGCCGCGGCGATCCACTGATCCAGCGCGGCGCTGAAGACATTCTGCTCCTTGGTGGTCTGCAGCTCTTCCGTCAGGGCATCGCGCACGGACTCCTTGTCCACCTCGCCCTCCACAGCGTCGGAGGTGTACTGGATGATGTAGTAGCCGTAGGTCTCGCCCACGGTCTTGTCGCTCCACTGGCCCACGGCAGGGATGGCCATGGCCGCCTCCACAAAGGCCGCATCGAAGTAGTAGAAGCCCTCGCAGACGGGGTAGCCGGTCTCGGCGGTGGGCTGACCTGCCATCATGCCGGGATCATCGTTGAACTGGGCCGCCAGGGTATCCCAGTCCTCGCCGGCCTCCAGGCGGGTGAGCACCTCGTCCGCCTCGGGGGCAATGTTGGCCAGGGCATTCTGCACGGCCAGCTTCTGCTGCTCCTCATAGGCCGCCACGATGGCGCGGGCCTCGGCCAGAGCCTTGATCGCCGCAGCGATATCCTCGCCCATGGGATCGGTGAAGGCCGTCGTGGTCTCCTTGACCGTCACCACGGTGGGGTCGGTCACCTCATTGAGGGTCACATTGACCTGTGCCGCCAGCGCATCCAGGTCGGCATCCTCGCCCAGCAGCGCCGTGGCGTCCGCATGGGCGGTGCTCAGGGTCGTTTCGGCGGTGTAGAGGGCATTGTCGATGTTGCTGAGCAGCTGCGTGTCCTCATCCTTGTACTGGATCAGGATCTGCTTGACGTAGCGGTAGCCGGCAGGGGTGTAGTAGGGGGCTTCGCCATTGAGCACCGCCACGCCGTAGCCGGAGAGATCCTCGGCGTACTCCGCCTTCTCGGCGGCGACCTTCTCGTTAAAGGCGGCGACGAACTCCTCCTCGGTGGTCTTGACGTCCTTCACGATCTCGGCCTGGAGCTTGTCCAGGATCACCATCTCCCGGGCAGTCTTCAGCAGGGTCGCATAGGTGATGCCGTCGGCAGCCAGGGCCGCCTCGACCGCCGCACGCTTCTCCTCCGCCGTTGCGTCTTCCGCCACGGTCACATTGGCCTCATAGCTGGTCAGGTAGCCCTGCCAGGCCTCGTTCGCCTGAGCGGCAGCCTGGGCGGACTCCTCCTCCGTGATCTTGTCCAGGCCCATGCTCTGGGCCTTGTCCAGCATCACGGCCTGGGTGGCAAGGTTGTTGGCCGCCTCGGTGCGGATGTCCTCATCCGTGTAGGACATGGGGTTGAAGCCATAGTACATCAGGTACATCTGGCCCATGGCGTCATAATAATCCCGCAGTTCCTTCTCCATGGCAGTCAGGTCGGCCATGGTGTAGGCGGCATTGCCCACGCGCACGACCTCGCGGTTCATCTGGTCGGCCTCGTTGACGCCGCAGCTGCACAGCAGCATCAGCAGCGCCAGCAGCAGGGCCAGCAGCTTCACTTTACGCATATAAGATCTCTCCCATTCACAATAATCGCCCCAGGGGCGCTTCATCCATTATACATGAGCGCCGCCCCGGATGCAAGGCGGCGCTGTGTGTTTCCTGTGAATTTTCCGTAAACGTTCACTTTGCCTGATACGCATGGCAGAGGTATCCATCCAGGTTGCCGTACTCGCTCACGGCGATCTCCCTGATGCCCATCGTGTGCATACAGGCCAGCAGGATGCAGATGCCGTGCACGATGATATCCGCGCGGTTGGGCTGCAGCCCGGGCAAGCTCCGCCGCTCCTCGACCGTCAGGCCCGCCAGCTGGCGCGCCACCCGCTCCACATCCTCCGCCGTCAGCACGGTGCCGTGCATATAGGTGCGCTCCGTCCAGTGCACGCCCCGCACGATGGCCGCCAGCGTGGTGAAGGTGCCGCCGGTGCCGTACCACTTGCCCGGCATGGTCAGGGCCGGGTGGAGCCGCAGCTGCTCCCGCAGGATCTCCGCCGCCATGGCCTCCACATGGGGGATATCGCCGTGGTCGCGGATGGGCGTCAGCCCCGCCAGGCGCACCGCGCCCATCTGGCAGGAAAAGCCGCAGAAGATGTCCATGCCGGAGCCGATGATGATCTCCGTCGAGCCGCCGCCGATATCGATCACGCCGGAATCGCCGCCGTCGGTGGCGCCGTAGAAGGACAGGGCCGCCTCCTCGTCCCCGGTGCAGATCTCCAGCGGCAGGCCGGTGCGCTCCCTGATCAGCGCGGCGAAATCCGCCTTGTTGGCCGAATCCCGCGTGGCGCTGGTGGCAAAGATGTGGATCTCCTGCGCCCCGGCCTCCCGGGCGCTGCGGGCCATGCGGGCCGCCGCCGCGGCAGATTTCTCCATCGCGTCCCGGGACAGGCGCTTCTCTTCATCCAGCCCGGCAAACAGCCGCGTCCCCTCCCTGTCCCGGGAGAGTCGCGTGAGAACCCCATTTTCCACCTCCGCCAGGAGCATCCTGACGGAATTGGACCCAATGCCGATGACCGCCGCCTTCATGCACAACCCTCCATCCTGCGTATCAAAAAGGGCCTTTGCAGCACGCAAAGACCCGTTTAATACAGTTTTTCGTCGATGATGACCTGCCACTCCTCGGCAGTATAGTTCTGCAGCTTCTGGGGATCGGAGAACTCAAAGCGCATTTCACCCCTGCGGTAGAAGCCGCTTTCACGGGCAGCATTCTCCACATAGTCGTCCGTGCCCACGCGCACCAGCTCCGTCTTGAGCTGGGCGACATAGTTCTCCATCGACGCCAGGCGCTGCTCCTGCTGGGCGTACTGCTCCTCCAGGGCGCGGCGGCTGGACATGACGCCATGCAGCGCCACGGCAAAAACCACCGCAAACAGCACCAGAATGAAGGCCAGCCAACGCCAAGTGACGACCCTGCGCCCGCGATCCATCCTTCATCCCTCCTGCTGCAGCATTCCTGTTCCATCAAGATTCTGCATCGGTGGGCCGCTTTCCTGCCTGGGGAGAAACATTTTTGTTCTTCACGGTAAGCGAGGGTCTCCGACGGCCAGGGGCCCTGCCCCTGGACCCCGCAAGGGATTTCATCCCTTGACCCTTCCTGCGATTGAGTGATCAATGCCTTTGTAGCTGAACGCGCATGGATATATGAGGAAACGAAAGCTTGTGTTCCTTTGTTGCGTGCACTTTGGCTCGGATCCATGAACAAGTTCATGGAGTCCTCGCGTCGCCCATGCTTGACTTCTCTTTCATAGCAGTGAGAGGCGGCCCCCACCTGCGGTGGGGTGCGGAAATTACAACTGCTCTTTCATTATCCGTCCCTGCCGTTTCCCTGACTTCCATGAAAAGACCATTTTTGCACGAGCCCCGCCAGCCCCCGCACCAGCGGATACACGCCCGCGCGGTAGAGCGCCAGGCCGATCAGCAGGCCCAGCAGGCCGTACATCCGCAAACCCGTGCCGGTGTACAGCGCCGTCAGCAGCACGAGGGCCCCGGCGGAAAAGGCCCACAGCACATCCGCCGCCATGCCCGCAAAGCGGTTCCACCGGTGCAAAAGCCCCGCCAGCTGCAGCAGCAGGCCCAGGGCCGCGCCGCCTGCGGTCAGCAGCAGAAAGACCCGCCCCTGGGCCGCCCGGGCAAAGAGCAGCTCCAGGGTCATCCCAGCGCCCGGCGGAAAAACCCGCCCCGCCGCACCGGCCCGCTGCCGTCGTACTGCACGCCGTCGATGGCGCCGTCCACCAGGAGACGGCCCTCCTCCAGCTGCAAACTGGATACATGCAGCCCTGAGCCCGTCAGGGTCAGACGGCCCCCGTGGGTGTGGAGCACCACCTCGCTCTCGTCAAAGCGCTCCACGTCGGTCACGCCGGTCAGCACCGCCTTCTCCCGGCGGTCAAGGGTCAGGCCGTAGGGCTTGGAAGCCGGTTCGTTCATGGGCATCCCTCCTGTCCTGAGGGAGGATATGCCCGCCGCCCGCCACTTATGCCCGGTGGCTCCAGTAATCGTTGAATACAAGGCCGTTCTGCCCCTTCTGCGGCCCGGCAGGGGTGAAGCCGTGCATCCGCAGCGCCTCCTGCCGCTGATGGGCGAAGGAGGGCGCCTTGGTGAGGATCTCCCCGCAGCCGAAATGCTCATGCAGCGGCGCCAGCATCACCTCCAGCATTTCGTCGAACACGTCGGTGAATTCATACATGCGCTTCACGTCCACGCGCAGCACGCCGCAGCCCCGGCCGTCGTCGCCGTCGTCCCGGCGGAACATCTCCGCCGTACCCACGGGCCGCCCGTCCTCCAGCAGGATCGTCCAGCGCACGAACCACCCCTGCCGGTAGGCATACACCCACATATCGACGCATTCCTGCATCTCCCGCAGCGTCGTGTAGCAGAAGCGGCTGGTGCAGTTGTCCGCATTGAAATAGGGCTGGGCGACCTTGTCGCTGTAAACGCTCAGCAGGCCGGGCGCATCCTCCTCCCGGATCAGCCGCAGCGTGAAGCGCGGGGTGATGAACACGGGGCAGGTTTCGTAAACATTCATGATTGGCGCCTCCTTAAAGAGAATATACGTTCTTATTCTGCGCATTCACGCCATTCCCCTGCAAGGATGCGAACAAATTTTCGCACGGACAAACAAAAGCCGCCCCAACACCACGTCAGGGCGGCTGAAATGTCATACCCGCGAACCGAAACCGCGTCAGGCGTCCTCGCCCTCGGCAGCGATCCATGCGTCATGCACAGCCTTCAAATTGGCGATCCACAGATGATTGTGGGCGGTCTCCCACAGCACGGTGCCGGCGATGAGCAGATACACGTCCATGAGGCCGGTGAAATCCTTCTCCGCCCGGCATCGGCCGATCTCCTCAGCCAGCGCGGCCGGGTCAGCGGTCATCTCGCCCAGCTCCGTCAGGTTGTCGATGGCGCTGAGCAGCACTTCGCCGATGGTCATGTCGAACTCCTCGCGCTCGAAGGTACGGCGCAGCTTGCGCAGCCGTTCCACCGATTCTTCCGGCGGGAAGCCCACCTCATACGCTGCCATCAGCCACAGCCAGACTTCCGCCATGTGCGACCACTCGTCGTGTACCTTGCCGCCGGAGATGATCTTCATGCCCTTTTCCACGCCGAAATCCCAGTCGGCATACATGGCCAGCATCAGCAGGCCCCGGCACTGGCGGTGCAGGCTCAGCCAGTCCTCTGCCTGAAAGGAGGTATCGCCGCCGTAGATGAAGCAGGCCGTCCACATGCCCGTGGGGTGACGGCGGATATCCATCCGGCACACCTCGGCCAGCGCCGCGCCGTAGGGATGCTCCGCCACCATGTCGTAGAAGAAGGTGCATTCCTCACCGCCCTCCTTGCGGGCATGGTGATGGATCTGCCCGATGAGCTGCTCCAGCGTCAGGGGCGGCAGGCCCTCCTCGGGCTCTTCCAGCCAGCCGCGGTTGTTCAGCAGCGTCCGGCACAGAAGCAGCATGTCCTCCTCGCTGCCGATGGCGCAGACGCGGGAACGGGTCTTGGTGGTGGTCATGGGGATACTCCTTTCAGAGATGGGGTAGCTTTTGTGAATTTCGGACTAAACGGTTCCGCACGGGGCGCGTCTGCGGACGCAGAACCCTCTCACCCGCTTCGCGGGAGCTCTCCCAAAGGGAGAGCCTTTTGGCGTGTTGGGAACCGGCGTCGAATGCCATCAGAAGAACATGCTCACCTGGCTCGTTTCGCTCAGGCCCTCGAGGCTGCCGTGGGTGCGGAGCATTTCAATAATGGATGAGGGCACATGGGCGCGGTCACGCAGATCCTCAATGGAGAGGAACGGCGCCTTCTCGCGCTCGCGGACGATGGACTCCGCCACGCTCTCGCCCAGGCCGCCAAGGCTGGTGAAGGGTACGCGCAGGGACTTCTCGTCCTCCATCTGGAAGCGGGTCACATGGGATTTATACAGGTCAGCCGGCAGGAAACGGAAGCCGCGCATGTTCATCTCCAGCACGAGCTCGAGGGAGGTCAGCGCGTCGCCGTCCGCACCGGAGGCGTTGGGGTCTTCCTTGATGGCCTTGATCTTCGCCCGGATGGTGTCCGGATCGGCGATCATGGTGGTCGCGTCAAAGCCCTTGCCGCGCAATGTGAAGTAGGCCGCATAGTAGGCCAGCGGGCGATGCACCTTATACCACGCCACGCGCAGGGACGACATGACGTAAGCCACCGCGTGCCCCTTGGGGAACATGTACTTGATCTTCTTGCAGGAGTCCATGAACCACTCCGGCACCTTGGCGTCCAGCATGGCCTGCTCCATTTCGGGCTTGAGGCCCTTGCCCTTACGGACGGACTCCATCGTGGTGAAGGCCATCTTGGGCGCGACGCCCTTGTCGATGAGGTAGTTCATGATGTCGTCACGGCAGCACACGCACTCGCTCAGCTTCGCCGTGCCGGAACGCACCAGATCCTGCGCGTTGCCCAGCCAAACGTCCGTGCCGTGGCTGAGGCCGGAGATGCGCACCAGCTCCTCCATGGTGGAGGGCTTGGTGTCATCCAGCATACCGCGGACGAAGTTGGTGCCGAATTCCGGGATGCCCAGCGTGCCGGTGGAGCAGTCAATGTCCTCCGGGGTCACGCCCAGGGCCTCCGGGCTGGAGAAGAGGGTGCGCACCGGGATATCATCCAGGGGGACGGCCTCGGTGGGCGTGTCGGTGATCTCCGCCAACATGTGCAGAACGGTGGGATCGACGTGGCCCAGACAGTCCAGCTTGACCAGAATGTCGTGCATGGAGTTGAAGTCGAAATGGGTGGTGGTGAAGTCGGAATCGAGGTCGTCGGCCGGGTGCTGCACGGCGGTGAACTGGCAGATATCGTACTCCTTGGGCACGACGACCATGCCGCCCGGGTGCTGACCGGTGGTCTTTTTTACGCCCTCGCAGCCGGCGGCCAGGCGCTCCTTCTCGGTGTTGCCGACCTGGATGCCCCGCTCCTCGAAGTACTTGGCCACATAGCCGTAGGCGGTCTTTTCCGCCAGACCGGAGATCGTGCCCGCGCGGAAGACGTGATCCTTGCCGAAGAGCTCCTCGACATAATGATGGGCGCGGTTCTGATATTCGCCGGAGAAGTTCAGGTCGATATCGGGCACCTTGTCGCCCTCGAAGCCCAGGAAGACCTCGAAGGGGATGTCGAAGCCATCCTTGGCAAGGTTCTTGCCGCAGATGGGGCAGTCCTTGTCGGGCAGGTCAACGCCCATCTTGTAAGTGGCCTTGTCCACATCGAAGAAGCCCTTGCGGCAGTGCACGCAGCGGTAATGGGGCGGCAGCGCGTTGACCTCCGTGATGCCGCACATATGCGCGACAAAGGACGAGCCGACGGAGCCACGCGAGCCCACCAGATAGCCGTCGTCGTTGGACTTCTTCACCAGCTTCTGGGCGATGTTGTACAGCGTCGCGAAGCCGTAGCCGATAATGGATTTGAGCTCCTTCTCAATGCGGGCCACGACGATTTCCGGCAGTTCCTCGCCGTACATCTCCTTTGCGCGGCCCCAGGTCATGTTTTGAATGTTGTCCGCCGCGTCCTCCCACAGGGGCTGGAAGGTGTCCTCGCCCTTGGGATGGATGGGGAAGAGCTGCAATTTCTCGACCTGGTCGGCGATCTTGCGGGGGTTGTCGATGAC
>JAFQEB010000028.1 GCA_017399225.1 Clostridia bacterium | reverse complement strand
GATGACAATGTGGAATACGTGATGCAGGACAACGTGACCTCGTCCACCATGAAGCGCACCTGGGAGCGCATCAAGACGGAGATCAACGTGTACGGCGCAACGCCGCACTGCTTCCGGCACACATTCACCACGGTCTGCCGCCGCAGCGGTATGGACGAGAAGACCATGCAGGTTATCGGCGGCTGGTCGGACATCGCCACCATGCGCAATGTTTACACCCATGTGCAGCAGACGGATCTGCAGCGCGCAGGGCAGCTGATGGGAGGCATGTTCAAAGCAAGAAATTTGCCGGCCTGATTGCCAACGCAAAAAGCCCGCAAGCCCTTGGAAATCAAGGGTTTGCGGGCTGTCAAAACACAAGAAAATTGCCATTTGCCTTGCCAGATGGACGATCTGGAGCCAAATGAGCCATTGTCCCATCCGGCAAAGCATACCAACATGTACAAAACGCAACAAAAAACGACCAGATTTCACTTGAAATCGGTCGTTTTACGTGTCGAAGTGGCGGGATTCGAACCCGCGGCCTTTTGGTCCCGAACCAAACGCGCTACCAAACTGCGCTACACCTCGTTATCCGGCCCATATCCGGCCCATCCCGGTGCAAACATCGCGCTGGGCCTCATAAAAAGTGGAGCCGATGGCGGGATTCGAACCCGCGACCTACTGATTACGAATCAGTCGCTCTGGCCAACTGAGCTACATCGGCATACGCCGGCTATGCCAGCTCAACTATCATAGCAAAAAGGGCCGCCTTTGTCAAGGGGCAATGCGGAAATATTTCCATACAGCAGAAGAGGGCTGAGCTAACTCAGCCCTCTTTTACCTTGGCGGAAGGCAGGGGAAGCCGTTCCTTTCCAGCACCGGAAAAACGTTCCGCCGTGCCGCGCGCTTACTCGCCCCGGGCGATCGCCGCAAGGGTCGAGGCATAGGTGTCCTGATCGATCACACCCTGGGTCAGCAGCTGGGAGAGCTTCTCGATGCGCTCCTTCTGCTCTGCCGTGAGGTTTTCCATGGATACGGGCTCCGCAGGCTGCTCAGCAGCTTCCGGGGCTTCCGCCGGCGCTTCTGTCTCCTGGGCAGGCTCTTCCGGCACAGGCTCCGCAGCAGGTTCCTCAACAGGAGCAACAGGCTCCTCGGCAGCGGGTTCTTCGGCAGGGGCAGTGGGCGCCTCGACAACGGGCTCCTCCACCGGGGCGGAGGCCTGCGCAGCCGCGGCTTCCTTCTCCGCCAGCTGAGCACGCAGGCGCTCAATCTCCTGCTGCATCTCGCTGACCTGGCGGCTGGCCTGCTCAGCGCCCTGGATCACGCCCTGCGCTGCCTGCTGCACCGCACGGGCCGGCGCTGCCGCCGCATTGGCCGGGATCGCACTTGCCGCGCGGTTAGGCTGCTGGGGCACGCCGGTCGCTCTGGCAGAGGGCACATCGGTCGTTGCGCTGCCGGGGATCACATAGGCCGCAGCGCTGGCCCGCTGGGGCGCAGGCGCAGGCCGCTGTACGGGCTGCTGGGACGCAGGCCGCTGTGCAGGCTGCTGGGGCGCGGGCCGCTGTACGGGCTGCTGAGGCGCAGGCCGAGGCGCCATCAGCTGCGTCACGCAGGTCAGAGCCGAAGCGGAAGCGACCGTGGTCTGATTGCCCGGGATAACATAAGCCACACCGTTGAACCGGCCGGCCTCAGCCGCCCTCTTCGCAGCGTCAGGCCGCTTCATGCACAGGGCCATCAGCGCGCAGATCAGCTCCGCCAGCGCTGCCGCAAGGGACATGATCATCAGGAAGTTGATGATTTCCCCCCGGTAGCTCCGGCCGCCCATATACATCATCAGCAGCACGCCGACCGTGCCGTGCACCAGGGCGCAGAGGCCCGCCCACAGCGCAGCACCCTTGCTGCCCCGGCGATGGGAGGTCCACAGGAGCATCAGCGTCAGCAGCATCGGCAGGGCCATCAGCACCGCCCAGATCTGCCGGACTTCCAGCCGTACCCGATTCTGCTCGGTGATCATCGTCGCCAGCCCAAGGCCCAGCGCCGCCAGCGTCACCAGCAGCGGTAGGCAGCGCAGGATGCACTTGCCGAAGCTGACCTTCGACACCGGAACTCGGTTCTTGCCAAAGAGGCTCACCAAAGCGCTGATCACCACCAGCAGCACCGCAGGGGCCATAAAGAGGATCACACCGGGGATCTCCGTTTCGCCCAGGGTCACGCTGCCCATGTACAGGCAGTTGTATTGGAGCTCGCGGGCAAGGAGAATATTTCTGTCAACGCCAAGCCGGTAGACGATCCGCGCCGTGTTCGCTGCAGCCCCCAGGGCCAGCAGCAGACCCAGCACAGCGCTGCCCCGGCCCGCCTTGCCGTGAGACAGGCCCGTGAACACCACCGCAAGACCCAGGGGCAGCACCACAGCCATCAGGCTGTATTGGTTATCCACGTCGCCAAGGCCGTTGTCGGTGAGCAGCACCGCCGCCAGCAGCAGACCTGCCAGCAGCAGGGGGTAGATCAGCAGCCCGTACCGGACGAACCATCGCTTCATATGTATTTCTTCCTTTCGTGCAGCGCAAGGCCCGCCGGTATGACTCGATACTCCCGGAGGCCTTCAACGCAATCATGTAATAATTATTTTACAACAATGGTCATGGGCTTGTCAAGGGACTCGCCCGCTGGAGAGCGTGCTTGTGGGTCTGTGTATCCTGCGGCAAGAAGAGACAAGCATCCGGCGAATATATGGGATGCTCGACAAATTGGGGGTTGTAGAATAGGAAGCCTTTGGGGGTAGTCCGTAAAGAGGCTTGCGCATACTCCCTCAGTCGCCTTACGGCGACAGCTCCCTCGAGAGGGAGCCTTTTGGCTGCCTTAAGCCGCAGCCAACAAAGCAAAGTACAGCGAACACACCGCCAGCCCCCAGCGGCTGCAGTACAGCCCGCAAAGGAACTGTTGCGGCGAATTTGCAGAGGGTTTCTTCCGCTGGAAGCGGAAATTCAGAGAAACCCTCTGCAACCCGAGCCGCCCAGCACCGCAGCCGCAAAGCAGACAACTCATAGGGAAAAGAGGGGGGCCCGGGGGGAAAGCACCATTTTGCTTTCCCCCCGGCGGCTTTGCGCCGCTTTCGACGCGCGAAAGCGGCCACCTGCGGCAAAACAATCCAGCCTTGCAGAAGAAAAGAATCTCCACAAATTCAAGTTTTCCACCCAACATCCATCACAGCCGTACAGAAAACAGCAATCCTTGACCCCCTTGCAGTTCCGCTCTATTCCTGATCATTCACAACGCATCCACCACCTTCATGCCGCAGCAGGAAGATCAGCTTTTCCGTCCCCTTGTCCCCGCTGCACTTCCTGTGCATTTCCGTCTGCCAGCCCTTGAACGCAATTCCATTGGATGATAGAATGTGCATATTCACTCCAGATGAAGCGAGGTATTCCTGTCATGAAGCGCGCACGGCTGATGCTGATCTCCTCCATGGTCATCTTTGGCACGGTAGGCTTGTTCAAGCGATTCATCCCCGTCTCCTCCGGGGAGCTGGCGCTGTACCGGGCGATCCTGGGCGCACTGCTGCTGGGCGGCGTGCTGCTCGTCACCCGGCAGAGGATCCCTCTGCGCACGATCCGCAGGCAGCTGCCCCTGCTGCTCCTCTCCGGAGCAGCGATGGGCGTCAACTGGATCCTGCTCTTTGAAGCCTACGAAAACACCTCCATCGCCCTGGGCACCATCAGCTACTACTTTGCCCCGGTGATCGTGATGGCGGCATGTCCGCTGCTCTTCCGGGAAAAGATGACCGGTCGGCAGATCATCTGCTTCCTCCTGTCGGTGCTGGGCATGGTGCTGATCACCTGTCTCGGCGCGCCGGAGGAGGCAGCAGGCGAGCGCAACGACCTGCTGGGCATCCTCCTCGGCCTGGGGGCTGCGGTGTTCTACGCGACGGTGATGCTGCTGAACAAGTTCATCCGGGGCGTGGAGGGCCTGCACAGGACGCTGCTGCAGTTCCTGGCGGCCATCGTGACCCTCCTGCCCTATGTGGCCCTGACCGGCGGCATGAGCCTTTCCGGCATGGACGCCAAAGGCTGGCTCTGCCTGCTGGTGGTCGGCCTGGTACACACAGGCCTGGCCTATGTGATGTACTTCCCCTCCCTGAAGGAGCTGCCCGGGCAGAAGGCGGCGATCCTTTCCTACATCGATCCGCTGGTGGCTGTGCTGATCTCCGCCTTCGCCCTGCAGGAAGCGCCCCTGACGTGGGGGCAGCTGATCGGCGCCGTGCTGCTGCTGGGCGCAACGCTTTGGAACGAGCTGACCCCCAAGGAGAAGGAACCGACAAAAATCAAAGCATGAAAAAAGTGCTGCTGCGGTCTGGTCTGACTGCAGCAGCACTTGTTCATTTGATTATTCCGCCTTCTTCGCAGCGGTCTTCCGGGTGCGCTTGGGCTTCTCCGGCACGGCCTCGGCGGCAGGAGCTTCCTCCGCCTTCTTTGCGGCAGTCTTACGGGTGCGCTTGGGCTTCTCCGGTGCAGCCTCGGCGGCAGGGGCTTCCTCCGCCTTCTTTGCGGCGGTCTTACGGGTGCGCTTGGGCTTCTCCGGCACGGCCTCGGCAGCAGGGGCCTCTTCCGCCTTCTTCGCGGCGGTCTTACGGGTACGCTTGGACTTCTCCGGCACAGGCTCTCCCTCCTGCAGCACCACGGCGGTGCGGGCCGGCAGGTACAGCATGATGCAGGGCTTGCCGTCGACGTCCTGGACGGGGTAGCGCATATGCTCCACCAGTTGCTGGCCGCCATACTTCTCATCATCCGAGCACAGGGCCACGGTGTAATCCGCACGGACGGGCACGGGCACCACCACGTCGGTCATGGACTGGGAGGGATGGAAGTTGAAGGCAAAGAGCAGGCCGTTCCGGTAGAAGACCAGCACCTTGCCGTCATGCAGGCGCAGATCGCCCATGCGCTGGTCGAAGATGCGGTGAGCCTTGGTGAGCTTCACCATGTCCTCGTCAAAGTCGTTGAGCCACTGGTACTTCAGCAGGCCGTTGTTCTTGAGGCTCCACTGGCGGCGGCAGTAGTGGAAGGACCAGCCGTTGCCCTCGCGGGGGAAGTCGATCCACTCCGGATGGCCGAACTCATTGCCCATGAAGTTCAGGTATGCCTCGCCGCCGGCGGCCAGGGTGAACAGGCGGATCATCTTGTGCAGGGCGACGGCGCGGTCGATGACGGGGTTGTGGGTGGACTTCTCCATGTCGGTGTACATGGCGGCGTCGGCCAGGCGGAAGATCATCGTCTTGTCGCCTACCAGCGCCTGGTCGTGGCTCTCGACGTAGGAGACGGTGCCCTCGCCCGGGCGGCGCAGGCACATCTCGCCCCACATCTTGCCCACGTCCCAGTCCTCGTCCCGGGTGGACTTCACCGTGCGGATCCACATATCCGGCAGGCCCATGCCCAGGCGGTAGTCAAAGCCGATGCCGCCCTCCTCGATGGGCAGGCACATGCCGGGCATACCGGACATATCCTCGGCGATGGTGATGGCCCTGGGGTTCACCTGGCGGATCAGCTCGTTAGCCAGCTGCAGGTAGGTGATGGCCTCAGTGTGGGTGTTGTAGGAGAAATACTTGCTGTTGTTGTCAAAATCCGTGCCCAGGCCATGATCGTGGTAGAGCATGGAGGTGATGCCGTCGAAGCGGAAGCCGTCGAAGTGGTACTCGGTCATCCAGAACTTCAGGTTGGACAGCAGGAAGTGCAGCACGCCGGTCTTGCCGTAGTCGAAGCACTTGGTGCCCCAGGCGGGGTGATCGCCCTTCTCGCCGTCGTGGAAGAACTGCCAGGTGGTGCCGTCGAACATGTTGATGCCCTCGGCGGTGTTCTTCACCGCGTGGGAGTGCACCACGTCCAGCAGCACGCGGATGCCCATCTCGTGGGCCTTGTTGACCAGGTACTTCAAATCCTCGGGCTTGCCGAACCAGCTGGAGGCGGCGTAAAAATTGGACACCTGATAACCGAAGGAGCCGTAATAGGGATGCTCCATGATGGCCATGAGCTGGATGGCGTTGTAGCCGGCCTTCTTCACATGGGGCAGGGTGTAATCGGCAAACTCGCGGTAGGTGCCCACCCGGCCCTCCTCCTGGGCCATGCCGACATGGGCCTCGTAGATGTACAGGCTGTCCTCGCCGGCGAAATCAGCGTCCGTCCAGGCGAAGGCCTTGCGCTCATCCACCACCTCAGCGCACCAGGTCACCGTTGATTTGTCCTGCACCACGCGGCGAGCGTAGAGGGGCATATGCTCGGTGCGGGTGAGGTTGTAGTCCACCACTGTCTTGACCTTGCAGCCATCCCACAGGGCATTTTCACCCGGCAGGAAGATCTCCCAGTTGCCATCGCCGATCTTCTTCAGCGGATGGCTGGTCTGGTTCCAGCCGTTGAAGTCGCCCATCAGGTACAGCTGGTAGGCGCTGGGGGCCCATTCACGGTAATACCAGCCGCCGTCCGCGGGATGGAAGCCATAATAATTATACGCATTGGCGAACTCGTTCAGCGTGGCCGTTTCGCCCAGGATGCGCTTCTTCGTATCCCGGTACAGGGACATGCGCAGCTCGATGTCGCCGGAAAAGTCGATAAGCTGGGGGTTGTATTCAAGAATCTTATACATGTATCGAACACCTCCGTATCCGTATTATACTCCTGTTTTGACCAAAGGGCAAGATGCAAGATGTGGCGATTCCTGTCCCCTTCCTCTTCCCATGCGGCCTTTGATGTGATACAATAGATAGAAATGAAGCTTTGACAAGGGAGGTCATCCCATGCAATACCGCCGGCTTGGCAGAACGAACCTGATGGTTTCCCAGATCGGCCTGGGGGCAGAATGGCTGGAGCGCCGTTCGCCGGAGGAGTGCCGCGCGCTCATCGACCACTGCGAGCAGCAGGGGATCAACATCCTGGACTGCTGGATGTCTGAGCCCAACGTGCGCTCCAACATCGGCGCAGCCATTGAAGGACGACGCGAAAGGTGGATCATCCAGGGGCATATCGGCTCCACCTGGCAGGACGGGCAGTACGTCCGCAGCCGCAAGCTGCCGGAGGTAAAGGCTGCCTTTGAGGACATGCTGGAGCGCTTCCGCACGGACTACATCGACCTGGGCATGATCCACTACGTCGACCAGGCGGAGGACTGGAACGCCATCGTCTCCGGCGAATTCCTCGCCTATGTGCATCAGCTGAAGCGCCAGGGCCGCATCCGCCACATCGGCATGAGCACCCACAACCCGGAAATCGCCCGCATGGCGGCGGAATCCGGGATCATCGACACGATGCTCTTCAGCGTCAATCCGGCCTTTGACATGCTGCCGGTCAACGGCGATGCGGAGGTGTACTTCGGCGAGGACTTCTCCACCGCCGTGGACGGCATCTCCCCGGAGCGCGTGGCCCTCTACCAGCTGTGCGAGCAGAGGGACGTGGGCATCACGGTCATGAAGGGCTACGCAGGCGGCCGGCTGTTTGACGCAAAGCGCTCCCCCTTCGGCGTGGCGCTGACGCCCATCCAGTGCCTGCATTACTGCCTGACCCGCCCGGCCGTGGCCTCCGTGATGGTCGGCTTCAGCGAGCTGGAACAGATCGACGAGGCCGTGCGCTACGAAACCGCCTCCGGGGCGGAAAAGGACTACGCCTCCGTCCTGGCCGGGGCGCCCAGGCACGCCTATTCCGGCCAGTGCACCTACTGCGGCCACTGCAAGCCCTGCCCCATGGACATCGACATCGCCATGGTGGGCAAGCTCTACGATCTGGCGGTGATGCAGGCGGAGGTCCCCTCCTCCCTGCGCGACCATTATCGCCTGCTGCCCGTGAAGGCCTCGGCCTGCATCGGCTGCCGGAGCTGCGAGAGCCGCTGCCCCTTCGGCGTGGCCATCGCCGACCGGATGGTCAAGGCCGCCGAACTCCTGGGCTGATGCGGAGGAGGCGTCCATGCTCTACCTGACCCGCTTCACCTTTCCCGACGCCGAGGTCGAGTCGTCCTTCTTCATCAACGAAGTCAAGCGCACCTGCTACGACAGCTACTATCCCTTCGGCGTGTTGTCGGCCCGGGAGCTTTCCTGCCTGGATTTTGAGCCCGTCACCATCCTCTACGGCGGCAATGGCTCGGGCAAGACCACGGCTCTCAACGTCATCGCGGAGAAGCTGCGCCTGCAAAGGGACACGCTGTATAACCGCTCCTCCTTCTACGAGGATTACCTGCACATGTGCGATTTTGAGTCCCGGGGGGAGCTCCCGCCGGAGAGCCGCGTCATCACCTCCGACGACGTGTTCGATTACATGCTCAACCTGCGTGCCCTCAACGAGGGCATCGACCGGCGGCGGGAGGAGCTGTTCCAGGAATACCTGACGGACAAGTACTCCGATTTCAAATACCGCACGATGGCGGATTACGAGCAGCTCAGAAAGGTGAACCTGGCCCGGAGCAGGACCCAGTCCCGCTATGTGCGCCAGCGCCTGATGGACAATGCCCGCGAGCAGTCCAACGGCGAGAGCGCGTACTTCTACTTCACCAGCAAGATCCGGGAGAACGCCCTCTACCTGCTGGACGAACCGGAAAACAGCCTCTCCCCCGCCCGGCAGATGGAGCTGACGCAGTTCATCGAGGACTCCTGCCGCTTCTACGGCTGCCAGTTCATCATCGCCACCCACTCGCCCTTCCTGCTGGCGATGCAGGGCGCCCGCATCTACGACCTGGACGAAACGCCCGTCCGCCGCAGAAAATGGACGGATCTGCCCGCCGTGCGCGCTTACCACGAGTTCTTTCATCAGCACGAAAGTGAATTTGATTGACAGGAGGATACCACCATGAAAACCATCCGTCTGGGACGCACCAACATCACCGTCAACTTCAACGGCTTTGGAGCGCTGCCCGTCCAGCGCGTCAGCCTTGAAACGGCCGCCGCCATCCTCCGCCGGGCCTACGAAGGGGGCGTCACCTTCTTCGATACCGCCCGCAGCTACTCCGACAGCGAGGAGAAGCTCGGCTATGCCCTGAGCGACGTGCGGGACAGGATCATCATCGCCACCAAGACCCCCTCCACCACCGTGGAAGGCTTCTGGAACGACCTCAACACCAGCCTGCGCCTGCTCAAGACCGATCATGTGGACATCCTTCAGTTCCACAACCCAGGATTCGTGCCCAAGCCCGGCGACGGCACCGGCCTGTACGAGGCCATGCTGGAGGCGCGCGACAAGGGCATGATCCGCTTCATCGGCTTCACCAACCACCGCCTGCACCTGGCGGAGGAGGCCGTGCGCTCCGGGCTGTACGACACGCTGCAGTTCCCCTTCTCCTATCTGGCCAGCGACAAGGAGATCGCCCTGGTGCGCCTGTGCGAGGAGCACGACGTGGGCTTCATCTGCATGAAGGCCCTTTCCGGCGGCCTCATCACCCGCTCCGACGCCGCCTATGCGTATCTCGCCCAGTATCCGGTGCTGCCCATCTGGGGCGTCCAACGCATGACGGAGCTGGAGGAGTTCCTCTCCTATCAGGACGCGCCGCCGGCCCTGACGGAGGAGATGGCCGCCTTCATCACCCGGGAGCGCACCGAGCTGGTGGGCGACTTCTGCCGCGGCTGCGGGTACTGTATGCCCTGCCCCGTGGGCATCCAGATCAACAACGCCGCCCGCATGTCCCTGATGCTGCGGCGCGCCCCCACCGCAGGCTTCCTGGGCGAATACTGGCAGAAGGAGATGGCCCGCATCGACGAATGCCTGAACTGCGGCCAATGCGCCAGCCGCTGCCCCTACGGCCTGGATACCCCCGCCCTGCTGAAGAAGAACCGGGAGGACTACAAGACCTTCCTGCCCTGAGAACCCCGATCTCTCCTTTCGGGAGAATTTTACCATCCCGCTGATTGACAACGTACGCAGACGGCGTTATGATGAAAAAAGCGACCCACTCTAACAAAAGAAGGAAGGCATCGACATGGCAGATCAGGTACAGCATCCTTTCCGCCGGGTGGACGAACCCGCCTCCCCCAATACCGCCGACAAGGCAGAAACCGCCAAGCCCCGCAAGAAGCGCCGCAAGGGCCTCAAAATCTTCGGCTGCATCGTGCTGGCGCTGGTCATCGTCTACGCAGCGATCGCCCTGTGGCCCCGCCCGCAGAACTTCGCGCTGGACGTGAATCCCATGCGCAAGACCGGCGAGCTGCCCATCCTCATCGCCCACGGCGGCGGCAACGAGGAGTTCCCGGACAACACGCTGGAAGCCTTCTACAACGCCTACAGCGTCGATCCCGCCGTGATGATGGAGACCGACGTGTCCATCACCAAGGACGGCGTGGTGCTGCTCTCCCATGATACCCGCATCGACCGCAAGACCAACGAGACCGGCTACATCATCGACTGGAACTACAGCGACCTGATCGCCCAGGAGGTCGATTTCAGCTACACGAACAAGACCAAGTCCCAGAAGCTGGTGGAAGGCTCCGAGCTCGTGAAGTTCACCACCGACGACGGCAAGCAGGTCACCCCCATGGACATCACCTATCCCGAGGGCGTCACGCCCCGCCATGCGGAAAAGTTCCTCGCCACCACCCTGGAGGATCTGCTGGTCTGCTTCCCGGAGAACAAGATCAACGTGGAGATCAAGCAGTCCGGCGAGGAGGGCATGAAGTGCCTCGCCGCCATCCTGGAGCTGCTGGAGAAGCACAACGCCTGGGATCGGGTGGTGCTGGCCTCCTTCCACAACGAGATCTACGCCGAGTACCAGCGCCTGCAGGCCGCCGACGAGGTGCCGGATGCCTTCATGTGCTCCCCCGGCCTGGGCAACGCAGCGCTGTTCTACGTCCTGCAGCTGCTGGAGCTGGACGCCTGCTACGGCGAGCAGACCACCGTGCTGCAGCTGCCCACGACCTATGACCTGGAGGTCGCCGGCATGGAGCTGAACATCGACCTGGCCACCAAGGGCCTGGTGGATGCAGCCCACGACCACAACATGTCCGTGCACTACTGGACCATCAATGACAAGGACGAGATGCGTATGCTGATCGACCTGGGTGCGGACGGCATCATGACCGACTACCCCCACCGCCTGCTGGAGGTCTATCAGGAGTACCAGGCAGCCGAATAAGCCGCCTTCAGCCAAGGCAGCAAGCCAGACAGATCATATAAAGCCGCCCGGAGAAGTGTTTTCTCCGGGCGGCTGCTTTATGCACTTTTTACGGCACGATACCGATATCCAGCACGGTGAAATTCTTGTTCTCATCGCCCGGGGCCATGCGGAACTCGATCGTGTGCGGCTCAGTCTGGATGCTCAGCTGAATGATCTCGCTGACGATGTTGCCCCAGGCGTTGTCCGCCCGGCCGGGCAGGGTGATCATCTTCTTGCCGTCCACCCAGATCTCGCATTTGCCGCGGTTGCCGTCCTTCTCCTGCTTGAAGGCGACCGTCATGCGGCGGCAGTCCGCCTGGATGACCATCGGCTCCGTTCCGCCCACAGCGGCCAGGTGCTTGAAGCCCATCTTGTAGGAGTAGCAGCGGTCCGGGCCCCAGACGAAGCTGCCCATGGAGGTGATGCGCGCATCATCCTGCCGCACGTTCTCCAGCGTCTCCCAGAAATCGCCGTAGCGGGATTCCTGAGGCATCTCCCAGGGCTCGGCAGGCGTCTCGGCGGCCTGATCGAAATAATACCCGATCATCTCCGCAATGAAGGCATGGGCCGCCGAGTTGGGATGGGTGTAGTCGCTGGAGTAATCGCGCCAGGTCATGTTGCCCATGGTGATCTGGGGCTGCACGGCGTCCTTGACGCTGATCATACCCAGGTCATACTGCTTGCCCACCTGCTGCATATGGGGCTGGCAGGAATAGCCATTCTCCGTAAAGGTGAAGATGAGGATGACCGCCGGCTTCGTTTCGCTCGTCAGCAGCTTGCGGATCATGCTCTCATACACGATGCGGTAAGGCGTCTGGTTGTTGTCGTTGACGGCGAACTCTACGAATACGATATCCGGCTTTTTGGACAGCACGTCCTGCTCCAGGCGGGTGATGCCCAGGACGGAGGGCGTGCCGGAGATACCGGCGTTGACGTACTTGAGCTGCTTTTTATCCGCCATGAAGCGCTCCGCAAACTCCTGCGCGGAGAGATACGCATAGCAGCGGGTCGCCTGGGGCTGCGCCAGTGCGCCCTCGGTGATGGAGCCGCCCAGGTAAGCGATGGTGACCTGTTCGCCTCGGCGGGCCTTGTCGATGGCCGCGTGGATGCGTTCCGTGTTGCCCACGGCAGTCAGGCCGTTTTTCATCATAGTTTCAGTGAACACCGTTTTTTCCTCCTTCGCCTCCGCAAGCGCGCCGCCCAGCAGCAGCACGGCGATCAGCAGCAGCGCCATCAGTACCTTCTTCATCGTGGGAGTCCCCTTTCTGCTGTTTTTTCCATTATAGCATCCCGGGCTGGCAAATTCAACGCAGCAGGCGCAGGCTCTCGCCGCAGGTATTGTATTTTTCCCGTTTCTTCTGTCGCGGGGCTTGCATGAAGCGCGCCCAGCGTTGTACAATACCGCTGCACCATTTTACCGGAGGCATTGAATCCATGCAACGTGAATCCTTCAAGTCCCGCCTGGGCTTTCTGCTGGTCAGCGCAGGCTGCGCCATCGGCATCGGCAACGTGTGGCGTTTCCCCTATGTGACCGGCCAGAGCGGCGGCGGCCTGTTCGTACTGATCTACCTGCTGTTTCTGATCATCCTGGGCGTGCCCGTGCTGACGATGGAGTTCGCCGTGGGCCGCGCCAGCCGCAAGAGCGCCGTGGAGGGCTACCGGGCGCTGGAAAAGCCGGGCCATAAATGGCACCTGCACGGCTGGGTCGCCGTGGGCAGCTGCTATCTGCTGATGATGTACTACACCACCGTATCCGGCTGGATGGTGGATTACTTCGCCAAATTCCTCACCGGCGGCTTTACGCCCGGCATGACCTCAGAAGCGGTCAACGGCGTGTTCTCCGCCATGCTGAGTGCCCCCGGCGAGATGATCTTCTGGATGGCGCTGGTGGTGATCGCCGGCTTCGCGGTTTGCAGCTTCGGCCTGCAAAAGGGCCTGGAGCGCATCAGCAAGGTGATGATGATCGCCCTGCTGGCGCTGATCGTCCTGCTGGCGGTGCACGCGCTGACGCTCCCGGGCAGCGGCGAGGGCGTCCGCTTCTACCTCGTGCCGGACATGGCCCGCGTGCAGGACGCCGGCGGCGTGGGCAAGGTCATCGTCGCGGCGATGACACAGGCCTTCTTCACCCTGTCCCTGGGCGCCTCCTCCATGGAGATCTTCGGCAGCTACATGACCAAGGATCATACCCTGGCGGGGGAATCCATCCGCATCTGCGGCCTGGATACCTTCGTGGCCCTGATGTCCGGCATGATCATCTTCCCCGCCTGCTTCGCCTACGGGGTGGAGCCCAATGCGGGCCCGCCGCTGATCTTCCAGACGCTGCCCAATGTGTTCGTCAACATGCCCGGCGGGCAGGTCTGGGGGGCGCTGTTCTTCCTGTTCATGACCTTCGCCAGCTTCTCCACGGTCATCGCCGTGTTTGAGAATCTGCTGTCCTTCTGCATCGACACCTTCGGCTGGAGCCGCAGGAAGGCAGTCCTTCTCAACGGCGCCTTCATGCTGATCGCCAGCCTGCCCGCGCTGCTGGGCTACAATGTGCTTTCCGGCGTCCGCCTCATCCGCGGCATGGATATCCTGGACACGGAGGACTTCATCGTCAGCAACCTGCTCCTGCCCACGGGCGCGCTGGTGTACCTGCTGTTCTGTGTCACCCGTTGGGGCTGGGGTTTTGACCGGTATCTGGCCGAGGCCAACGAGGGCCGAGGCCTCAAAATCTCCCCGAAGCTCAAGCCCGTGTTCCAGTTCGTGCTGCCCGCGCTGATCATCGTCGTGCTCATCAGCGGGCTGCTCCCCTCATGACCCCCCAGGAGGTATCACCATGGCCGCTTATCTGATCAAGGACACCACCCGCGAGGAGCGGGAGCAGATCGTCGCCGAGGCGCTTGGCAACATCGAGGCCAGCTGCGACGGCTGTATGCCGGGGCTGGCTGAGATGTATCAGCCCTACATCGACGGCGAGATGGAGCTGCGGGAATGCAACGCAGCCTTCAACGCCCGGTACGTTTCGGGAATTCAGGGTCCGGAGAAGCGCATGAGCTGCTCCGGCGGACTGTTCTGAACAGCATAGAAAAAGGCGGCCAGTCCGGTTGATCCCGGGCGGGTCGCCTTTGCATTCACGCAGTTTCTATTCACCATCGATGAGCCAGGGGAGGAGCCAGCTGCTTACCACGTCCACCACGAAGATGCAGTGTCCTGCGATCAGCAGCAGCGCGGCCAGCGGGTGGAGTTTTCCCTGCCGCCACGCGCGCAGTGCTGCGGCGATCCCGTAGGATGAGGAGGTCAGCATCAGCAGCCCGTCCAGCAGGAACAGGCCGATCGTCATGGGCGGCGCCGCGATGGTCATCATGCCGAGGAGGAACGCCATCGCATAAAACGGGATGTGCACCAGCTTGATGAGCCGTCCCTGCCGCGGGGCGTTCTCCTGCTTTGTGACGGCGTACCAGACGGTCAGTCCGCACACGACGAGCGTCAGCAGCACCCACACGCCAAGGCAGCAAAGCGCCGCTTCTGTAGCCAGCTGCGCCATGAGGAATCCCGTCGGGATCAGGCTGTAGGGCCATAGCATCATCAGCCAGGTCTGCCATGCGATGCGCTTTGCCATCCAAAAAGCCCCCCTTCTGATGGGAGATTTCTTAAGGAACAATTTATCCAGCAGCAAAAAAGCAGATGAGCATCCGGTGAAAAACCCGGATGCTTCTTTGCTTATGCAGCCCAACAAACGCAATGCACCGGAGCGGTGCGTATAATTGCGCCCTCCTCAAATGGTTGGAGAATGAGTATTTCGTCTGCTCGACAAATTGGAATTTAGTTGGTATTCTTTCTCAACAAAACGGTTAATTCTCCATGGCTATCCATTATCTCACTTTTTACACCTGTTGGAATAATTTCATATACCGTTTCTCGATTGTATGAATGAAAAACCATTCCTTTCCATTTTCCATCAATGTACACATAGTCCCCATCCGTGTTTACAATATGTGGCTCTGTTTTGTACTCCTCATCTAAAGAATCCAGTGTGAACAGAATAATTCCATCGTCTTTAGTAATACGGCAGAGTTCCTTAATTGCTATGGTAGCATCAGCTTTACTTATGTGGTCTAAAACATCACGAGAGATTACACAGTCAAATTGACTATCTGTGTATCCAGTTGTCAATATACTTGCAGTTTTTAGTTCAGCCGACAAGGAAGACTTGTCCAATAGCATTTGCGAAATCTCTACCGCATGAGAAGACACATCGAATCCACTGACACAAAAACCATTTGCCGCAAGTTTCAATGCATATATTCCACATCCGCAGCCTGCATCACAAACACTATGAATATGATTATGATGCAATATGTTAATCAAATCATCTGATTCCATATTGAAAGTGCTTATATACTCCGCAATACGACTTGGATTAACACTTTCCCATGAGTTCTCCCAAAATGAATCCATCATCCACCTCATAAAATTGTAATTTATAAAACTTTTTCAAACTCATATCTGTATTGATAGTATCCAAGTTTCTCATGTAGTCGAATAGATTTGATATTTTCACATCCTGTGCCAGAACGAATAACTTTTGCACCGCTTCGTCTTGCCTTGTCTTCCGCATAACTTATAAGTTTGGTTGCTAATCCGCTCTCTCGATAATTCTCTTCAATATATATATCCTGAATATCAGCAAAAGCAAACCCACTTTCTTCATCAAAGCAAAACGGAACCCATATATACCCGATTACGCATCCATTTTCGTCTTCGATGATTTCTGCTATTGTACGGCTATCCTTCGATGTCTGTTCCAAATACTCATAAAAACCGTTTATCTGATTCTTTAATGAAAACCAATCTTTTCTATAATCATCATATGCAATTTCACGGACCCAAGGACAATCACATTCATAGTTTATTCTACAGTGCCGCTCCAACACATATCCTTTATCCTTTACAAAATCAATCTGTCGATGAACTATATTCATATTCTATCTCCTCAACACAAATCTCTCTCGTTTTTCGTGACTATCTTGTTAGTCAAATTCAAGTTTATCGCGCTTATTCTATCATAGCACCGCAAGCCAGCAAAGACTTACAGCGCCATTGTTTGCATGATGGAACGTGAGGGATAACTCCTTCCTTTCCATTATCCTCACTGTCTGACTTCAGCATAGCATAGCGCCCTGATGCCGTCAACAGAAAGGGGGGATTTGTAATATGATTCTAATTCTGCGCCCTCACTTCACCGGCACGCCGGCCTTTTCCGCCGCAGCACGCATGACCGCAGCCGCCTTCACATAGGCCGCATGATCCGGCAGGTGCTCCACAAACACCGGCGTGTCATCGCCCAGGTCATGGGCCAGCTTCGTCACCAGGGGCAGGTCGATGCTGCCCTCGCCCGGCGGCACCTCGCCGATGCAGACCGGCAGGAAGCCGTCGGTCAGCTTCACGTCCTTGGCGTGGACGCTGACGATCTGCCCACCCAGCAGACCAAAGCACTTCGTGATGAACTCCGACGCATGGCGGTAGCGGTCGAGGGAGTTGATCATGTTGCAGTAGTCCAGATGCACCCTGAATGCGCCGGGACGGGCCATGTCCTTCATCAGCTGCAGATACTGCTCCGGGGATTCGGGCACCATCCAGGGCATCGGCTCCAGGGAGTAGCAGGTCTTCTTCGGCTGCACCGCGTCGATGATGCGGCGGGTGGTGCAGATGATATCCTCATAAACGGCCTGCGTATCCAGGCTGGGGTGATAGCCGTCCCACAATTCGCCGGGGCTGCCGGAGATGTTGACGCAGCAGTTCGCGCCCACCTCCTCGGCCATCTCCATCTGGCGGATGGCATACTGGATCGCCGCCTCCCGCTCCGCCGGGTCGCGGGACATGACGTTGCGCCACACGCCCACCTCGCCGATGAGCAGATCATTGTCCCGGCAGCACTGGGCATAGTCGCGCTGCACCTGTCTTGGGGCGCTGGAATCCACAGGGAAAATGACGCACGAGTAGCCCAGCTCCTGCACATGGGCCAGCCACTCCTTCGGGCTGGCATAGGGCTTCATCACACTGCCGCCAAGTCGCACTTGTTTACCTCCTTCGTCGGTAAAAATTCGGAATTCTTCATTCGGAATTCGAAATCTGGTTTGTGGGGACGGCTATCCGCCGCCTGTTTTGCTGCGGTTTGGACATAATGGAGAAAGACACTCGCCCTTACCAGTGGAAATTGGCCTGCCGCACGATGCTGCGGTCAATATGGGTGACGTCCGGCGAGGCCGTCATGGCCATGGTGTAGCGCAGGTCACTCGTGATCTGCTCGATCACGCCGCGCACGCCCTCGGGGCCCTGCTCCTTCAGCGGCGGCATCAGCGGACGGCCCACGCAGCAGCCCGTCGCGCCCAGCGCCAGGGCTTTGAACACGTCCATGCCGCTCTGGATGGCGCAGTCCACAAACAGCGCCGCCTGCCCCTTGCACTCCTCGGCGATCTCCGGCAGCACCATCAGCGGCGGTACCGCGCACTCCAGGCGGCCGTTGTGATGGCTCACCACCATGCCCTGCACGCCGCAATCCAGGCACTTGCGCGCCTCCACCCGGGAAAGCACGCCCTTGATGAAGAAGGGCAGCTTCGTGGCCCTGACGAACTCCGTCAGCTCCCGGGAGGACAGGGGGTACATGCTGCGGCCCTCAATGATATCATAGCCGTGGCGGCGGTCGAAGGCATGGTCGGTGTCGATGCCCACCGCCAGGGCGCCGTGCTCCTCCGCATGGCGGATCTTGGCCAGCACCAGCTCGCGGTCAGCGTAGGGCTTGATGATCTTGATCACCGACGCGCCGGTGGCGATCATGCGCTCCAGCTCCGGCCGGGGGCCCATGCCGCTGAAAACCAGGGCATTGGCCTGCGCCGCGCCCTGGGCCATGGCCACCATGCCGTCGGGGTAGGTGCCGCTCAGGTGGGAGAGCGCCGCCGTCGCCACAGGCGTGGAGAACGTCTTGCCAAAGAGGGTCATCTCCGTCGAGGGCGTCACCGCGTCCAGGTGGCGCACCTCCACCAGCAGGGAATCCATATAGGCCCGGGTGATATGATCCGATGAGGAAGATCTGCGTTCAAAGGGCATTGCTGTACCTCCATTCGATTTTGCGCTGTCTATTTGCAACAGTATAGCACACTTCCCGCACTTTTTCCACCGGAACACGACAGATTCTGCACATTCCATTTTGTGTCGGTTGCCGTTAAAAAGGGTATGGAATCCGTTTTCATCCGGCGTGTCCGGTAGAATGAATCCGCACCTGCAGGGATCATGTTGGTATCCATGCCATTCCTGTACCCCAGCCGCATTACAACAGCATATCGTCAGATTGGAGATGCAGCAACATGAACAACCGAAGAATCAACGAGCTCCTGTACACCCTTGGTATCGGGCGGCAGTATCTCGGCCACAACATCACCGCACAGGCCGTTGGCATGGTGATCCTGGACGAAAACTGTCTGCTTTGCGTCAAACAGGGGATCTACATCCCCATTGCCGCCCAGCGCCACTGCGACTGGCGCACCATCGAGCGCAACATGCGCACGGTGATCCACCGGGCCTGGACGCTCAACGCCCGACGGCTGGAGGAGATCGCGGTCTATCCCCTGCAGCGCGAGCCCACCGTCACGGAGTTCCTTGATATTCTTTCCTCCCACATCATGCGCCAGCCCAGCCTGAAAATGGCGCGCTGACGCAAAAGCCCCGGCAAGTCTGGTCACGCAGATTCGCCGGGGCTTTTATACGCTGCGGGCAGCAGGAATCTTTTCTTACCCTTCCACGGCCTTGCGGAGGATCTCCTGCGCCTCCTCCATGATCAGCCGCATCTTCTCCTTGTCCACCTTGCAGACCGCCCGGTCGTAGGTGTACAGGCCGTTGATCTCCTCCTCCACGTCGCTCAGCTGGGTGTACACCACGCCGCACAGCCCCTCGGGAATGGCGGTGTTCACCATCTCGCCGTACATCAGGGCGATGGCGTCGGTCAGCTGCTCCTCCGTTTCGGTTTTGCCGTAGCCGTATTTGGCGTCGGGCTTGAAGAGATGGCCCTCCATGGCGCGGGCATAGCCGCCGCACTCGCTCAGGAGCATCGGGCGCTTGCGGGGATGCAGCCGCTTGTTGCGGAAATAGACGTGGCGGCTGTCCACGTCCGTCTCCCGGGGCTCGAACCAGCCCGAGGCTACATCATAGAAGCGGCTCGTGTCAAGCCCCCGGAGCAGGTGGTAAAGCCGCTCCCCGTCAAACTGGCCCCAGCCCTCGTTGAAGATGGTGTAGGCGATCACGCAGGGGTGATTGTACAGATGGGCCTGGGTCGCCTTTGCAAAGCGCTCGAAATAGGTCTTGCAGCGGCGGCTCAGCGGCAGATGGGGCGTGTACTTCACCCCGATGGTCGGCAATGCCGTATCCAGCAGCCAGGAGTAGGGGCCGCTGTTCACCATATCCTGCATGACCAGCATTCCCAGCCGGTCACAGGCGTGGTAGAAGCACTCCGGCTCCACCTTGACATGCTTGCGCAGCATGTTGAAGCCCAGCTGCTTCATGCACAGGATATCCGCTTCATACCCCTCCGGGCCCCGGGGCAGGAAGATCCCCTCCGGGAAGTAGCCCTGATCCAGCACGCCATTCAGGAATACGGGCTGTCCGTTCAGGCAGATGCGCTGCACGCCGGCCACGTCCGGCTCGATGCTCACCGTGCGCAGGGCAAAGTAGCTTTCCACCTGATCCTCGCCGGCACGGACGGTCAGGTCGTAGAGCTGCGGATCATCCGGCGTCCACAGGCGGCGGTGCTCCTCGGGGATCACGATGCGCTGCGCCCGGTCCGTCAGGGCATAGGACGCCCGGGCGACCTCCTGTCCTGCCAGGCGCACCGTTACCTCGCAGTGCGGCGCGTCGCTGTCCACCAGCAGGTCGATGCCCTTGAGATCCGGGGTGACGCGGATGCTGCGGATGTACTTCTGCGGCACAGCCTCCATCCACACGCTCTGCCAGATGCCGCTGACGGGCGTATACCACATGCCGCCGGGCGTCCGGGACTGCTTGCCGTAGGGCAGGTCATGGTCGAGACGATCGACGGCGTCCACCTTCAGGTGGTTTTCCCCCGGCAGCAGTACGTCCGTCACGTCGGCGGCAAAGGGCAGATAGCCGCCCTCATGATAGGCCACCAGCATACCGTTGACCGTCACGCCCGCCAGCTGATCCACCGCACCCAGGTGCAGCAGCACCCGCTGCCCCGGCTGCTGAAAGCCCTCGGGCAGGGTGAAGCGAACCTCATAGTGCAGCTTGTCGCCCACCTCGCCCTCCCAGCCGCTGGCCGGGCTTTGAGGCGGGAAGGGCAGCTGAATGGGTCTCCCCTCCAGGAGCCAGCCCTCGCCGTTGAGGGAATAGAAGCTCTCCCGCCGCATCTGGGGACGGGGATAATAATTCTGCCATGCGTTCATATCGTGCCTGCATCCTTTCTGCAAAGCCGCGTTCCTTTCTTCTATTGTAGCAGAGGACGCCTTGTCCGTCCACCATCCGAAGAAAAAAATGTACGCCAGCGGAGATGATGAAAAGGATGGCGTTATCCTTCACTGTTTCGTGTGTTTTTGTGATGGAATGAAAGCGATAAACTTGAATTTGACGCACCGAAAGGCTCTCCCTCCGGGAGAGCTGTCAGCGTCAGCTGACTGAGAGGGCCTTTGCCGCAAGACATGCCAACAGCAGAGAGGCGCGTCTGCGGACGCCCCGAACCCTCTCACCCGCTCACGCGGGAGCTCTCCCAAAGGGAGAGCCTTTTGGTATGGTAAATCTCAGCTTTATAGGAACTTGTCAGATCCTTTGCAGGTTGTCCTTTGAGTCACTCGCGCATTCTCCCTCAGTCTCCGCTTCGCTCCGGAACCTTTGCCCGTTCCGGGCAACTCCCCACCGGGGAGCCGGT
>JAFQEB010000027.1 GCA_017399225.1 Clostridia bacterium | reverse complement strand
GTGCGGGGCGGCTCGGGTTGCAGAGGGTTTCTCTGAATTTCCGCTTTCAGCGGAAGAAACCCTCTGCAAATTCGCCGCAACAGTTCCTTTGCGGGCTGTACTGCAGCCGCTGGGGGCTGGCAATATGTTCGCTGTACTTTTCTTTGCTGGCCGCGGCTTAAGGCGGCCAAAAGGCTCCCTCCGGGAGGAACCGGCTCCCCAGTGGGGAGTTGCCCGGAACGGGCAAAGGTTCCGGAGCGAAGCGGAGGCGTATGCTGGCATTCGGCGCAGCCGAATGACTGAGGGAGCACGCGCGAGTTGCTTTACACGCCAAGCCGCAAAGTACTCGTATTCAGCAAATTCAAGTTTGTCACATTCCCGTGATCATATCATACAAAATCCATACCCCCTGACTGGCTTGCCAAAACACTTTTCGACACACAAAACAGCGCCGGGCCGCAAAGCCCGACGCTGCTGTCGCTTGGTTATTCCGCGATTCTCAGGGTGATGGTCTCGGCCATGTTTTCGCCCGTCTTGCTGTAGCACGGGACAAGCTGGATCGTCTGTACGGTATCGTCCAGCTTGCAGCACAGGCCGAAGGTCAGCTGGCCATCCACGCCGGAGCTGACCCACTCGACGCCGCCGTCCTGATCCAAGACGCCATCCATGTAAATGCGCCACTCGCCGATGTAGTTGAGACCTTCCGGATTCTCCCAGGTGCGCTCGATTTCGACCCAGTCCTGCGGGCAGGAGAGGATGAGCTCGCCCTTGATATCGATGGCGCTCATCTGCAGGCTTGCAGCGGCAGACCAGTCCGCGCCAGCAGCAGTGCCGGTCAGGGTACGGGCCGGGGTCTTGTCCCGCTTGACGGTGAAGGGGTGCCAGGTTTCACCGGTGCGCGCGCCATGGCTGAGGTAGCAGCCGGTTTCATCCTGATACCAGGTGTTGTGGGTGGCGAAGGTGCCCAGTAGGAAGGTCACTTCATCGGCCGCCAGCTCTTCCGGCACGGTGCATTCCTTCCAGCCGATCAGCCTGCCGTCCTCGGTCAGGTAGGTTTCGCCGCCAATGATGTCCAGGTACGTTTCGCCGATTTGGAGGCCGTCATGGACGTTGACGGAGTGGGAGGTTGCCCAGCGGGGCGCACTGCCGTCCAGGTGGGCGACCATCAGCTGATGGCTGGCGCTCTCGCTGCCGAAGGACTGGCCGTAGATCTCACCGGGGAGCTCCCAGTCCCACGCGGCGACGTCCGGCTTGCCCTCCCCCAGCTCCAGCTGGTCGAAGGGCCCCTCCACTGCATAAGAGATGAACACGCGGCTGCCGTCGTAATATGCCTGATCGATGGCGATGGTCACGCCCTCCTCTGTCTGGATGGACAGCCCCACCGTTTCGGATACGGCCTCCAGCCCCGGCAGGCGTGCGTCGGAAGACTGGCGTTCGCCGATCTGCCCGAACAGTCCCAGACTTGCGGCTACTGCAGCGCCCGTCATCAGCAGGGTCAGCAGCAGGGCAAAAATAAGTCCCATGGAAAGCTTCTTTTTCACTTTGACTTCTCCTCTCAACTGGTTCAGCACGTCGGCGCGTACCGAGGGCAGCGCATCCGCGCCGGAGAGGCAGTCGTCGATGGCCGCGCGAACGGCCTGGTGGTCGATCTTGTTCATGCGTCCCCCTCCTCCAGCGCGCGCCGTAGCTCGGCCTGCGCCTTTTTCAGCCTGTTGACGACCGTCGGCGGGGTAACGCCCAGCGCCGCAGCCGTCTGACGGATGGTGAATCCCTGGTCGTAGTGGAGAAGCACGACTTCCCGGTATTTGGGCTTAAGGCCCATGATGGCCATGGTCAGCGCCAGGTGCTCCACACTGGGGGGAGCGACCGGCAGGGGCAGATCATCCATCGAAACCGCCCTGTCCACATGGCGGAACCAGCCGCCCCGGCACAGATCCCGGCAGGTGTTGATGGCGATGCGCGTGAGCCACGTCCTTTCGCTGGCACGTCCCTCAAAAGCACCCATTTTGCGGTACGCCTTGAGGAAGGTCTCCTGTACGGCGTCCTGGGCGAGGCTTGCGTCGTGCAGGTACATGCAGCACAGACGTGTCAGCTCCTTCTCATAGATCAGCATCATCCGGTTGAGTCGTTCTTCTCGTCCGCTGTTCGGGCCCTGAACAGTGACCATGCGTGTCTCACCTCCTCGCTTATATAGACGAATCAGGGGGTGTATATGTTAAATATGCCAGCAAAAAAAGTCAAAGAGAAACACCTCCATATGACTTGCTGTCATGCGGAGGCGTGATTTCTTGCTTACTGCCCGGAGCCCTCCGGCAGCCGCCACTGGTACAGCTGCAGCACGCGGCTGCCTGCCAGCTCATCCCGGAAGGTGCTGTTGACGACCTTCTGCCGGGTCTTGTTCAGCGACAGCCAGAAGATGCGGTAGGGGACCCCGCCCGATGAATAGGGGGAGGGATCCACCACCAGGTATCGGCTTTGCTGCGGCAGCTTGGCCACTACCAGTAATGCGTGGTCATTGCCGTCGGGCCTGCGCAGGTACAGATACACCGGCGAATAGCTGGGGTCGGAGAGGTAATTCTCCATCATCGTGTTGAACACATGGGATTTGGGGGTCACCCGCTCCACACCCAGCAGATCGGAGACGTCGTCATAGGGGGGATCAAGATCCCGCGAGCCGGTCAGCTGACTCATTGCGCCGGGGGTGATGTCAATACCTAAATACGACAGCGCCATGGAGTAGCAGGAACGGGTACACATGGTAATGGAGGAGAAGGTGAACTCATGCCCGTAGCGGCTTTCAAGGGTCAGATCCAGCTTGCTGCCCTCTTCGCCGCCCAGCCAGTAGGCCTTGCGGAATACATCGCTGTTGCCATGCTGGGTGATGTAGCGGATATACCCGGGATGCACGCCGGCAATGCCATCCTCCGGCGGATAGATCAGAAAGGAAGCGACCTCCTCAGCGGAGTCGGCCTCCCGCAGGGAGCCAGGGGAATCGGCTGGCGTTGTCTCTGCGAAAGAGATGGAAAGGTACGCCGTCATCAGGGCCAGCAGCAGCGCAGCCAGTCGGTGCTTCATGGGCGTGCCTCCTTGTGTGATGATGCTTATATTGTACAATAATCAGCACGATTCGGCAAGAGGAAAGGTAAAAAGAGGGAATCCGACATGCAAAAACGCCTCCAGCTTGCCGGAGGCGTCAGGAGCGTGTGCAGTTATTCTTCCACCAGCCGCCACTGGTACAGCGCGACGACGTCGCTGGCGTAGAAGACGTCGTAGAATTCGCTGGAAAGCACCACCTGGCGCATCACATGCCAGGCCATCCTGTAGCTGTGCAGATGCTGCCCGTTCTGCTGCGGGGCTGCGGGGTCGCAGATGATGAACCCGCCGGTGGAAGGGATGTAGCCGACGATCAGCACGGTGTGCAGCGCGCCGTTGGGCTTGCGGATCTGGCAGAAAACAGGGGAGTAGCTGGGGTCGGAAAGGTAGTTCTCCACCATGGTATCGAAGACGTAGGCCCTGGGCTCGACGCGCTCGACCTTGCCCAGCTTGCGGGTCACGCCGTCGTAGGGGGCGCTGACGTCCCGCGCACCGGCCAGCTCGCTCATCATCACGGGGGTCACGTCCACCCCCAGGTAGGACATCGCCATGCAGTATGCTGCGCGGCTGTGCATGTTGTTCATGTCGGCCCGGTAGCCGCCGGCCTTGGTGGTCAGGTCGTAGCGATCGTTCTTCCACATCCCTGCGCGAAAAGCGGGATCGGCGCTGTTGAGGGATACGAAGCGGATGGAGCCGGCCTGGGGCGCAGGGATCTCCGTGCCCTGGGGCAGCAGCACGAACTGGTTGACCTCGTCCACCGTATCGGCGGTCAGCAGGGTGAGGGAATCTTCCGCCTGGGCAGCCAGGGGCAGCAGGCAGCAAAGGGCAAGCAGGATGCAAAGAACACGGCGCATACGATCGATCTCTCCTTGGTATATGAAGACTGGGTCTATTCTACACCTGTTTTGCACAGGTGGCAATGGCCTTTTCGGCATGGCGCAAAAAAAGACCGGACACACACGCGCCCGGTCTTCCTGTTCAGATGATTCAGCAGCCCTCGAAACCCACCAGCACTCCGCCGCGCTCGGCGTAATAGGAGCACAGGCCACGGCAGCGGTCGATGGTCACATCCAGCTTCTCGTACAGGGCTTTGAGCGCATCCCGCAGGGCGTTGGCCGCCTCGGCATTCTCGTTGTGGGCGATGCGTACCTTGCCGCCCTTCCAGCCCAGCTCCTTCATGATGCGAACCAGCTCCTGCAGGGCCTTGCGGTCGCCACGGACCTTGGAGAGAGGCTCCAGCGTGCCCGCGTCGCTCGCCTTGCCCACCAAGCGGATACCCAGCGTGCCGACGGCTGCCGCTACCAGCTTGCTCACGCGGCCGTTGGCGGCGAAATTGTGCAGGCTCTGAAGGGAGAACACCAGGAAGGAGCGCTTGTGGTATGCTTCGATCTCCTTGACGATCTCGTCGAATTCGCGGCCGGCCAGGATCAGCTCCTGCAGCTTTTCCACCACCAGGCGCAGCTCCGGCCCGGCGGAGAGGGTGTCCACCACATGCACGCGGCGGCCGGGATGGGCCTCCATGTACTCCTCGGCTGCCACGCGGGCAGAGTTGTAGGAACCGGAAAGGTTGCTGGTCAGGGTGACGCAGAACACATTCTCCGCATCCTCGAAGGCCTCGGTCCAGTCCTGGGTGCCGGGGCAGGCGGTGGAGGACTTGCCTTTATAGGAAAGCAGGTACTGGGTCATGGCGGCGGCGTCGCAATCGGCGTCATCCACGAAGGTCATTTCGCCTGCGCGGATGGTCATGGGGACGGAGGTGAAGGGAACCTGATCCAGGGACAGCATGTCGGCGGAGGAATCCGCGACGATCTTGTAAGTCATAAGAAGCGCCTTTCTGTCATTGACAGGTCGTGAACACACGAAAATCACCGGTTATTGAAAAACCGATGTCGAAATATATCATACCAGCTAAGAAAAAACCTGTCAAGTGGTTTCGGAAATCTTTCTTGACTGGGATGCAAAAACCGGTTATAATGTCCGGCAGGAGGGGATGGAGATATGGCAGCCAGCATTGAACAGTTCCGTATGCCCAGATTCCGGGAGATCCCGGACGTCGGGCTGTACCTGGATCAGACGGTGAAGTATATCAACCGCTTCCTGGCCCCGCTGGGGTGCATGGAGATCACCTCGTCCATGGTGAGCAACTACGTCAAAAAAGGGTATATTTCAAATCCGGTGCGCAAGCAGTACGATGCGGATCAGATCGCCTATCTGTTCTTCATCTCCATTGCCAAGAGCGTGCTGTCTATGGAGAATATCGCCCGGCTTTTCGATATGCAGAAGCGGACGTATACCTCCGAGACGGCTTATGATTTCTTCTGCATGGAGCTGGAGAACATGCTGCAGTACACCTTCGGCCTCAAGGCGCAGCTGGATCTGGTGGGCACGCCGGAGGAGCAGACGGAGGCCAAGACCATGCTGCGCTCCACCATCATTGCCGTGACGCACATCATCTACCTTAGCAGCCGGTTTGACTCCATGATGGAGGAAAAAACCTGCGAGCCGGAGGTCGAGGTGCGCCTGGCGCTGCCGGAACATGCGGAGTAAAAGGAACATAAGAGCGGATGGATCGCGCTGCGGTCTGTCCGCTTTTTTGCTGCGTTCCTGTGAAAAGCAATTGTGAGGTAATTGTTAAGCTAAATTGTAAGGCTTTACAATTCTGCAAAAGCTAAAATCGGGGCTAACTGGATGGAAAAACTGCGTGGAAATCTCGTTGAAGATGGAAGTAAGCGGCGCTCCGGCGGAAGGAGCCTTTGTGTTTTTTCGTGAAAATCGCCCAAATCTGCCAAAAGGCACTTGCGCAATTAGGGGATGTGTAGTATAATTACAATAAAGTGCATGCACTTTACTTAACATCATGCTAACAAGAAGGAAGAATAAAGCTAATGAGCAACATAAAACGTGCGTCGACCCTCCTGAAAAGAGGCGCGGCGCTGATGCTGACCGCTGCCGGACTCCTGGCGGGAACGGCGCAGGCGGAGGAGCCCCTGCTGGTGAAGGCGGAGGCGGAAAACGGCACGACGCTGGGACGGGCGAGAGTCAACGGCGCGGTGGTCACCGGCTTTGAAAAGGCTGGCGACGGCGTGCAGGTGACGCTGAACGTTCCGGAGGCCGGTCACTACGACGTGGTGGTGCGGCAGGCCTCCGTCGGTGGAGGACAGAAGATCAACCCCGTGGAGGTCAACGGCCAGAACGTCGGCGATATCACCAGCCCGGACAACAAATGGTCCGACGGTGTGGTGGGATACGTCTGGATGGAGCAGGGGGAGAACACGGTCAGCGTGCTGACCAGCTGGGGCTGGATCAATGTGGACAGCATCGGCGTGCGCAAGAGCCAGCCGATCCCGGCGGATGTGTACGAGGTGGAGCCTGTGCTCATCAACCCCAACGCTACAAAGGAAGCCCGCCAGCTGATGACCTTCCTGTGCGACAACTACGGCCGGAACATCATCTCCGGCCAGCAGTGCCAGGACGGCCCCTTCGGCCTGGATAACCAGTCCATCTGGCGGACGACCAGCGGCACCTACCCGGCGATCGTTGGCATGGACATGGGCGTGTACAGCCCGGCCCGCGCCAGAAGGGGCGATACCGGCAAGGTGACGGAGCACGCCATCGAGTACTGGCAGAAGCACAACGGCATCGTTACGCTGAGCTGGCACTGGTACGCGGATGAGCAGTATGGCTCGGCGTTCTACACCGACAGCACGAAGTTCAGCCTCAAAAAGGCCATGAACGGCGAGGACAAGGCCGGCTACCAGATGCTGCTGGACGGTATCGACGCCATCGCCGTTGAGCTCAAGGCAATGCAGGAGGCCGGCGTGCCGGTGCTCTGGCGCCCGCTGCACGAGGCCAGCGGCGGCTGGTTCTGGTGGGGGGCTTCCGGCCCGGAGCCCTACATCGAGCTGTACAAGCTGATGTACCACCGCCTGACCGACTACCACGGCGTCAACAACCTCATCTGGGTCTGGAACGGCCAGGACGCCGCCTGGTATCCCGGCGATGAATATGTGGATATCATCGGCGAGGACATCTACCCCGGCGAGAAGGTATACACCTCGCAGGCGGCCCGCTTCCTCAAGGCGCTGAGCTACACGGATACGCGCAAGATCATCGCCCTGACGGAGAACGGCTGCATCCCCGATCCGGAGCTCCTCAAGCGGGATAACATCATGTGGGCCTGGTGGTGCACCTGGGAGGGCGAGTTCGTGCTCAAGTCCAAGGGCTTCAACGCGTACTCCGAGCGCTACACCGAGAAGAGTATGCTGCTGAAGACCTACCGGGATGCAAACGTCATCAACCGCAAAATGCTGCCGGAGCTGCTGGGCGCGTACGCGGAGGAGTAAGAACGGGAAGCATTGCTTCCTATTATATATAGACAGATCAACACAGGCAGACGGGCTTTTCCGTCAGAACTGAACGACAAGAATGGGATGGTGAACAAGTTGAGCAGGAAATCCAATCTGGCTAAACTGTTCCTGATGCTGATCATGGCGCTGTGCCTCGCGGGCACGGCCGTGGCCGAGGGCGGCGCGACGGCGCTGACCTGGCAGGAGTATCAGGACGTCGTCAGCACGTATTCCATCAACAAGGAGATCCTCGATTACACCGACTATCTGGAGAAGCATGAAGATGCGGCCCGTCCGGATGCGGTGGTGACCGTGGAGGCTGATACCTTCGTCCGCTACGAGGACGCAGGCGCTGCGGTGCAGCCCGAGATCCGCGCGGACTATGAGGTCGGCGAGGATGGCCTGGGCAAGGGCAATGCGGTGCTGACGGGCGAGGAGTCCCTCATCGAGTGGACGGTGTCCGTCCCCGAGAGCGGCCTGTACGACCTGTCCATCCTGTATTACCCGGTGGCGGGCAAGAACAGCGCCATCCAGCGCGCCATCTTCATCGACGGTCAGCTGCCCTACGGCGAGCTGGCGCTGGTGGAGTTCTACCGCGTGTGGAGCAACGGCGATTTCCCCATGAAGACGGATGAGAACGGCGTGGTCGTCCGCGAGTGGGATTCGGATACCCAGGGCAACAACCTCAAGCCCTCCGCCAAGGAGATCCCGGAGTGGGTGAGCGTGGGCCTGAGCGATTCCAACGGCTACATCCCCGAGCAGCTGAGCGTGTATCTGGAGGCGGGCGAGCATACCCTGAGCCTGCTGGCCATGCGCGAGCCGATGCTGATCCGCTCCATCACCCTGCAGAACACCGAGCGCCCCGCGCCCTATGCAGAGGTGAAGGCGGAGGCTGACGCGGCCGGCTGCAAGGATACCACGGGCCTGTCCGTGCGCATCGAGGCGGAGAACACCATGAAGACCTCCTCCCAGATGCTCTACCCCGTGCAGGATCAGTCCAGCGCGGCGGTGTATCCTGCCAGCACCCGTTACCTGCTGAACAACACCATCGGCGGCAACTCCTGGAAGAATGCCGGCCAGTGGGTCGAGTGGGAGTTCGAGGTGCCGGAGGACGGCTACTATGCCATCACCCTGCACGATCAGCAGAACTTCGTGCGCGGCATCAACGTGTACCGCAAGATATATGTGGACGGCAAGGTACCCTTTGAGGAGTTCAACGCCTATCCCTTCGGCTACCAGCAGTCCTGGCGCATGGAGACCATCGCCGACGAGAAGGGCGAGCCCTACCGGGTGTACCTGACCGCCGGCAAGAAGCACACCGTCCGCATGGAGGTCGTGCTGGGTGATATGGCCACCATCATTGCCCAGATGCAGGACTGCGTGCAGCAGCTCAACGACATCTACCGACAGGTCATCTACATCACCGGCGTTGCGCCTGACCAGTACCGCGATTACCAGATCGAAGCCAGCCTGCCGGAGCTCGAGGGCAAGCTGGTGAAGGTCAAGGCTGACCTGAACGTGGCCCTGGGCGCGCTGGAAAGCGTTGCAGGCAACAACTCCGACAAGCTGACCGTGCTGCGCACCATGGACGACCAGCTGGACGAGTTGATCGAGGATCAGGAGCGCTTCACCGAGGTGCTTTCCTCCTTCAAGACCAACGTCCGTGCCTGCGGTAACTGGATCACCCAGGTGCTGGGCCAGCCCCTGCAGGTGGATCGCCTCTACATCCACTCTGCGGATGTGAAGCCCGTGGCCGAGGGCGCCGGCTTCTGGAACAGCCTCAAGCATGAGGCGGTGCGCCTGTACTACTCCTTCAAGATTGACTACAACCAGGTCGGCAACGTCGCCAAGGAAGGCGAGAAGACCGAGGATGGCCGCGACATCGTCGTGCTGACGCTGTGGATCGGCACCGGCCGCGATCAGGCCAACGTCATCAAGTCCCTGATCGACAGCGACTTCAGCAAGAAGAACCCCCACATCCAGGTCAACGTGCAGCTGGTGGATATGAACACCCTGCTGCGTGCGACGCTGTCCGGCCAGGGCCCCGACGTGGCGATCCAGGTGGCGAACACCAACGGTATCGCCGGCGGCGTTCTGAACACCGGTAACGACACCCCCGTCAACTACGGTCTGCGCAACGCCGTGCTGGATCTGGCGCAGTTCCCGGACTTTGAGGAGGTCGTCGCCCGCTTCGCACCCGCTTCCCTGGTGCCCTTCTCCTTCAACGGCGCGACCTACGCGCTGCCGGATACCATGACCTTCCCCATGATGTTCTACCGCAAGGACATCCTGGCCGAGATCGGCCTGGAGGTCCCCCAGACCTGGGATGAGGTCAAGGTGGCCATGTCCGTGCTGGCCAAGAACCAGATGGAGTTCGGTATGCTGCCCTCCGAGCAGATCTTTGCCATGCTCCTGTTCCAGAACGGCGGCGAGTATTACACCGAGGGCGGCAAGGCCTCCGCGCTGGATACCGATACGGCCATCAACGTATTCCGCAAGTACTGCGAATACTACACCGACTACAAGCTGGATAAGGCGACCTCCACGGATGAACGCTTCCGTACCGGTGAGGCGCCCATCGTCATCAGCGACTACACCACCTACAACGGCCTGCAGGTCTCTGCGCCCGATATCCTGGGCCTGTGGGACTTTACCGTCGTGCCCGGCACCCCTGTGGTGGATGAAAACGGCGAGCCTGTGCTGGATGAGAACGGCGAGCAGCTGATCAACCGCGCTACTGGCGCTTCCGGCCTGGCGGACATCATCATGAAGGCGACCGAGCATCCCAACGAGGCGTGGGAGTTCCTCAAGTGGTGGACTTCCGCGGAGGTCCAGACCCGTTACGGCCGCGAGATGGAGTCCCTGATGGGCGCCTCCGCCCGCGTGGCCACCGCCAACACCGAGGCCCTGGCGAACCTCTCCTGGCCCATGAAGGACTACAAGGCCCTCGTGGAGCAGATGGATATGGTCAAGGGTATCCCCCAGGTGCCCGGCGGCTACTACACCTGGCGTAACGTGAACAACGCCTTCTACGATATCACCACCAACACCGCTACCAACAACACCACCGCCCGCGAAGCGCTGATGGACAAGGTCTACTACATCAACGCCGAGATCGACTACAAGCGCGCCGAGTTCGGCCTGCCGCTGGCGTCGGACGATGTGGCGGAAACGACAGAGATTGCAGAGGAGGAGTAAGATGAGCGTAGTGACCAATCAGACGGCGCCGAAATACCGCCGTCCCTCCCTGTGGAAGACGCTGAGGAAGCATCAGGCCTCCTACCTGATGATCGCGCCTTACTTCATCCTGTTCTTCTTCTTCACCGTTCTGCCGGTGCTGATGTCCATCGTGGTGTCCTTCACCGACTGGAACATGCTGGAGATGCCCAACTTCGTGGGCTGGAACAACTACGTCAAGCTCCTCATCGAGGACGACATCTTCATGATCTCGCTGAAGAACACGCTGATCTTCGCGGTGGTCACCGGCCCGGTGAGCTACATGCTGTGTCTCCTCTTCGCGTGGATCATCAACGAGTTCAACCGCGGCCTGCGTACCGTGCTGACGCTGATCTTCTACGCACCCTCCATCTGCGGCAACGCCTACATGGTTTGGAACCTGATCCTGACCGGCGACCGCTACGGCTACCTCAACGGCCTGCTGCTGAACCTGGATATCATCAATGAGCCCATCCTGTGGATGCAGACCGAGAGCTACGTCCTCCCGGTGCTGATCGTCGTTCAGCTGTGGCTGAGCCTTGGTACCGGCTTCCTGTCCTTCATCGCGGGTCTTCAGACCGTGGACAAGAGCATGTACGAGGCGGCGGCCATCGACGGCATCAAGAACCGCTGGCAGGAGCTGTGGTTCGTGACCCTCCCGGCCATGAAGCCCCAGCTGATGTTCGGCGCGGTGATGCAGATCACCCAGTCCTTCGCCGTTGCGGATATTTCCATCAACCTAGCGGGCAACCCCTCCGTCAACTACGCCGGTGCGACCATCGTAACCCACCTGCTGGACTACGGTTCCACCCGTCTTGACATGGGCTATGCCTCCGCTATCGCGACCATCCTGTTCCTGCTGATGGTCGGTACCAACAAGCTGATTCAGAAGCTGCTCGGAAGGGTGGGTGAGTAAGGCATGAGTGAAACCATCAAGGGTCAGGTTCAGATCAAGGACCTTCCGCCCCATCTGCAGAAGAAGCTGCGCCGGCAGAAGATCGTGCCTTCCCTCAAGTCCAAGAAGCTCAACCGCTCTGTGGCGGGCAACACGCTGCTGTTCACCCTGATGGGCATCTGCGCCGTGTTCATGGTGCTGCCCCTGGTCATGATCGTCAACAACGCGCTCAAGCCCCTGGACGAGCTGTTCCAGTATCCGCCCAAGATCTTCGTGCGCAATCCCCACCTGGAGAACTTCTCCGACCTGTTCGTGCTGATGAACACCTCCTGGGTGCCCTTCAGCCGTTACCTGATGAACACCGTCATCATCACGGGTCTGGGCATGGTGGGCCACGTGGTCATCGCCTCCCTGGCGGCATACCCCCTGGCCAAGCACAACTTCCCCGGCAAGCCCGTGCTGTTCAGCATGGTCGTGCTGTCCATGATGTTCTCCTGGACAGTTACCCAGATCCCCCAGTACGCCATCATCTCCTGGCTGGGCATCAACAACACCTACTGGGCGCTGATCCTGCCGGCCTTCGCCTTCGGCATGGGCCTGTACCTGATGAAGCAGTTCATGGAGCAGCTGCCCGACAGCCTGATGGAGTCCGCCCGCATCCAGGGCGCCAACGAATGGCAGATTTTCTGGAAGATCGTCATGCCCAACGTCAAGCCCGCGTGGCTGACCCTGGCCATCTTCCAGTTCCAGTCCATGTGGGGCAACACCGGCTCGCTCTTCCTGCGTGACGAGCAGCTTAAGCCCATGCAGTTTGCCCTGCAGCAGATCACGGCCGGCGGCGCTGCCCGTGCCGGTGCGGCGGCTGCGGTGACCTTCATCATCGCCGCGGTGCCGATCACCTTCTTCCTGATCTGCCAGTCGTCCATTCTGGAAACCATGACCACTTCCGGCATGAAGGATTAAGGAGGAGGATCGATACATGTATAATATGAAGAAATCCCTCCTTGCCATGCTGATGGCGGTGCTGGTGCTTGCCACCGGCCTGCTGCCTGCCTATGCCGAGGATATTCCCTACGACGCCTACAACTACGACTACTGGTCCGATATCTTCCGCACCCCGGCGGCCTACGTGCCCAAGGGCACGGTGCTGGGCACTGACCTGAACTGGAACGGCGAAAACCTGGGCGCCTTTGTGGAGCCGCAGGACATGTTCGTCGCGCCGGACGGCGGCGTGTATGTAGCGGATACCAACAACCACCGCATCGTGGTGCTGGAGAATGACCTGCGCACTGTGCGCAATGTCATCACCGGCTTTGACAATGCGGGGCTGCAGGATCAGTTCAACAAGCCCACCGGCATTGCGGTGACGGAGGACGGCACGCTGTACATTGCCGACTCCATGAACCGCCGTATCGTCGTGCTGGATGCGGAGGGCAAGCTGCTCAAGATCGTGGAGATCCCGGCGGCAGCGGCCTCCCAGGCCATCGGCGCGGTGACCTACCAGGTGGGCACTCACATCGACGGCATGAGCCCGCTGGCCAAGACGGCTGAAACTGCGGACGCGACCTACGCCATCGTGAACCTGCCCGAGGGCAGCGCCGGCGAGGTGACGGACGAGAACGGCCTGACCTACACCGTGGTGGCGGTTGCGGATGTGCTGCAGCCCTTCAGTGCCAAGGCCGCGCTGAACGGCCAGGAGTACGAGGCCCTTGCCAGCGGCAAGGCTGTGCTGCGGATGCCCGAGGGCTTCCAGATGCCCACCGCGACGCCGGAAGCCACCGCGACCCCCAAGCCCGAGCTGGCGGAAGGGGAGACCGCGCCCACTGCGACCCCCAAGGCCAGCGCCACCCCCATGCCCGAGGGCGTGAAGGCGTTCGTCAATTACGATCCCGTCCCCAACAAGGACATCTTCCTGATGATCGGCAACCTGGTCAACCTCATCAAGGGCACTCCCGCCAGCCGTACTGCGCTGGAGGGCGTCAAGAGCCTCTGGGTGGAGGAAGACGGCTGCTTCTACGCGGTGAGCGACAAGCGCGCCACCAAGCTGGATCCAAACGGCAACCTGCGCCGCGTCTTCAGCAGCTACAAGGATGCTGCCGGTGCGCAGAACACCTTTACCGCCATCACCGAGTTTGCGGTAGAGGAGGATCTGCTCTACATCCGTGACGGCGCGAACAAGATCGTCGTGCTGGATCAGGCGGGCGACCTGGTGAAGGTCATCGCCAGCAATGCCGTGCAGGTCAAGGATGCGGACGGCAACATCGTCGCGACCCTGACGGGCCCGGATGCGGAAACGGATTTCGTGGATATCACCGGCCTGGATCTGGTGGGCGACAAGCTGCTGGTCGGCCAGAAGGACGGCACGGTGGTCGTCACCAACGCTGAGGGCGTGTGCATCGACAAGGTGGAGAACGACACCGTGATCGCCATGGACGCCCAGGGCGCCATCACTGCCAAGCTGACCACCGCCCAGATCGGCAAGACTGCCGAGCGCTTCACCGACCTGACCGGCGTGGCGCTGCTGGAGGACAAGCTCTGCGTGGCGGGCGCGAACAACCGCATCATCGTCCTCAATGAGGACGGCACTGCGGCCCATGTGGCGCAGAACAACTGTATGCAGGTCGTCTCCGGCGGCGAGGTGACGCAGGTCGTCACCGGCTATGAGTTCGGCGGCGAGAAGGTGACCTTCGATGCAGTCGGCGGCGTGGAGGGCGTGGCGCTCAACTACGTCTGCGACGGCACCAAGAAGGCCAACCAGCGCGTGCAGCGTCAGGTCTGCATCGCGGACAGCAAGGATAACCTGATCGTCTTCAACGGCGATATGCAGGTGACCCGCGTCAGCAAGGATGCGGACAGCGAGGCGCTGGAGGAAGGCTATGTGTTCACCCCCATGAAGGTGGCGGTGGACTACGCCGGCCGTATCTACTGCGTTGCGCAGTACATGTTCGAGGGCATCATGGTCTTTGAGACCAATGGCGACTTCACCGGCTTCTTCGGCACCATTCAGGTGTCCATCTCCGCCTGGGACAAGTTCTGGCGCAAGCTGGCCACCAAGGAGGAGCGCTCCAAGCAGCAGCTCTTCATCCCCACCGAGTTCACCGGCATCGACATCGACGAGGAAGGCTTCGTTTATGCCTCCAACGTTGATAACGCCGGCACGCAGGCCGTGCGCCGCCTCAACCCCAAGGGCGAGGACGTCATCCGCATGGGCCTGAACGCCAACCTGGGCGGCGATATCGCCATCAACGGCACCAGCCAGTACGCCGGCCCGAGCAAGATCGTCGACGTGGTTTACCGCGACAAGGGTGTGTACTCCCTGCTGGATTCCAAGCGCGGCCGCGTGTTCACCTACGATCATGAGGGCAATCTGCTCTACATCTTCGGCGGCCTGGGCACCCAGGAGGGCACGCTGAACCTGCCCGTGGCCATTGAGTACGCGCAGGATCGTCTGCTGGTGCTGGATTCCCGTCAGAACTCCATCCTGATCTTCGGCGAGACCGAGTACGGCCGCCTGATCAACGACGCCGTGGCTCTTCGCTTTGACGGCGACGAGGCGCTGGCCGTGGAGCTGTGGGAGGAAGTCCTCCGCCTGGATGAGAACAACGAGCTGGCCAACACCGGTATCGGCAAGGCCTACCTCTCTGCGGGCGACAACGAAAAGGCCATGGAATACCTCAAGCGCGGCATGAACAAGGAGTATTACTCCGTGGCGTTCAAGCGTTACCGCAACGAGCTGCTCAAGAGCAACATCCAGTATGTGCTCACGGCGGTCGTGGTGGCCGTGGTGGCGCTGGTGGTCTACTTCAAGGTCATCAAACCCAAAGTCGATGCAAAACGGGGAAGGAGGGCGTAAACCATGAAAAAGCTTTTTGGCAAGGAAAAGTGGGCCCACCTGTTCTACACCGTCATGCATCCCTCTGACGGCTACTACTGGATCCGTCATCGTGAAAAGGGCAGCGTGGGCATCGCGGTGCTGCTGGTGCTGTTCTTCGGCCTGTGCTTCTCGCTGAACCGCCTGCTGGCCTCCTTCGTGGTCAGCGACGTCAACGTCCGCACGGTCAACCTGCTGCCGGAGCTGGGCGGCGTGGTGCTGATGTACCTGCTGCTGTGCGTGGGCAACTGGTCCATTACCTGTCTGATGGACGGCGAGGGCCGCTTCAAGGATATCTGCATTGCCGTGGGCTATGCGATGCTGCCCATGATCGTCACCTACATCCTGGCGACCATCGTCAGCCAGTTCCTGGCGGAGGGCGAGCAGGCATTCTACACCATCATCATGGGCATCGGCGTCGCCTATACCCTGATCATGGCGCTCACCGGCATCATGCAGGTGCATAACTACACCCTGGGCAAGACGCTCCTGACCCTGTTCCTGACGTTGGTCGCGGTGTTCATCATCATCTTCCTGGTGCTGCTGATCACCAACTTCGTCGGCCAGGTGATCGCCTTCTTCCAGAGCATCTACACCGAACTGATCTTCAGATTTTAAGCGGGAGGGACGAAGATATGAGCAAAAAGCAAAAAAATATCCAGTCGCCCGCTGCCCCTGGCGAGCGCAAATCCCGCCGCTGGCTGTGGATTGCGCTGGCAGTGGCGCTGGTGATCATCGCAGCCGTGGTCGGCTGGTATCTGGTGCGCTATCAGTTTAACCGTGAATACCGGCAGTACATCACGGAGCCCGCGGCAGCGGCCGTCGGCACCGAGTTCACTGCCCTGGAGGATGCGGAGCCTCAGGTGGAGGGCTATCAGCTGGTGGCCCAGAACGATATCCTGAAGCTCTACGCGGATCCCGCCACGGGCTGCGTGGCCGTCTACGACCTGCGCAGCGGAGAGACCGTGTACTCCAACCCGCCCCTGGCTGACAAGGACAAGGGCGCCAACAAGACCAACAAGGCGTACCTCAAGTCCCAGCTGATGGTGGACTACTACAACGCCAACCTGGCCACCGGCACCTACAACAGCTTTGCTGATTCGGTGGACCTGGGTAACTTCAAGGCCGAGACCATTCCGGACGGCGTGCGCTTCACCTATGAGCTGGGTGAGGAAGTGACGGTCTACTACGTCCCTGCCTACCTGACCGATGAGCGTTATCAGGAGCTGCATAGCGCGGTGGATGCTTCCATCCAGCGCGAGATGTACGGCAAGGCCAACTCCTACTACGAGCAGCGGGAGGACGGCGACTGGTACGTTTCCGAAAACGGCAAGAAGATGCCCATCCGTACGCTGAAGAAGATCTCCGACGCCTTCGTTGAGAAGGGCGGCATGACCCCCGAGGAGTATTACTCCTGGCAGGAGAAGGCCGGCGTGGAAGTGGTGGAGACCCTGGGCTTCACCGTGGCGCTGGACTGGACCCTCAAGGGTGACGGCGTGGAATGCACCATTCCCCCGGAGCTGATCGAGGAACGCGGCGGCGGCATGATCTACCGCATCCAGCTGCTGCCCTACATGGCGGCCGCCGGTATGGATGAGACGGGCTACATGGTCGTCCCCAACGGCTCGGGCAGCCTGATCAACTTCAACAACGGCAAGTGGACCAACGCGCAGTACAGCCAGTATGTGTACGACATGGATCTGGTGGACGCTGAGTACACCAAGACCCAGAACCTGCAGTCTGTGCGTCTGCCCATCTTCGCCATCTGCCGGGAGAACAGCACCGTGCTGGCCTCCATCGAGCAGGGCGCGACCTTCGCCAACATCACCGCTGATGTGGCGGGCCGCAACAATTCCTACAACAACGCCTTTGTCATGTTCATCATCCGCGGCGATGAAAAGCTGGCCATGTTCGGCGCCGGTGAAACGGCCGACATGCCCATCGTGGAGGATAACTACTACTTCGAGCCCCTGACCGTTCGTTACACCCTGCTGGGTGAGGAGTACAAGGGCTACAGTGGCGTGGCCAATTACTATCGTCAGCGCCTGATCGATGAGGGCGTGCTGACGGTGAAGGCCGAGAGCGGCGATATCCCCTTCTACTACGACGTGATCGGCGGCGTGAAGGAAACGGCCCATACCATGGGCGTGCAGCACCTGCGCGTCAAGGCCATGACCACCTTTGACCAGGCGGCGCAGATGGCGCAGCAGCTGGAAGAGCTTGGTGTGAACAGCCAGGTGATGAACTTCCAGGGCTGGATGAACGGCGGCTACTATCATGACGTGGCCAACCGCATCAGCGTCCTGCGTCAGCTGGGCGGCAAGGGCGGTCTGGAAAACCTGGCGAAGGCCATGGGCGAGTACGGCGAGATCTACGCGGACGTCGCCTTCCAGAACGTTACCTTCATCTCCAAGCGTTACCGCTACACGGAGGAATCCTCCCGTTACTACGGTGCGGGCTACTCGGTTTCCCTCGGCGAGGTGGATCCCTCCAACCTGCGCCGCACCTCCGGTCTGGGCTATGCGGAGAACCTCTACGATCTCCTCAGCCCGAAGTTCCTGCCCTACTATGTGGGCGGCTTCACCAATGCCATCGGCGGCTATGATGAGACCATCGGCATCTCTCTGCGCGACCTGGGCTACGAGCTCCATGCGGACAAGAAGCGCACCGAGGTCATCAACCGCGAGGAGGCCCTGATGGTGGTGGAGAGCCAGCTGCAGAAGCTGCGCGACACCGGCAGGAACCTGATGATCACCGGCGGCAACGACTACGCGCTGCAGGGTGTGAGCCATATCCTCAACGCGCCCATGAGCGCCACGGAATACTTCATCGTGGATGACACGATCCCGCTGTACCAGATGGTGGTGCATGGCTGTGTGGATTACACCGGCAAGCCCATCAATACCTACGTGACGGACGACGTGCGCAGGAATCTGCTGGAGATGGTCGAATACGGCGCATCCACCCGCTACATCTTCACCTGGGAAGATGCGACGGGGATGAAGTACACGGGCCTGAACAAGTACTACGCCACCACCTTCGACGCCTGGGCTGAGGAAGCGGTGGAGAACTACGCATACGTCAACGATGCGCTCAAGTATGTCAGCAATGCCAACATGGTGGCGCACGAGACGCTGGCGGAGAACCTGAAGAAGGTCACCTACTCCAACGGCGTGACCATCTACGTCAACTACGGCGCAGAGGAAGCGCAGGCGGACGGCTACGCGGTGCCTGCAATGGACTATTATGTGATGGGAGGCGTGAATTAAATGAAAAAGATGCATGTCTCCATGAAGACCAGGCGCGCGGTCAGCGGCTACCTGTTCATCCTGCCGTGGTTCGTGGGCTTCCTGCTGTTCTACGTCCGCAGCCTGTACATGACGGTGCAGTTCTCCTTCAGCGAGCTGACCGTCCCGCCCTCCGGCGGCTATGAGCTGGATTTCATCGGCCTGAGCAATTACATCACGGCCTTCACCGGCCATGGTACCTTCAAGCAGACGCTGGTCACCTCGCTGACCAACATGGTCATCGACGTGCCGCTGATCATCTTCTTCTCGCTGTTCGTGGCCATGCTGCTCAACCGCAAGATGAAGTGCCGCGGCCTGGTGCGCGCGATCTTCTTCCTGCCGGTGCTGTTGAACTCCGAGGCCATTGCCAGCACGCTGGACTTCGCTGCCCAGATGATGGCCGGCGGCCTGAGCGGCACCTCTGCTGAAATGGCGGAGGCGGCCTCCAGCGGCTCGGCGGTCAATATGGCCTACTTCATCGCCCTCTTCGGCGAGATCGCCCTGCCCCCGACGATCCTGGAATACATCGTGGGCGCGGTCGGCCGTATCAGCGATATCATCCAGGCCTCCGGCGTGCAGATCGTTCTGTTCATCGCGGCCCTGCAGTCCATCACCCCCTCCATGTACGAGGTGGCGAAGATCGAGGGCGCGACCGGCTACGAGACCTTCTGGAAGGTCACCTTCCCGATGGTCATGCCCCACATCATCACCAACACGATCTACACCATCGTGGACGCCTTCTCCAAGTCCGAGGTCGTGAACCTGGCCTACACCACTGCCTTCACCGAGGGCAGCTACGGCCTGTCCTCCGCCTTCAGCGTGATCTCCTCTGTGATCACCTGTGCGCTGTTGGCCGTCGTGGTCTGGTTCATCTCCAAGCGTACCTTCTACTACAACTAAGAAAGGGAGGAAAGCAAAATGAAAGCATTGGAAAAATGGCGCGCATTTCGCAGCTCCTCCCGGTATGAGGACCGCAAGGGCGCTGTGGTGAAGAAGTCCAAGAACCTGCTGATGACCATCCTGCAGATCATCCTCATCGTGGGTATCGCCTACGTTATCCTCAGCCCGGTGATCGGCATTGTGGCCCAGTCCTTCTTCTCTGACAGCGACTCGGCCAACCCGATGGTCTTCACCATCCCCATGAACCCCACCTGGGAGCGCTATGAGGGCGCCTGGACGGAGCTGCACTATGTGCCCACCCTCATGGCCACGCTGCTGTACACCATCGGCAACACCCTCCTGCAGGTCGTGATCTGCTCCATGGTCGGCTACGGCTTCGCTCGCTTTGAGTTCCCCGGCAAGAAGATCCTGTTTGCCTGCGTGGTCGTCATGATCGTTGTGCCTTCCCACACCATCATGCTGCCCCAGTACATGACCTTCCGCTCCATGAACCTGATGCGTGACATGACCCCCATGTTCATCCTGTCCGTCTTCGGCGTGGGTCTGCGTTCGGGTCTGTATGTGTACATCTTCAACCAGTTCTTCCGCGGCCTCCCCAAGGAGATCGAGGAAGCCGCCTTTGTGGACGGCGCCGGCACTGCGTACACCTACTTCCGCATCATGCTGGTCAACGCCATGCCCGCGGTGATCACCGTTACGGTGTTCTCCCTCGTGTGGCAGTACAATGACATGTTCTACGCCAAGCTCTTCCAGATTCCCAACAGCCAGCTGCTGGCCCGTCAGCTGTCCACGCTGCAGTCCAACATCGGCGCGAATCTGAAGATCATGAACGTGCGCATCCAGAAGCTCTACGTCAATGCAGGCGTTGTGCTGGTGATGCTGCCCATCCTGCTGATCTACCTGGTGCTGCAGAAGCGCTTCGTCGAGGGCGTTGAGCGCTCCGGTATTGTCGGCTAAGCGGGCAGCGCCCGCCGGCGGTGGCGCTCCCGCGCGGTCGGGTTCCCTTGCGGGAGTCCCGTCGCACGGAGGGTGCGACGCGACGCAGTACTCGCGGCATTACCTTCCCCTTGGGGGAAGGATCGTGGATGAGGCTGTTTTCCTGCCCGCCTGACCGTTCCGGGCCTGTTTCCGGGCGGTCGGGCAGGGGAGGGGCGAAAACCTTTTCGGTACACGAAAAGTACCGCCTTTCTCCCCGAAATGGTTGACGCGTTGGATATAAATGTGCTATCATGTGAAATGAAATGGCACATCTGGCGCGTTTTATACCGGTTTCAATGGGGTAGCGCAAGCCCCGTGAAATAGATGAAGGGTATTCCCGCATCGTGGTATCCCAAGGTTGTGCCAATTGTCCCCCAGAGGGACGAAAAAGGAGGTTACCGAATTGAAGAAGGTTCTTTCCTGGATCCTGTGCATGGTCATGCTGCTGACCTCTGTGTCTGCGCTGGCCGAGGCGGCTCCCGCCACCGTCATCGATTTCGAAGACGGCAACTACGCCTTCCTGGGCGTTGACACCGCTGCCGGCAATGCCGACGCGTCTGTCCTGTCCGTGGAAGACTACAACGGCAGCAAGGCGCTGCGCGTTGACGTCAAGGCCAAGGTGCCCTACGTCGCCATCAATGTGGAAGGTCTGCTGGGCGAGAATTACGCTAAGCTCGCCAAGATGACCTTTGACGTGGGCGTTGAGCTGGGCTCTGACGGCAAGTTCTACGCTGCTTCCGGTAAGGTCTACACCGTGACTGGTGCTGACGCCGTGAAGACCGGCTACGACTGGTCCGTTTACCTGAAGGCCAAGAACCCCAAGGCTGCTACCGTGGCTTTCAAGACCGCTGACGTGCCCTTCACTGCTGGTCAGGGTGAATACCTGATGATCACCAAGGAAGCCGATGCGTTCGTGGATTCCGACAAGTTCCCCGGTGAGGAGCCCCGCGACATCTACATCGACAACATCAAGTTCTTCGACGCTGAGGGCAACGCCCTGGCCGTTGACCTGACTGCCGAGTATGTTGCGCCCGCTACCGATGCGGATCTGTCCAACCTGTCCATCCTGACCAACACCGTTGACCTAACCGGCATGGCCGTTGAGGCTGGCGCCTGGACTCAGGCTGGTGTTGAGATGAACCCCGAGTTCCTGGCCGCTCTGGTGCCCGGCTCCGTGGTTGAGATCTCCTACGAATCCGAGGACGGCGACATCTGGGTCGTCATGCCTTGGGCCAATGCTGGCTGGATCCGCGTTGCGCAGGGCCAGGCCACCAAGAACAACTCCAAGACCACCGCTCAGATCACCTACGAGCAGTTCGCTGCCCTGTGCGGCGAAGACACCTCTACCTGGGGCGCTATGTTCCAGTGCGAGGGCTCCTCTGCCTGGAAGGTCTACTCTGTGAAGGTTGGTACCCCCACCTCCAAGATCGCCCTGACCAACAAGGTCGAGTTCGCGGGCTTCACCTGCGAGGGCGGCGCCTGGGGCCAGAACGGCTTCGAGTTCACCCAGGAAGTGCTGGATGCCCTGCAGCCCGGCACCGCTCTGGAGATCAACTTCGAGTCTGAGTCCGGCGATATGTGGATCGTCCTGCCCGACTCCGCTGCTGGCTGGATGCGCGTGCAGATGATGTCCGCCAAGGTCGTTGGCAACAACGCCTACATCACCTACGAGCAGATCGCTGAGGTCGTGGGCGAGGACAAGACCCAGTGGGGCGCCCGCCTGCAGTGCGAGGCTTCCGGCAACTGGTCCGTCTACGCTGTGAACGTCGGCAAGGTCAACGAGCTGGTTGGCCTGACCGAGGTTGTCGACTTCCCCGGCTTCTCCGTGACCGGCTCTGCCTGGGGCCAGAATGGTCTGGAAATGACCCCCGAAATCATCGCTGCCCTGAAGCCCGGCTGCGTGGTCACCATCTCCTACGAGTCTGACTCCGGCGACATGTGGCTGGTCTTCCCCGACTCCGCCGCTGGCTGGATGCGCGTTGAGATGATGTCCGCTGACTGCGACGGCAAGACCGCCCAGATCACCTGGGACGAGATGGCCGCCGTGCTGGGCGAGGACGTCTCCACCTGGGGCGCCCGTATGCAGTGTGAGGCTTCCGGCAACTGGACCGTTTACGCTGTGAACGTCGCTCAGGCCCAGTGAGTCTTCGACTCTTTTGCCGCTGCCGCGGGGCGTTGATTCCCTTGTGGGGTCACGGCGCAGGGTCTTCGACCCATCTAACGCGCCGCCCCCGCGTTGACTGTGGCAAAGTTGGGTTGAACCTATCGTAACTTTCCCGTGCCTCCGCTCTGTGTGAGCGGGGCGGAGGTGCGGCTGTGTGTTTCACACCAACAAATAAACAGGAGGTTACCAAGCTATGAAAAAGTTTGCCGCTCTGGTTCTGGCGATGCTGATGGCCCTGTCCATGGTGTCCTTCGCATCCGCTGAAGAGCCCCGCCACATTCTCATTGGCACCACCTGGGATCTGTACTGGGATTCCACCCACGAGACCATCGACGCTAACCCCTACTACTCCGGCACTGTGGCTGACGAAATGATGTTCGCCAAGGTCGCTGAGGTCGAGCAGGAGTGGAACGTGACCTTCGAGTACGTCAACCTGCTCTACGCTGGCGCTCAGGAGTCCATCAACACCTCCATCATGGCCGGCACCCCCGACGTGGACGTGTACATGATCGGCCTGGCCATCGGCGCTCCCGCTGTTGCCAACGGCTATGCTGTTGACCTGCGCGACGTGCTGCCCGCTGATCACCCCGTCATCACCGGCGAGGATGAGGTTCTGACCTACATCAACACCGGCAACGGCGCTGTGTCCCTGCTGACCAACAAGAACAAGGAGAACATGGTCGGCTCCACCTACCCCCTGTCCTTCAACCTGCAGATGATCGAAGACGCCAACCTGGAAGATCCCCGTGATCTGGTCGAGGCCGGCGAGTGGACCTGGGACAAGTTCCTGGAGTACGTCCAGGTGCTGACCAAGGACATTGACGGCGACGGCATCACCGACGTGTACGGCTTCGGCGGCTGGCCGTCTGACTTCCTGCCCCTGCTGGTCATGTCCAATGGCTCCAACATCGCTGCCACTGCGACTGAGAACCTGTCCTCTCCCGAAGTTGCCGAGACCCTGCAGTTCCTCCAGGATCTGTACATGAACGGCTACGCCTACCCCATCCCCGCTGAGAATGGCTGGGACATCTGCCGCTTCCTGTACCGCGAGGGCAAGGTTGCCTTCTCCCCCAACGCTGCCTGGATCATGGACTCCAACAAGGACTATGGCTTCCAGCAGGGCGAAGACTACCCCACCCTGGAGTTTGACATGGTGTTTGTGCCGTGGCCCGCTGGCCCCAACGGCGATCTGGAGACCAACGCTCAGAAGGTCACCGACTCTTCCTGCTACATGATCCCCGTGGGCGTGGAAGATCCGATGCTGGTCTTCAATGTTCTGTATGACATCCTGAACTGGTTCAACGGCGACCTGTCCATCCGCGACGACGACGAGGCTCTGGGCTGGTGGTACGGCGTTACCGCGAGGGACGTTGAGCTGCAGGAGTACAACTTCGAGGTCATGTACGAGATGGGCCAGAAGCAGCAGCTCGAAATGGTCAACAATCTGGGCTTCGAGATGGACCTGGTTGGCCTGTGCAACGGCAACTACACCGTCGCTCAGTTCCAGGAGACCTACAAGCAGCAGGTGCAGGATGCGCTGGATCGCCTGATGGGCAACTAATCCAGTACATACCTGATCTGATCTGAAACCCTGCCCCCGGACGCAGCTGATCCCTGTGTCCGGGGGCTTTCCGGTGAAGGAATGCCCCGCATGGCATAGCTGCCGATGAATACGGATGCTGACGCACGGGCTGTGCAGCCCGCTGTCCCCGGGCGTCAGCACCCGAGAGGAGGAGAAACACATGAATTACACCATCGCCCCCAACGAGAAGAACATCCCCATGACAGATCCCATGCTGCGCTACACCGGCCGTATTGACTTGGCCGACCCGGCGAATCCCTTCTTCATCTACCCCTGCTCCAGTCTGCAGCTGCGCCTGAAGGGCCGGACGCTGCGCGTGATGGTGACGAACCAGCAATCCTACTTTGAGAACCGCCTGGGCGTCATCGTAAACGGCGAGCAGAGTGCGATCCTGCTGGAAAAGGGCGAGCAGGTGCTCGATCTGTCCGACAAGCTGAAGGACGGCGCGAACGACGTGCTGCTCTTCAAGCGTCAGGACTGCTGCCACGCTTACCGCCTGAACGGACTGATCCTGGATGCGGCTGCGGAGCTGCTGCCCCTGCCGGAGCGTCCTGCCCGCCGCATGGAGGTCTACGGCGACAGCGTGTCCGCCGGCGAGGTGTCCGAGGCAGAGTTCGCCTGCGGTCAGAGCGATCCCGAGGGCCACAACGGCCTGTACTCCAACAGCTGGCTCTCCTATGCCTGGCAGGCGGCGCGGCTGCTGAATGCCGAGCTGCACGACCATGCCACCGGCGGCATGGCGCTGCTGAACGGCACGGGCTATTTCAACTGGCCTGACTTCATCGGCATGGAGAGCTGCTGGGATAAGATCAACTATTATCCGCCCTTCGGCGAGCCCACCCCCTGGGACTTCGCCCGCTACACGCCCCATGTGGTGGTGGTGGCCATCGGCCAGAATGACCACAACCCCGTCAACATCATGGCCGACGACTATGACAGCGAGGCCTCGAAGCACTGGCGCAGCGAATATCGCCGCTTCCTTGGTCAGCTGCGGGACAAGTACCCCCGGGCGCATATCGTCTGCACGACGACGATCCTCGGCCACCACGCGAACTGGGATAAGGCCATCGACGAGGTCTGCTGCGCCATGCGGGAGACCGACGCCCGCGTGCATCACTTCCTGTACAGCAAGAATGGCTGCGGCACGCCTGGCCACATCCGCGGCAGCGAGGCGGCGGTGATGGCGCAGGAGCTGGCTGCCTTCATCGAAACGCTGCCCGGCGTGTGGGAGGACTGATGCAGCCGGGGAGGCTCGCAAGAAAAAATCTGCCGATTTGAGAAAATTTGCGATATTTCGCTTGACAAATGCCGCACGGAGAGGTATAATTACCTCTGTTCCGTGCGGGAATGGCGGAATTGGCAGACGCGCATGATTCAGGTTCATGTGCTCGTACGAGCTTGCAGGTTCAAGTCCTGTTTCCCGCACCAGACGCATAGAATCCGAACCGGTGCTTCCGAATGGACGCCGGTTCGGATTTTTTTGTGCCTGTTCCAAGCCTTGCAAGGGCAGGAGAAATGTGCTATCATCAGAACAGATCGAACAGGAGGTGCTTTCATGGCGTATGAGGAGACGATGTTTCAGCTGATCGGCGCGGCGATCGGCGGCCTTGTGATCGGCGGCGTGTGCGGCGTGCCGGCCCTGCTGACCGGGATCCTGCGCGGAAAAGCCTGGATGGGACTGGTTTCGCTGGCAGTCTGCCTGATTTTCGGCCTGCTGATGACGACCGTGGCGCACCAGCCTGCATTTCTGACCATCTTCGTGTCGGCGGTGCTGGCTGTGGGCATCCTGCTGCTGACGCGCAGGCGCGCGGGATGAGCATGGGATTTTCTACAAATTGAGGGCAGGATGAAGCACGATGGAGACAAAGGACTTTGCTGAACAGCTGACGGCGGCCCGCAAGGCCTGCGGAATGACGCAGGAGCAGCTGGGCGCGCTTGTGCATATGTCCCGACAGGGGATATCCCATTGGGAGCATGGCCGCGCGCTGCCGGATGCGGAGACCCTCAAGGCCCTTTCGCAGGTGCTGAACTATGATTTCGCGAACGACCATCCCCTTGCGGAAGGCGGGGAGAACCAGACGGCCTCCCAGGAAGAGGCTCAGGGTGTGCCTGCCACGGAAAAACCGGGGCATGCGAAGCGGTGGCTGTATATCTGTATCGCGGCGCTTGTTTTGGCGCTGGTGCTCCTCCTGGTGACGCGCCCGGCCGGGCAGCCTGCCGTGCAAGGCAGCGGGCCGGACGCCGCTCTGCCCCAGCGTATCGCGGAGCAGGCAGAGGTGCTCATCCTGGTGCATCAGAACCCCATCACACCGTCCATTGATCCGGCGCTGGGGCCTGAGCCGTGGTGGATCTACCGCATGGTGTTCCGTGAAAACGCCGGGGTGGACTTCGCCATGGAGCGGCTGACCACCACCTACCTGTACGGCAATGGGCAAACCAAGGAGATCGTGCAGGACGGCGCGTTCATCGAGGCGTATCTGGGCAGCAATGTTCTCAGGCGCGGCTGGGACGTGGGCTGGAATGGCGCTGAGCCAATGGAGGATATTGTGTCCATCACCGTGCGGCTGGACGGAACCGACGCCCTCGGCAACGTGCTGAGCAGCGAGCTCGAGATCCTGACGGCGGCGCAATGACAGAATGAAGAACAGATCCCCCTGCGGCGCGACGGCGGCGGGGGATCTGGCATTTTGGTGGGAAAATTTCTCCTCTGCGGATAAATTTCCCCCTCTCATGCGTCTAATAAGTAGAGATATTCCCAAAGGGGCGATTGCGGATGAAACGGCTCATGGCATTATGGCTGGCGGTTTGCTGTATGGGCGGCATGGCGCTGGCAGAGGGCTTCCCGGAGCAGCTGGATATGAGTGGCCTGGCAGAGCCTGCGGCGCTGGAAACGGCCTTTACCCCTGGCTGTGAAAGCTGCGGGAAGGCGGCCTGCTACTGGGAGACGCCCATGGATCCCATGGATGAGGAAGCGGTATGGGCGATGCTGACCGCGCCGATCACGGTGCTGGAGGGAGATACACGGCTCCAGGTGAAGCTGCGCGCCGCCCCGGATGAGGATTCGGCGGCCATCGGCGAGATCACCAGGGGCTCCCAGGGCGTGCATGTGCTGGCGCACCTGGAAAACGGCTGGAGCCGGGTCGAGTGCTACTCCAGCTCCTTTGAGGGCAGCCCCACCCGCGCCTGGAATGCGCTGCTGACCGGCTATGTGAAGACCTCCATGCTCAAGGAGGTGCAGGTCAAGCAGAAGTACGGCTTCGTTGTGGATAAGCTCGACCAGCGCCTGTACATCTACCAGGAGGGAAAGCTGCTGGACGTGCTGGCGGTCTCCACCGGCTATGGCACGGAGGAGAAGGGTTATAACGAATCCCGCTCGGGGGAGTTCCTGCTCTATTCGCTCTCCGGCGCATTCCCGTCGGAAAACCTGACCTGCAATTACGGCATCCGCTACAACGCGGGCGATCTTCTCCATGAGGTGCCCCACATCAAGCAGGAAAGGGGCGATAATTACGGCTACACCGAGCCGTACCTGGGCCAGCGGGCCAGCCACGGCTGCATCCGCGTCCAGCGCAAGCGTACGGAAAAGGGCATCAACATGCGCTGGATCTGGAATGCGCTCTATGACGGCCAGGTCAACAGCCGCATGGTCATCTGGGAGGACTGGCAGGGCCGGCGCATCCCGGAGCCTGCGGTGGATACGCCCCTGTACTACAATCCCCAGGGCGGGGAGAACTATCACGATTCGCCCACATGCTACGGCGTGAAGGATCGCTATGAGCCCATGACGGCCTTCACCTGGGGCGAGCTGGAAATGGCGCCCTATGACGAGCTGGACGCATGTCCCTACTGCGTGCCGCCCCGGCGTGCCCGGGAGATCGCGCAGATCAATGCGGAGCATATGCCGGAGTGAACAAAGCCGCCGCATCCCAGCAGGAGTGACGGAAAGGAAGGAGTTATCCTTCGCTTTGCACCAAAGAAATACCGAAACAGCAAGCTTGCCAGGGCTTGGTGTTTCTGGTACTGCTATGATAGAATGGAAGCGATAAACTTGAATTTGTGGAGGTTCTTTTTCCCTGCAAGGCTGGATTGTTTTGCTGCAGGTGGCCGCTTTCGCGCGTCGAAAGCGGCGCAAAGCCGCCGGGGGGAAAGCAAAATGGTGCTTTCCCCCCGGTCCCCCCTCTCTTCCCTATGAGTTGTCTGTTTTGCGGCTGCGGTGCTGGGCGGCTCGGGTTGCAGAGGTTTGCTCTGAATTCCCGCTAACGCGGAAGCAAACCTCTGCAAATTCGCCGCAACAGTTCCCTTGCGGGCTGTACTGCAGCCGCTGGGGGCTGGTGGTATGTTCGCTGTACTTTCCTTTGATAGCTGCGGCTTAATGCAGCCAAAAGGCTCCCTCTCGAGGGAGCTGTCGCCGTAAGGCGACTGAGGGAGCACGCACAAGCCGCTGTACGGACTACCTCCAAAGAATTCTAATTCCGCAACCCCCAATTTGCTGAGCAGACGAAAACAGATTCTTGTTCCATCAGGAGGGTGCAATTATACGCACCATTCCGGTGCATTGCGTTTCAGGGCCACATAAACAAACGAGCATCCAAACACGGATGCTCGTTTGCTCGTTGTTGGATAAATTGTTCCTTAAGAGTTCTCCCGTCATATGGACGGATGCGGCGGTTTGCTTATGCTTCTACGATGTGGATCAGCTTGCCCTTGTAGTCGCCCCAGAGGTTGCCCACCAGGATGCCGGCCTGCATGAGGGTGCTGCCCAGATAGGTGCGCTCCTCGCCCTCGATGCGGTACTGCTTGTCGGGACAGAGGCCCTTGAGGAGGACGCGGCGGGAATGGGCGTTGGGCCGGCCCATCACCTGAATGAAGGTCACCAGCGCCTCGGTGCGATCCTTGGCGACCACCATCCAGCAGTCGTACATCCGGTTCTGCTGGTAGGAGGCGACGCGGTAGTAATCGCCGGTGCGCACCAGATCGTTGTACTTGTGGTACATGGCGACCTGATCGGGGATCATGTTGCGGTCGCGTTCAGGGATCTTCGTCACGTCCAGCTCATAGCCGAAGGTGCCGGCGAGGGCCACATAGCCGCGGGTCTCAAAGGGGGTGCTGCGGCCGACGGTGTGGTTGGGGCAGTCGCTGACGTGGGCGCCCATGGCGGAAAGGGGATAGATCAGCGCAGTGCCCTCCTGGATGGTCAGGCGCTCGATGGCGTCGGTGTCATCGGAGCACCAGATCTGCGGGCTGTAATAGAGCATACCCGCGTCAAAGCGCGCGCCGCCGCCGGAGCAGTTCTCCAGCAGGATGTGGGGGAACTCGGTGACCAGCCGCTCCTGCAGGCGGTACATGCCCAGCACATAGCGGTGGTACACCTCGCCCTGCTGCTCCGCAGAGAGGGCGAAGCTGCCGATATCGCACAGGGGACGGTTCATATCCCACTTCACATACTCGATGTTGGCGCTGCGCAGCACCTTGGCGATCATGTCAAAGACGTAATCCTGGATCTCCGTCCGGGACATGTCCAGCACATACTGGTTGCGGGCAAGGCCGGCTGTCCTGCCGGGCACCTGGATGGCCCAGTCGGGATGCGCGCGGTAGAGGTCGGAATCGGGGCTGATCATCTCCGGCTCCACCCAGATGCCGAACTTCATGCCCAGCTTGTTGACCTCGTCCACCAGGTACTTCAATCCGCCGGGGAGCTTTTCTTCGTTGACGAACCAGTCGCCCAGGGCGCGGTTATCATCAAAGCGGTTGCCGAACCAGCCGTCGTCCATCACCAGCATTTCGATGCCCAGCTGAGAGGCCTGGCGGGCGATGTCCAGCAGCTTTTCGGTGTTGAAGTTGAAATAGGTGGCCTCCCAGTTGTTGATGAGGATGGGGCGTTTCCTGTCACGGTACTGGCCGCGGATGAGGTGCTGCCGGTACAGATCGTGGAAGGCGTGGCTCATGCCGTTGAGGCCCTCGGCGGAATAGACCAGCACCGCCTCCGGCGCCTGGAAGCTCTCGCCGGGCTCCAGCTTCCAGCAGAAGCCCTCTGGGTTGATGCCGGTCATCACGCGCACGGCGTCGAACTGATTGCGGTCTGCCAGCGTCAGGAAGTTGCCGGAATAGACCAGGTTGAGGCCGTAGACCTCGCCGGCGTCCTCGGTGGCCGTCCTGTCCAGCAGCGCCATGAAGGGGTGGGTCTGGTGGCCCTCCTCGCCGCGCACGGAGGACATGCCCTGAATGCCGTAGTTCACCGGCGTGCGGTTGATATAGCGCTCCCGCGCCCAGGAGCCGGTGAGCAGGATCTTGTCGTATTCCTTGTTGTCCATATCCATGGAGGCAGACATGATCCGCTCGATGAACACCGGCGCATCGCCCTCGTTCACCAGCCGGACGCTGCGGACCACGGCGTCGATGCCCTCGAAGATGCTGTAGGAAAGCACAGCCTTTACCTTCAGCACCTTGTCGCTGAGCGTCAGCTCCAGGGTCTGGGTATCCTCCTCGCTGCCCCAGGTGGCGGGCAGGCCTTCCAGGGGCTTTTTGCCCTGGAAGATGCTGTAGCTGTCCAGCGTCAGCTGCAGGGCGCGATGGCCGCCGCTGCTCCTGACCACGATGGCGCTCTCACGGAAATCGCCGATGCCCCCGGTGGGGTATTCCATGGGGAAGCTGTCCAGGAAGGAGAGCCTGTCACGGGCGTTGGTTTCCGGGGTGAAGGGGCCCTCGCCGGTGCGCATCAGATAGGTCACGTCGTCCTCGCCCAGCTTCTTGCCGAAGTAGGCGTGGCCCACGAAGCCCTCTGCATCCACTACGCCGATGACGTAGGACGCCGCCCGGGTGTCCAGCTGGAAGCTCCGGCTGCTTTCGTTATAACGGATTGCCATATGCTCACTCCTGTTCTGTTGTTCGGTTTGTACGCTGATGGCCTGAAAGCCTGCTGTCGTTTCTATTCTACCGGAAGCAGGAGGGTTTTTCCATACCTTACAGCAACTTGTTTCAAAATGCGTGGTTGTTATTTTTAACATCCTGTGCTATGATGGGCTGAAAGGAGGAATCGCCTTGAACATTGAGCATCTGCCCAACCTTCCCCTGTATGTGGATATGGCCTACATCAACGGTAACTGGAAATATTATACCATGGACGTCCACCGCCACGGGCTGGCGGAATGCAACTATATTGCCGAGGGCAGCTGCACCTATGAGATCGGCGGCGTGCCCTTTCATCTGACAAAGCGAAACCTGATCCTGCTGGATTCCTCCGTGCCGCACAAGATCACCTTCAACCATGAGCATCCCTGCACGGTGATGGGGATGTCCCTTTCCTTTGCGGGAGATGCAGCCCCGGCGGCGATGCCCCGCCTGCAGGAGCTGCTGGCACATTCGCCGGAGATCTGCCGCCTGTTCCGGGCGCTGGACGGGGCGCTGGTCTTCCCAGACGCCCGGGCCCTGCAGGGGGATGTGCTGCGCATGGCCCGCGAATATGACGCGCAGCGGGATGCGTTCTATCTCAACAGCCTGGGCTATCATCTGCTGGCGGAGATCGCAAGGCTGCCGCAGACGGAGCAATCCTCTGTGCAGTACTATGTGGACAAGGCGCAGAATTACATCAAGGAAGCCTTCTACCTGATCCGGAACAACGAGCAGATTGCAGAGCATATCGGGTTGAATGCGACCTATCTGGAGCGCATCTACAAAAAGGCCACCGGAAAAACCCTGTGGGAGAGCGTAACGGCCTGCCGCCTGGCGGCTGCGGAGGAGCTGCTGGCCCAGCCCGGCATCCCGATCAACGAGATCGACAACATGATCGGCTTTGCAAACCGGCAGACCTTTTATCTGCGCTTCAAGCGACGCTACGGCATGTCTCCCTCCGAGTTCCGGAAAAGGGAGAGCCTGCGGAGATCCAGCGGCGACGGCGCAGAAGGGGAGAGCTGACGCGCGCACATTGCCGCAGCAAAAGGGCTGTGCCAGCCAAGCTGACACAGCCAATATTGTTTTGCCGGAAGCTTCTTCGGCGCTTATTCCACGATGGTCAGTCCGGCCAGCAGGGTCTCGGCCTCGGCCAGCAGGGCTTCCACGGACTGCACGGTGTCAGGGGTTGCGTAGGCGCCGTTCACAGTCGCCAGCACACTCACGTTGCTGGGGGCGTCAAAGCCGGTGAACAGGCAGCCAAAGGCCTGGGCGTCCTCGCCCGTGCCGACGGTGTAGACCATGTAGAGGCACTCGGCCTGCTTGCCGGCGATGGTGGCCCGGAAGGGCTCGCCCGCCTGGGTGGTGGTGTTTTCACTCAGGGTGCCCACGTTGGTGTCCAGCAGGCGCTGGATGTACTCAGAGGCCGTCAGGCTGGCGGCCGCATCCACATAGATGGTGGGGACTGCGGCGTTTTCATCGTCGGCCTGGAGGTAGAAATCACGGGCAACGCCGTCGTTGTACTTGGTGAATTCCGCCTTGGAATAGCCCTGGGGGATATCGAAGTTAGCGGGATGGTGATAACGCTTGCCGACCTTGGGATCCACATCGATAACGAGCCAGTTGTCCTGGATCTCGGCGATGCTGCCGATCTCCTTGGGCAGGGCGTTTTCCCTGCTGATGTTCACGCCGATGATGACTGCGGCCAGGATAACAACAGCGGCGATGGCGGCGATCAGCAGCTTCTTGCCATTGGCGTCCCACCAGGCCTTGCGCTGCGCCTCCTCTGCTGCCTTTCGGGTGGCCACGGCCTTCCGGTTGCGTGCCTGTGTGGCGCGGGGATTGATCTTACCCATGGGAATACTCCTCCAATCACGATAAGTGTTCAGGGTCTTATTCGCCGTTCTCCGCCGGGATTCCTGCATATTCTTCAATTCCGTGCAGGTTTTGCCGGGCGGGGCCTCAGGGGCGCTGGCATTGCCCTGACTGCAAAGATTGACGGAAGCCGACAAAACCGGTATAATAAAAAAGTTGCGATTTGAAAGGCGGTGCGGCGGCGATGGCAAAAATCGGGCTGGTGCTGGAGGGCGGCGGCGTGCGAGGGATCTATACCGCGGGCGTGCTGGACGTCTTCATGGCCCATGGGATCACCTTTGACGGCGTGATCGGCGTCTCTGCCGGGGCCATCCATGCCTGCTCGTACCTGTCCGGGCAGCAGGGCCGCAGCATCCGGTATTACCGCAAATATGTGTCCGATCCGCGCTTCATGTCCATCCGCAGCTGGCTGAAGACCGGCGATATCGTCGGGGCGGAGTTCTGCTACCATGAGCTGCCGGACAAGCTGGACGTGTATGACCACGCCGCATTTGAGAAGAATCCGACCCCCTATTATGCGGTGTGCACCAATGTGGAAACGGGGCAGCCGGAGTACATCCGCCTGAGGGATATGCGCGGGCAGATCGAATACCTGCGGGCGTCGGCGTCCCTGCCGTATTTCTCCCGCATTGTGCCGCTGGACGGGAAAAAGTATCTGGACGGCGGCTGTACGGATTCCATACCGGTGGAGGCCTTCCGCCGCATGGGTTATGACCGCAGCGTCGTGGTGCTCACCCGGGATGCGGGCTACCGCAAATCCCCGGAGATGACGGCGCTGGCCCGGCTGGTTTACCGCATATACCCGGCCTTTGTGCGGGCGCTGGAAAACCGCCACGTCATGTACAACGCCCAGGCAGAGCGGGTGGCGCAGCTGGAAAAGGAGGGCGGCGCCTTTGTGATCCGGCCCTCCCGGCCCCTTGAGATCGGCCGCCTGGAAAGCGACCCGGAGAAGGTGCAGCAGGTCTACGACCAGGGCTGCGCCGATGCGGAGGCCGCGCTTCCCCGAATGCTGCAGTGGTTTGCCAGAGAATAAAGCAGGAGCGATAAGCCTATGTACCTGTTTTCGATTTTTACCGATATGTCTGCCATGCGCAAGCGGTATACCCTGCGGCTGCTGGGCCGGCTGGGCGTGCTGCTGGCGGGGGTGCTGATCTGCATTTTCGATCCGGCACTGCTGGAGCCCATCCGAGGGATGAACTTCTTTGACGGCTTCACCTGGCTGCATGTGCTGTGGATCATCTGGGTCATCGATATGATCGCCCAGCTGCTGCCGATCCGGGCGCATATCTCCCTTGGCTCCCAGAAGCTGTGGAAGATGCGCTTCCAGCCCATCCGGGAGGTCTTCAGCACGGAGAAGCTGAAGAAGTACATCGTGGATACCTCCCGCTCGGCGCTGTGGGTGCTGATCCTCTGGACGGCGCTGATCGCTGTGATCGGCCTGCTGGCGTACCTGAAGATCATGACGGATACCGCGCTGTTCATGACGACGCTCATCTTCTACGTTTGCGACCTGATCTGCGTGCTGATCTGGTGCCCCTTCCGGCTGATCATGAAGAACCGCTGCTGCACCACCTGCCGCATCTTCAACTGGGATCACCTGATGATGTTCTCGCCCCTGCTGTTTGTGCCCAGCTTCTACTGCTGGAGCCTGCTGGGGATGAGCATCGTGGCCCTGCTGGTGTGGGAGCTGGCAGTGTACTTCCACCCGGAGCGCTTCTGGGAGGGGGCCAACGCTGCCCTGAGCTGTGCTTCCTGCACGGACAAGCTCTGCACCCAGTACTGCCGCAAGCTCCGCCCGGGGACGAATGGAAAACGATAACCGCTGCCCTGCTGGAAGAAGGCACAGGAAGCCTTCCGGAAGTCGGTACGAAAAAACTCCGCATGACCAACTGTCATGAGGAGTTCAGACTGTCAACAAACCCAGGGAGGCGTCGGAGGGCTCGCAAGCCCTTCGACTTTAGATCGAAAATCGGCGACATGCGCGGCGATTTTCGCGCTTTTCCGTTAGGAAAAGCTTCCTT
>JAFQEB010000026.1 GCA_017399225.1 Clostridia bacterium | reverse complement strand
TTGTCCGGCAGGAAGCGGTCTGCAATGTAGCGATCCGCCAGGGCCACCGCGCTCTCCAGGGCCTCGTCGGTGATGTGTACCTGGTGGTGTTTTTCATACCGCTCCCGCAGACCGTGCAGGATGGCCAGCGCCTCCTCGGCGGTGGGTTCTCCGACGTTCACGGGCTGGAAGCGGCGCTCCAGCGCAGCATCCTTTTCGATATGCTTGCGATACTCATCCAGGGTCGTCGCGCCGATGCACTGCACCTCGCCCCTGGCCAGGGCAGGCTTGAGGATGTTGGCAGCGTCCAGGGAACCTTCAGCTGAGCCTGCGCCCACCAGCGTGTGCATCTCATCCACAAAGAGGAGCACATCCCCCTCCCGGCGGATCTCGGTGATGGTATTTTTGAGCCGCTCCTCGAATTCGCCGCGGTACTTGCTGCCCGCCACCATGCTGCTGATATCCAGGGAGATGACCCGCTTGTTGATCAGCATCTCCGGCACATTGCCGGCCACGATGCGCTGGGCCAGGCCCTCCACCACGCTGGACTTGCCCACGCCCGGTTCACCGATGAGGACGGGGTTGTTCTTCGTGCGGCGGATAAGGATCTGCACGATGCGCTGGATCTCCATATCCCGGCCGATGACCGGATCCAGCTCGTTTTTCCGGGCGGATTCTGTCAGGTCGCGGCCATACTGCTCCAGCGGCGTCGGGTTGCGCCGCTGCTGATTTCTCTGGGTATTGGCCTGCGCCGGGCCGGGCATACCAGGCTGGGGCGGCACGGGCGGCATAGGGGGCGCGGGGGGCTGATTCTCCCGCTGCTCCGGCTTCTCCGTCTGCGGGAGGGGCCGGTTCAGCTGAATGCCCCGCTGCTCGCGGATCGCCGCCCGCAGCGCCTCCGCAGCTTTCTGCATCTCGACCCCGCTGCGCTCCAGGATGCTGGTGGCAGCAAAGGTGCGGGGCGTGACGACGATGGTGAGCATCATGATCTCCGTGCCCACATAGCTCTGCCCCATGCGGCGGCTCTCCAGGACGGAAAGCTCCAGCAGCCGCCGGGCATTGGGCGTCATGGCCAGCTGCCCGCGGTTGGTCTGGGGCAGGGTCACGTCCATCTCCAGGTGGCGGATGACGTCCTCCATATAATCCGTGCTGACTTTATCGGTGATCTCCGCCGGATAGTTGCCGCCGGCCAGCAGCAGGCCCTGTAGCAGATGCACCGTGCCCACAAAGGGCTGACTTTCCTTCACCGCTGCCTGGCGCGCCAGCTCGATAGCCTGCTGCGCCCGCTTGGTGAAGTAACCGAATACTGCCATGATGATTCCTCCGAATATATTCTTCAGGCACGGGCCATACCGGAGGCCCCGATGAGCTGCCGCATACGGTCAGCCCGGGCGCTGTCCAGCGCCGCGCCCTCCAGCGCTTCCTCGGCATACACGCACAGATGCGCCGCCTGCGCCTGATCCAGCAGAGCGTCCACCGCCTGGAGCGGCATACGGATCATCCCCTGTGCCGCGCCCACCCGCAGGTAGGACCAGTGCTGATAGAACTCCCCTGCCGGGAGTAGCCGGGCATACTGCAAAACGCCGTAGGCACGGAAGACCAGATCCTCCAGGGCGGTGCGCCCATCCTTCATGGCCTTGTTCCGCAGGGCCTGCTCCATATCGCTGAGCTGCACGCCCACGGCGGTCACCGCGCTGATCAGCTCCTGCTCGGTCCTGCCCAGGGTCACCTGGTTGCTGATCTGGTAGATGTTCCCCAGCGCCTCGGAGCCTTCGCCGTACACGCCGCGGATATTGAGGCCCACCTTGGCTACCAGCTGGCCCACGTTGCCCATCTGCTTGCCCTGGGTCAGCATGGGCAGGTGCATCAGCAGCGAGGCCCTCATGCCGGTGCCCGTGTTGGTGGGGCAGGCGGTCAGGTAGCCCAGCTGATCGTCAAAGGCAAAGCTCGTCTGGCGGGACAGCGCATCCTCCACCTCAAAGCATGCCTGCGCCGCAGCATTCAGATCCAGCGCCGGACGGATGGCCTGGATTCGCAGGTGGTCGTCCTCATTCATCATCACGGACGTACCGTCTTCGGCCCGCAGCAGCACCGCCGCGGTCTCCGGGCTGCGCAGCAGATCGCGGCTGATCAGCCGGCTCTCCGCCAGCGCCTGACGGTTCACCTCGCTCATTTCGCTCAGGCGATGCAGCGCAAAGCTCTCGCCCAGGCGGTCTGCCTGCAGCGCGCCGGTGGTGCGGCTGATGCAGCGGGCCGCGTCCTCCGGGCTCTGGGCCAGGTCAAAGGGAAGATCCTCGTAATTCCGGGCAAGGCGCACCCGGGAGGACAGCACAACCTTCTCTCTCATTCTGCCGCCTCCTCCCCGCTGAGGGCCCGCAGCTGATCGCGCAGGAGCGCCGCAGTCTCAAAATCCTCCCGGGTCACAGCATCCTCCAGCTGCCGCTGGAGATCCCCGTGGAGGCTGCGGCTGCGCTGGGCCTCCTCGGTATCCAGGGGGCGGCGGCCGGCGTGCTCCACGCGGCCATGGATCTGCTTGAGCATGGGCGTCAGCTGCTCACGGAAGGCCTGATAGCAGCCCGGGCAGCCCAGACGGCCCGTCTTGGTGAACTGGCTGAGGGTCGTGCTGCAGCGGGGGCATACCACGTCCGGCACCGGCGCGGCGTCGCTGGGCGCCTCCGTTCCTGTAATGGCGGAAAGGATCGCGCTGAGCAGATGCTTGACGTTGCCCGTTGCAATGGACATGTTCATCTTCGCCATGCAGTCCGCGCACAGGTGCTTCTGCGTCACCTGCCCGCCCATCATGACGGAAATGGTATAGCAGGCCTCGTTGACCCCGCACTCCTCGCAGGGCATGAAGCCGTTTTCATTTTCAGCCATGGCTTGCACCTCCCTGCTCCCGGTTCTGTCGGGCAAGGGTCAGCAGCATCGTCTTCATCGTCCGGGCACGGATCGCGTTCTTGATCTGCTCCGGGATCGGGATGGACAGCGCCTGGGAGGAGATCGCAGCCCGCATCAGCTCCGCCTCCTGTACCGTGACCATCTGCTGATCCAGCAGCTGCTGGATCAGGCGCACGGCTTCCGCCTCGCCGATCGCCTCGCCGATGCGCTCGTTGATCAGGTACATCAGCCTCTGGGAGCTGCTCTGCACTACGCGCACGATGCGGATATATCCCCCGCCGCCCCGCCGGGATTCGGTGATATACCCGTGATCGGGCGAAAACCGCGTGGCCAGCACATAGTTGATCTGGCTGGGCGCGCAGCCGAAGTATTCTGCAAGCTCATTGCGCTTGAGCTCCACCTCCGGCGTGTCCTCCGCCAGCATGGTTTTGATAAAGCTCTCGATGGAATCGCTCAGTCTCATTGCGGTCAACCTCACTTTCCTCCGCCGACCAGCTGCCGGCCTTGTCTGACTTTCTTTGACCAAGTACAGTATATCATATTTTCAGGATTTTGCAAGACCCTTTATCCGCCATCAGCCTATGCGCCAGCCGGAAGAAATGACGGCAGCATAAAACGCGTTCCGGCTGGTCATGCTGAAGCCGAAGGAGGCGATCACATGACCCCGGAACGCGATGATCTGACTGATTTGAACGCCCTGGCCAGCGCCACGGAATTCACCGGTATGCTGCCCGCCATTGCCAGCGAGGAGGACCCGGACGCCCTGGCCGCCGTCACGGACGTGCCCTGCCCGGTGATTGCCAATCGGGAAGGCCCAGTGTATCCGCCACTGCTCGATGCAGGTGTGCATCCTTCTGGTGCACATAATCGACCGAGGACCACACAAGCCGTCCGTCCGGCCAAAGCACCTGGCCCGTACCATCCGGGTTCAGCCCGTAATCCGTGATGCTGCGGCCCGCTTCCGGGATCAGCACGGTCAGGCGGTTCATCACCCGGCTGCCCAGGAAAACCGCAAACGTGCCCGTCTGCACATCTACGGACAAGTGGTGCCCGGTAAAGCCACTCAGGCCGATGGCGCGGTCGCTCTCATAGGGCGGGATCTCGCTGTGATACTGCACCGGATGGCGCACATAGCACTGCGCCCCCAGGAACTGCTGCCAGCTGCCGTCCGGGCGCTGAAAGCCCGTGCGGTTGCGGCCCATATCCATCAGCGTCCCCCGACTGACGACCCTTTCCGCCAGCAGGCCCCGGCAGAGCTTCACCAGGTCCCCCAGGGTGGAAAAGAGGCCCGCATGTCCCGGGCATTCCGGGTAGAGCAGCGCCGCTTTGGGATCATGGGGCGTCCCCGGCGGCACATCCGTGCGGCAGATGTATCTCCCCCGCTCGATACGATGCTCTCCGTTGCAGGAGACACAATCCACCCGGCGGCTTTCCGGCACGGCGCAGAAGGTATCCCCCATGCCCAGCGGATCAAGGATGATCCGCGCCACCTCGTGCAGGTAGCTTTCATCCGCCGCACCCTCGATCACATGCTTGAGCACCATGGCGTGCATATCCGAATAAGCCCTGCCAGTCACCGCCCCCGGACGGATCGCGTACAGCTGTGCGCGGCCTGCCTCGGGGGTCTTTTGCGCATCGACGCGCTCCGGCGTGGTCAGGCCGATTTCAAAACCCAGCACCTGTGAAACCGGGACGCACGTCAGGTTTTCAAACTGCGGTGCATAGGCCGTGACGGGCTGACGCAGATCGATCCGCCCCTCCTCGTGCAGGCGCATGACCGTCAGGCCGGTGAAGAGCTTGGTCAGGCTGGCCAGGTCAAAGATGCTGCGCTCCGTGACAGGCGCGCCGGCTTCATTGATCTGGCCGCCCATAGCGCACGCAAAGCGCCCCGCTCCTCCGCAGGCCACGGAGAGGCAGGGCATGATGTGCGTTTCTTCAGTAAAATAGCGGATGGCGTCCTGTAAAGTCATATTTCACTCCACGCCGATGCGGGTGCAGGCCACGCGGCCATTGACCAGGTCGCTCAGGCGATGCCGCGCATGACCGATGATGACCGTCGTCCCCTGCTTGGCAGACTTGAGGGCGAACTCCAGCTTGGCCCTGGCGCCGTTGGCCCCAGCGCGGGATGCGCCCACGCAGTTGCTCTGCAGCTTGCGCACCGCTACCTCCAGCTCCTCTACCGTTTTGCCCGTCACGTCCCTGACCAGGGTCGTGGGGTCGGCAGGATTCTGGTAGATGCCCTCGGTGCTGGTCATCAGCACCAGGGTGCGGGCCTTCACCAGGCCCGCGATGACCGCGGCGGTCTCGTCGTTATCCACGCACTCGACGACCTCGTCGCCGTGCTGGCGGCGGATGGCCAGCTCCATCTTGCGGATCTCCTCGTCGCTGACCGGGTCATTGTAGTTGACGATGGGCACCGTCTTCTGCTGGGCCGCGCGGATGAGCAGCTTGCGGATGTATTCCCGCTTCTCCGGGTCATTGAAGTGGGTATGCTCCACCAGCAGCTGGCGCACGCCGTACTCCTGGGGGATGAACTGGCGGTAGTTCTGCATCAGGATCGACTGGCCCTGGGAGGCGTAATCCGCCTTGATCTCATCGTCGGTACCGGTCAGCTCGCAGCCGGTGCGCTTCAGGTAGTCCAGTCGGCCGATCTCCGCCGCGCCGGAGGTGACCCAGATCATCCCGGGCTTGAGCTCGCTGCCCAGCCGGGAAAAAATATTGTAGTCGATATCCCGATCCTCCCGGCGGATCAGCGCCATGGAGCCGATCTTGCCGACCAGGTCAAACTGATAATCCATCGAAACAAACCTCCTTGACAGGAGCATTGATATTGAGGTCATGCGTCAGCCCGACCAGCGGCAGCCAATACCTGCATTGGCGGGCATAGCCGGCGCTGAGCTTGCTCAGGGATGGCCGATGTTGAACAGCGTGCGGATCAGCTTTTCCAGCCCCGCGACGCCTGCATAATAGCCGTGGCTGTTGTCCAGCACCGCATCGGCCACAGCGCGGTAGGTATCGATGCGCTCATGATAGAGCCGCTCCACCTCCGGCAGGCCCTTCTTGGCCAGCATCGGGCGGCGGTTGAGCTTGATGTCGCCCATGATCTCCTCCAGCGGGCGATCCACCAGCACGATGATACCATGATTGCGCATGATGGCCCGGTTGGTCTCGCGCATCACCATGCCGCCGCCGGTGGAGACGAGGGAACCAGGCTCGCGGGTCAGCTGGATGAGGACATTCGTCTCCGCTGCGCGGAAGGCCTCCTCACCGTACTTTTCGAATATCTGCGTAACGGGGCAGCCCGCGGCCTGCTCAATGCGCTGGTCAGTATCAACGTAGTTGAGGCCCAGGTTGCCCGCCACCTTGCGTCCCAGGCTGGACTTGCCGCAGCCCGGCATACCGATGATGAAGATATGGCGGTCAAGCATGGACATCCTCCTCCATCATGCGCTCCTGCTCGGCACGGCTGAGGGCCATGATCTTTTCAAACAGCGCGCGCACGGAGGGCTCCCAGTGCGGGTCGGCCAGCATGGCACAGCGGCTGTCCAGCACCTGCTCCTCCCGGGAGCGATCCAGCACGGGCATCCCCTTCGCCATCTTATATGCAGCCACTTCGCGGCTGAGCGCCATGCGCGTTTCAAACAGCGCCACGAGCTGGCGATCCACCGCATCCAGCTCCTGCCGGATCTGCGTCAGTTCCTTCATGCAGGCGCGCCCCCTTTCATGGTATCTCTCCTAATTATAACGGATGTTTTGTCGATTTTCAACGCAGGGATTGTATTGGTTGTGTTCTTGGGACGAAAGGGGGATTCAGAATTCGGAATTAGGAATTCGGAATTCGGAATTTGGTTTGTAAGGACGGCCAGGCCGGGAGCTGGCCCAGCTGATATGGCTCCCCTGTGTAAGGGGAGCTGTCCACTTACTGCGGCGCCCGAGTGATTTGTCAAACCAAGTGCAACACATTATGAAGTTCAAGATCCCAAAGGTATTGAGGTGACTGGAAATTGAGCACCTTACGAGGCCTGGCGTTGATCAACGCCAGGTTTCGTTTTAGTGTAACGGGACTGACTCTGGA
>JAFQEB010000002.1 GCA_017399225.1 Clostridia bacterium | reverse complement strand
TGATGTTCTTCTTGACCTCGGGGTTGCGCAGGTCGAGGTAGCGGTACTTCAGGCGCAGAGTCTCGTCCGCCTCGGTGGAACGGTTGATCTGGAAGGGCAGCTCGTTGTGGCGGCAGCGGCCCAGCACCTCGATCTTCTCCGGGACGATCTCGATATCGCCGGTGGGGATTTTGCTATTCTTGGAGTCGCGCTCGCGGACAACGCCGGTCACGGAGATGGTAGATTCCTTGTTCAGGCCCTTGACGACCTTCATCTGCTCTTCATTCTCAATGACGACCTGGGTGGTGCCGTAGAAGTCGCGCACGACGACAAACGCCAGGTTCGCGGACACTTCGCGGACGTTCTCCATCCAGCCGGAGATCTGCACGGTCTGGCCGACATGGGCCATGCGCAGCTCGTTACAGGTATGCGTACGGTTCTGCATGTGTGTGTACCTCTTTCTTGTATGTTGCGGGGCCTCCGGCGGGGAGGGCGCTGCCCTTCACCCGCAAGGGTCATTCGACCCTTTCGAAACCCGTTTCGCGATCTTGGTTGATTGGTTCCTTTTTGGTTGCGTGCGCGTGTTGATATGCGCGGTATTGGAGTTGGTTTTCCGCGCCCTCATGGCGCGGGCTGCATGCTCGCGTGGTATGGGGGTTTTGTACGTGAGCTTTGGCTCGGCTCTCCTACGGTCGCCTCACGTCGCGCTAACTCGGCCTCTCCTTTTGAGTAGTGAGAGGCGGCCCAAATAAACGGGTCGAAGACCCCTGCGGAAGGGTGCGGAGTTACTCCAGTCAAAAGGCTCCCTCTCCGAGGGAGCTGGCATCGCGCCAGCGATGACTGAGGGAGTTTACTTCAGCATCACCCGCACAGTCGCTGCGGCCTCCGCCATGGGAGCGGTGCGCTCCTCGCGGGTGTTCATGTTCTTGATCTTGATGACGCCGTTTGCCACCTCGTCATCACCCAGGGTGATGCACAGGGGGGCGCCGGTCTTGTTGGCGTACTTGAACTGGGCCTTGAGGCTGCGGCCGGTGTGATCCATGTCCGCATTGACGCCGGCCTGGCGCAGCTGCTGCACCAGCATGAAGGCCGGAATCTTGTTGCTGCCCATGTAGGTGACGAACACGTCATACTGGTCGGGCTTGGGGATTTCGACGCCCTCAGAGTCCAGCAGCATCAGCACGCGCTCAATGCCCATGCCAAAGCCAACGGCGGGCATGCTGGGGCCGCCCAGCTGCTCCACCAGGTTGTCGTAGCGTCCGCCGCCGCAGACGGTCAGGTTGCCCTTGTCCGTGGTGGTAATCAGCTCAAACACAGTCTTGGTGTAGTAGTCCAGGCCGCGCACGATGCGGGGATCCACCTGGTAGGGAATGCCGGATGCCTTCAGGCACTCCTGCAGCTGAGCGAAGTGCTCGGCGCACTCGTCGCACAGCACATCCAGCATGGAGGGCGCATCTGCCACCAGCTCCTGGCACTTCTCCACCTTGCAATCCAGCACGAGCAGGGGATTGCGGTCAAAGCGGGTCTTGCAGGTATCGCACATGCAGGAGATGCGCTCGCCCAGGAAGGACTTGAGCATCGCATGATACTTGGGACGGCAGTTGGGGCAGCCGATGGAGTTGATGTTCACGCTGAGGTTCTTGACGCCAAGGGTGCCCAGGAGCTTGTAGGCCAGCAGGATCAGCTCCGCATCGGCGGTAGCGCCCTGTGCGCCGAAGCACTCCAGGCCAAACTGATGATGCTCGCGCAGACGGCCGTTTTGGGGCGCCTCATAGCGGAAGATGGGCGCGTTGAGGTAGTACATCTTGCAGGGCAGCGCATCGGCGTAGAGGCTGCTCTCCAGGAAGGCACGGACCGCGCCGGCGGTGCCTTCAGGCTTCAGGGTGATGGAACGATCGCCCTTGTCCTTGAAGGTGTACATTTCCTTCTGGACGATGTCGGTAGTGTCGCCAACGCCGCGCAGGAACAGCTCGGTGTGCTCGAACACGGGGGTGCGTACTTCGCGGAAGCCAGCCTCAGCGGCGGCCTTGCGCATATGGGCTTCGACGTGCTGCCACCGGTAGGAATCGGTCGGCAGTACGTCCTTTGTGCCACGTGGTGCCTGGGTCAACATAGTGACTCCTCCAATCTGTTCTATATGTACATCGCCGCATGGGGACAAAAAATCCCCACGCAGTCGAAATACTGCATGGGGCGATTGTCATCATTGTGTGACTTTCGCGGTGCCACCCATTTTCGCATCGCAAAGACGATGCCTTTTGGCCGCTGTAACGTGCGGACACGCCCGGCTCTCACCGGGAGGCTCCAAGCTGTCAGTCGCACGCCATTGACGAGCTTCTTTCAGCCGGGGAAGCTCTCTCTGTGGACGTTGCCGTGCGTTCTTCTTTTCATCGCCAGGGTCATTCGACCCTTTTTCAGAACGGAGATATTGTATCAGGATTTGGGTGGATTGTCAATGCAAATTGCACGCTTCCACGAATTTCGTCACATATGTAAAACCTGCCGGATTCTGGAAGGATCTCCCCCTCCCCGTCCGTTGTATAGGCAAAGCCATGATGAAAGGAGAAATCCCCATGAAACGCCTGATTCTTATGTCCTTCCTGCTGACGCTGCTGTGCGCCGCCTCCGCCCGAGCGGAAACCTGGTTCCCTGACGGATGGACCCTCCACCAGGATCCGCTGTGCATCCACAACGACTTCTCTCTGGAGAGCTGCTATGCCAAGACCCTCACCATGACCGCCGCGGAAGCCGAGGCTCAGTCCTATCTCATTTGCGGCAAGTGCTATGTCGATACCCCGTCAGCGCCCGCTGCGGCCACCGTCAGCTGGTACAGCAACCCAGATGGCGGCGCATACCTGCACCGTAACCCGGAGTGCCCGTCAGTCGCCCGGAAATACAGGCCGCTCACCCTGGCGGACACGCTGCCCGTGGGCGTCATCCCCAGCCTTGCCTGCAGCATCTGCGGCGACATGACCACCACCGGCGCATACCCCATTGAGTACCTGTTTGACAACACCGTCTGGAACAGCACCCCGGAGGAAAAGGCGCTGATGCTGCCCGGCGTGTGGACGCTGCCTTCGGAGGATGCTATTCCCTTCACAGAAGCCATGGAGATTGCCAAGGCGTGGGCTGCACAGTATTCCGAAAGTACCGTGTACTGCGCCTTCGCCTGCCACTACGACAAAGATCCCTGGTGGAATCCCGGCGAAACCTGGCAGGTGGTGGTATCCACGCCGCTGCTGCACCCGGTTTGCATCGTGCACATTGATGCGCTGACCGGCGAGGTGCTTGGCGGGCAGCTCTCCAGGGAGTACAGCGACAGAGCGGTGGACACGGAATCCCGCTGACAGGAGGTGTATACGTTGAGAAAACTGGCATGCATGTCCGCACTCGTGCTGCTTCTGCTGCCTGTATGCGGCGCAGCAGAGCTCAGCGGGGAACGCGCAGCATTCTATCAAGCCCGCACCGAGGAATGGGAGGCAGCCCTTGGCCCGTATCATACCTGGAATTATGACCAGCGGGCCATGTTCTGCAGCATTTATCATCGTTTGCCGGGCGACTATTACAACCCCGAAATGCCCAACCGCGATGATCTTCCCACCCTGCCGACGGAGGATGTGCTGTCCTATGAGGAGGCGCTGCGTCTCACAATCGAATTTCTGTGCAGCTACGACCCGCGCATCACCGAGGATGCTTTGCGCCAGTTGCACATTGCCTCAGCCTATTACGATTTCTGCGGGGATCCTCAGATGACCATCACCCGAACAGCCCATGTGCAATGCTGGTTCATCCAGTTTGGCGAAGGCAGCGACAGTGACTACATTGCCCGCTGCACAGTTTATCTGGATGGCGCCTCAGGGCGCATATGCTGCCTGGAGCTTGGCCTGGACATGGAAAATGCCCAGGATTGGGCGCATTACCAAAGTATCACCTTCCCATAAATGCCTGGAGGAGGCTGCCACAAGGCAGCCTCCCCTTTTGCGAACAACAAAAAACCGGATGCTTTCACATCCGGCTCTTCCGTGCGGGAAACAGGACTTGAACCTGCAAGCTCGTACGAGCACATGAACCTGAATCATGCGCGTCTGCCAATTCCGCCATTCCCGCAGAAAGAAGTGTGGGCAGGGGTGGATTCGAACCACCGAAGTCAGTGACGGCAGATTTACAGTCTGCTCCCTTTGGCCACTCGGGAACCTACCCATATAAAATTTTGTGGAGCTGGCGATGGGACTCGAACCCGCAACCTGCTGATTACAAATCAGCTGCTCTGCCAATTGAGCTACGCCAGCACGGAGCTCTGTGGTCCAAATCCAGAAAAGTGGCGACCCGGAAGGGGCTCGAACCCTCGACCTCCAACGTGACAGGCTGGCGCTCTAACCAACTGAGCTACCGGGCCACAAAAGAAAATGGGCCTTCAGGGACTTGAACCCGGGACCAACCGGTTATGAGCCGGCCGCTCTGACCAACTGAGCTAAAGGCCCAAGTCTGATGAAGAAAGGAAAAATGGTGACTCCTAGGGGATTCGAACCCCTGTAGCCGCCGTGAAAGGGCGGTGTCTTAACCGCTTGACCAAGGAGCCACGCTTTACCCGAAGTAGCTTTCTGGTCGGGGTGAAGGGATTCGAACCCCCGGCCCCATGCTCCCAAAGCACGTGCGCTACCAGACTGCGCTACACCCCGGTTTCCCGTTTCGCCGTCCGTGTTCGTCAGGCGACATTTGATATAATACACGATACCGGAAGAAATGTCAACCCCTATTTTTCACTTTTTTTCAGTTTTTTTGCGGGGCATTTCTCAGGGCTGTCCACACGCGCCTTCCTGCCTGGCGGGGACTTTTCCGCCCCCTCCCTTCATAGGCTGTACAAACGCTTGAAGGGGTGAACCTCATGGATGAAACCATCGCCCGCCGGTGCATTGCCATTGCCCGGTACATGCTGGAGAGCCGCGCCACGGTGCGCCAGGCTGCCAAGGTACACGGACTGTCAAAATCCTCGGTGCACAAGGACATGATCCAGCGCCTGCCGCAGATCGATCCCCGCCTGGCTCGGGAGGTACATGCGCTGCTGAAGTACAACAAGGCAGTGCGGCATCTGCGGGGCGGCGAGGCGACCCGACTGCGCTACCACGCAAAACGCGCGATGCAGCACACATAATCCTTGCAATTTGCCGCATTTACGCTATACTAAAGGAAAGAGATGTACGTTAAGGAGGCCTGCCTCATGAAATTTACCATCACGCCCGCTGCTATGAAAGTGCTGGAGAACCGCTTCATGGAAGAAAACAACGTCCCCGGCGCGCTTCTGATGGAGCACGCCGCCATGGGCGTGGTCGAGGCCATCGCCCGGTACACGGACAAAGGAACCGTCGTTTTCCTGTGCGGGCCGGGCAACAACGGCGGCGACGGCTATGCAGCAGCAAGGCTCTGGGCAGCCCGGGGCGGAAAGGCCCATATTGTTGAAGTCACCGATAATGTGCGCGGCGATGCGCTGCTGAACCGGAATCTGGCGAAGATGCTGCAAATCCCCGTTCAGAATGCCTCTGAATATGAAGAGCTCCCTCCGTGCGACGTGATCGTCGACGCGCTCTTCGGCACAGGACTCTCCCGCGCCGTGGACGGCTATGCCGGCGCGCTCATCCACTGGGCGAACGACCGCAGCGAATTCTCCGGCACACCCGTCATCGCAGTAGACATTCCTTCCGGCATTGACGGAACTACCGGCGAAGTGCTAGGCTGGGAGGCCGTCAGAGCCACGGAAACCGTCACCTTCCATCGCATTAAGCAGGGGCTGCTGCTGGGTGACGCGCCGGATTATGTAGGCAAGATCACCGTTCAGCCCATTATCATCCCCGAAGGTCACGACCCTGACCTGGAATACGACGGCTTGGAGATCCTGGAGCCCTGTGACCTGGAGGGCGAGCTTTTCCGCCGCAGCGCAGTCTGCCACAAGGGCGATTTCGGCCGGGTGGTGCTGTTCTGCGGTAGTCGCGGCATGGCCGGCGCGGCGGCCCTGTGCGCCAATGCGGCCATGCGCGCCGGCGCGGGGCTGACGACCATCCTCTGCCGGGAGAGCCTGCTGCCCATTTTGCAGGCGCTGGCTCCGGGAGCCATGTGCGCGGTACTCCCCGAACGGGACGGCCTGCTGCAGCCGGAAGCCGTCGAAATCGCCCGCCATGCCCTTGAACGGGCAGACGCGGCCTGCATTGGCTGCGGGCTGGGGCAGGCCAGCGACGTGATGCCCATCCTGCGGCTGTTCACCGAGGCGCATTGCCCCGTCGTGTGGGACGCAGACGCCCTCAACCTGCTGGCAAAGACCGATGATCTTCTCCCCCTGAAGGAGGCTGATGTGATCACGCCCCACCCCGGCGAGGCCGCCCGGCTGCTGGACTGCGACGTCGAGGAGGTCACCGGCGACACACTGGCCGCGCTGGACAGGCTCCATGACCTGTGCGGCTGCACCGTGCTGCTCAAGGGAGCCCGCAGCCTCATCACAAACGGCATAGAGACCTGCTGCAATCTGTACACCTCCCCTGCCCTGGCCAAGGGCGGCAGCGGAGACGTGCTGGCAGGGATCATCACCGCGCTGCTTGCCCGGTCTTACCCGGAATATGAGGAGGGCCGCCTCAGCAGCGTCCAGGCTGCGTCCTTCGGCGCGCTGATCCACGGGCTGGCAGGCATCCGGGCCGCAAAGCTTCGCGGCGAAAACTGCACCCTGCCCACAGACGTCGTCGACTGCATCCGCCTGGACGCGAAGGGGATCGGCTGATGCGCGCCCTGGCAAGCATGTACCATCCCATCACGGGCACGCCCTTCCAGCAGGACGAAACCTACCGGGAGATCGCGCCCTGTGCGGCCCTTGCGCCGTATGTCCGCTGCTTCTGGGGCAGTGAGTGTCCCCTGCCGGAGCGGCCCCACGCGGGCGGCATCGTTATCCCGGACACCTGCATGGATATCATCTTCCATATTGATTACGCGCAGAATGGCATCAGCAGCTCCTTCTGCGCGCTGGATGAGTACTCCGGGTTCACCGGGCCCAGCAACGCTACCGGCGGGCTGGCGGCGACCTTTGCCATCCGCTTCTATGCCTGGACGGCAGCACTGTTCACGGAGGATTCCCTGCGCGGCAGCCTCAACCGGCAGTACCCGGCGGAAGCCTTCTTCCGACGGATCGAACGCGCCCTCATGCCGGTGCTGTTTGAGGAGGTCACCCTGGAGGGCAAGATCCGCGCGGCAGAGCCGGTGCTTTTGGCGCTGCTGGATACCGCCCGGGCGGATGCGACGGTGCTGAACGCCATCCACCACATGCTGCGAACCAGCGGCCGGGGGCGTGTGAGCGAAGTCGCTGCGGCGCTGGTGCTGTCTCCGCGCCAATTGGAGCGCCGGTTTGACGCAATGATGGGCGTGTCTCCCAAGGCCTTTGCGTCGCTGCTGCGCTATCAGCTGCTGTGGCAGGACATGGCGCTCAACCCCCGCTACAGCGCGCTGGACGCGGTCGAGCGCTTCGGCTATACCGATCAGGCGCACCTGCTGCACGACTTCCGCCGGCATCACCTGATGTCCCCGAAGGAAGCCCTCGCCCTCGCCCGCAGATGACGCATTTTTACAAGACAAACCATCCCGTTTGCGCTATGCTGGCGCAAAGGAGGTATTCATATGAACACTTACGAAAAGGCCCGCGCCTTCATGTACCGCTGCTCCCGTCCGCTGGAGCTGGCCCTGTGGCAGTACCATTTTGAGGGCGGAAGCGCCGGGAATGTGCTGCAGGCCCTGGCCGCGTTCCAGAACGAGGACGGCGGCTTCGGTCATGCGCTGGAGGCGGACAACTGGAACCCCGGCTCCTCGCCCCTGACCACGCAGACGGCCATCGACATCCTCTTCCGCCTGGATACGCCCCGGGAGCATCCCATTGTGCAGGGCATTTTGCGCTATCTGGACAGCGGAAAAGACTTCGACGAAGCCCACCGGCAGTGGCCCGGCTCCATCCCCTCCAACAACGACCACCCGAGGGCCATCTGGTGGACGTACGAGGGCAAGGAGGGCTTCAACTACAACCCCACCGCCGCGCTGGCTGCGTTCATCCTGCACTACTCGGAGCGGGATTCCGCACTGTACCGCAAGGGACGCACCATCGCCCAGGAGGCCATTGATTGGCTGCTTGCCCAGGAGCCCTTTGCCGAGAAGCATGTGGTGTTCCTGTTCCTGCAGCTGGCGAAGTACGCCGAGGGCCACGGCATCACCGGCCTTGACCGGCTGGCGGAGCGCCTGCGCGTTCAGGTCCCCATGTGCGTATGCACCGACCTGACCAAGTACGGCGTGGAGTACGTCGACCGTCCCACCGACATGATCGACGGCCCAGCGCATCCCTGCTATCCCCTCATCGCCGAGGCGGCGCAGGCGGAGTGCCAGTTCCTGATCGACTCGCAGCTCCCGGACGGCTCCTGGCCCGTACCGTGGAAATGGTGGAACGAGTACACCGCCGAGTACGAGGTCGCCGCATACTGGTGGAAGGCGCATATCGTGCTCAAGCATATCGTGTATTTGAGGAATTTCAGGAAAGTTTAACGGAGGTACGCTCATGAAGATCACCCCCACCCTGAATTTCGGCGGCCAGTGCCGTGAGGCTATTCACCTGTACGCAAAGGCCTTCGGCGGGCAGATCGCCTGCCAGATCTCCTACCGGGACGCCAATGATCCGGCGTACATGCCCTTGCTCACAGAGGCACAGAAGGACTGGATCTATCACGCCGAGCTGATGCTGGACGGGCAGCGGATCATCATGAGCGACCATGCTGACATCGAATTCCAGACCTGCTACTCGAACTTCCTGACCATCATGTACGACACCAAGGAAGAGGTGCAGCGGGCCTACGCGGTTTTGCAGGAGGGCAGCACCGCCATCTACCCGATGGCAGCCACGCCCTACAGCTCCTGCCGGGTGGTTTTCGTAGACAAGTTCGGTATCCGCTGGGGCATCATGACTGAACAAACAGAACGATAATGGCACGCAAAACGCCTCCCCGCTTTGGGGAGGCGCATTTTCATTTGGTGGGGTAAATCCGCCCGGACAGGGACTTGCCGTTAACCAGTACCTCCACCGCGCTGCCGTCCACGGCGATGAACACGTCGTTCACGTCGCGCAGGGGGACGGTGCGGACGATGGGCTGTTTGGAGGGCCCCTCGCTCAGGGAGGAATGCAGGCGACTGAGCAGCAGCGTGCCGTCCGTGCCAAGGGAGAGGTTGGTGTACTCCGTGCCGTCGGGGCTCCGGTGCAGCGTCCACTCCGCCGGGAGCGATTCTCTGCACACCTGGAAGCGCTGCACACCCGGCAGGCTTTCTGCGCCGGGGACGGGCTCGCTGTGGAGGCCCTCCTCCGTGATGTGCAGGATGCGCGGCAGGCTCATCACGCCTGCCCAACCCTTGCGGACGTTGTCGCACTCGGGCATCCAGGCGATCAAAATGACCCGCCCCTGCTCGTCGGTAAAGGTTTGCGGGGCGTAGAAGCCGTTCCAGGCGGCGGGGTCGAGGATCTCGTCGCGCTCCTCGTGGAAGCGGAGCTCACCGTCCAGCGTGCCGATCTTGATATGAACCTCCGCGCAGGGCGAGTAGATCAGGCCGAATTTGCCGTCCGTATGGAAGAGGTTGGGGCACTCCCAGGGCTTGCCGTCGGCGGCGTCGCTTTGGGCGAGGATGTGCCGGTAGGTCCATTTCCGCATGTCCGGCGAAGTATAAAGCAGGATGCAGCCCCGCTCCTCCACGCAGCCGCCCAGCACCATCAGATACTGGCCCTCGTGGCGGATGACGCAGGGGTCGCGCCAGTCGCGGACGTGCATTGCGCCGTGGACGTCGTCAGTCAGCGCGCCTTCGTCAGTCTGGATGAGGCGGGTCAGGTCGTCATCCGCAGGCTCGGCAAACCACTGCTGCGCGCCGTGGGTGCAGTCGCGGCCATCCGCCTCCGCGCCGATGCTGGTATAGAAGAAATGTGGCTTGCCCTGCGCATCCTTGCAGTAGCCGCCGGAAAAGCAGTGCAGCTCTCCCCGGGCGGCGTCCGGCGTCATGGCGATAGGCATCGTCTCCCAGTGCAGCAGATCCCGGGACCGGGCGTGGCCCCAGTGGATGTCGCCCCACTGATCGCCGTGGGGATTGTACTGGTAAAACAGGTGGTACCAGCCATTCAGCTGCACCAGCCCGTTGGGGTCGTTGATCCAGTTGCGCTCGGGGCGATAATGCCATGCGGGCTTCATCTTGCGTACCTCCGGAAGGATGATTCGTGAAAAGCGCGCCTGCCTTTTGGGACAGACGCGCATTGGCTTTGGTTGCCGCTTACCACCCGAAATCCGTGGTGGTGGTCACATAGGAGCCGCCGCCGGAAACAGGCGCGGTGATATTGCTGGTCGCACCGCCGGTGGTGTTGCCGGTGCCATCTACCCACAGGTAGATGGTATGGCCCGCATCCGCCGCAGTGACGGTGTAGGTATCGCCGTAGCCCAGGATCCAGTCGTCATCCCGGTACCAGGTGATGACCGCCGTGGCACCGGCAGGATAGACCGTAGCCTTCAGCGTCTGGCCGACAGTGGGGGTCATGTCGCTGATCTCCGCGCCGGAAATGCGGTAGCTCTGCGCTGCCCCCTGCACCTTGGAGGTCACCTGGCTGACGATCGCTCCGGTGGTGTTGCCGGTGCCGGTGGCGTAGGCACACAGGCCGTAGCCCACGTCGGTCTGACGGGCTGTGTAGGTTTCCCCGTAGCCAAGCACGCGGCCGTCGCTGGAGCACCAGGTAATGGAAGCCGTCGCGCCCGCAGGCGAGAGCGTCGCGGTGAGGGTCTGGCCCACGGTGGGGGTGGTATCGCTGATGGTCACCCGCTGCAGGGCGATCTGCTGGGCTGCACCGGCAGCGACAGGCTGCGTCAGGCTGCTGGTGGCATCGCCGCTGGTAGCGCCGGTACCCTCAGCCCAGACGTACAGGCTGCGGCCCAGGTCAGTGGTGCGCACGGTGTAGGTGCTGCCGCTGCCCATGAACACGCCGTCATCCCGGAACCAGCTGATATTGGCCGTCGCGCCCGCAGGCTTGATGGTCGCAGTCAGGGTCTGGCCCACGGTGGGGGTGGTATCGCTGATAGTCACGCCGGTCAGGGCATAACCCACGGACACATTGCCGCTGCCCTGGACGGTCGCCCAGCCGGAGACCGCGCTGCCGCCGGTGCCGTTCTTGCCGGTGACCCGCACCCGCAGGCGGCGGCCCGCATCACTGCTCTGAACGGTGTAGCTGCTGCCGCTGCCGACGCGGTAGCCCTTGTCATTGAGCCATTCATAGGTAACGGAAGCGCCGGAGGGCTGGACCGTGGCGTAAAGCGTCTCGCCCGGCCAGACAGAATTATCGCTGAGGACGACGCTGGTCACCACGCTGGGCGTATTGGTGGTCAGGAATTCCGTCATCATATAGCCGGTCAGACCATTGACGCGGATCTTGCACCAGGTCTTGCCGTACTCCAGCACCGTGACCCGGGTACCCACCTGATAGGTGGCAAGGGTCGAATACAGCTTGCCGGCGCCGCTGCGCATCCGCACGCCCAGGCCGTTGGCGCTGGTGACGTAGGCGGTATAGCCGCTCACGTCCGTATCCGGCGCGCCGGTATTGGTGGTGGTCAGGAATTCCGTCATCATATAGCCCGTACGGCCGCCGATGCGCACCTTGCACCACTCGTCGCCGGAGATCAGGATGGTGACCGGCGTGCCCACCGCATAGGAGGCAACGGTGGAATACTGCTTGGACGGGCCGGTGCGCATACGCACGGACTTGCCGTTCTTGCTGGTAACATAGGCCGCGGTGTTCTCATCCAGCTGACCGCCGGTGATGGAGCCGGTGATGGTCAGGAAATCCGAGTGCATATAGCCCTGCTTGCCGTCGGGCGTAGCGACATGGAACCAATCTCCCGCGCCGCCCAGGATGGTAACGCTGGTGCCGGTATAGTAGGCAGAAATGGTTTCCGCGTTATAGGAGGCGTCGGCCCGCAGGCGCAGCCATCCGCCCTTGACCACCGCGGTGGCATAAGAGGCTGCCTGTGCCGCCGGGGCAGCCAGGAGCGTGATGACCAGCGTCATCGTCAGGAGCATTGCAATGATCCGTTTCATCGTTGTCCTTCCTTCCATAGATCCTGTTACTAATATGGATATTCGGCTCTGCCACCGCAGTTTCCTGCATTCGTGAGGCAAAAGCCGTTTTCATCAGCTTCCGTACACCTACTAAACGCATCACACAGCCAGATTCATGCATGGAAAAGAAGATTTTCCAAAATAAATTCTGCAAATAAGAAAACCTCATCCGATATAACGGATGAGGCAAAACTCCTGTTGACGAAAGGCCATTACATGGCAGCCTTAGCCAGCTGCTTGGCCAGACGGGCCTTCTTGCGGTTGGCAGCGTTCTTGTGCATAACGCCCTTGGCCGCAGCCTTATCAATCGCGGAGGTGGTCGCGGTCAGCTGGACGTTGGCGGTCGCAGGATCGGCAGCAACAGCAGCCTCGAACTTCTTCACGGAAGTACGGACAGCGCTCTTCACCATGCGGTTACGCAGGGTCTTCTTCGCGGTAACCTTAACGCGCTTCTTGGCAGACTTGATATTCGGCAACTTCTTTCACCTCCTGCTGATGTGAACTGTGATCGGCGGTTTACACCGATAGATGGTTGATTGGGACGGCATAAACCGTGCGAAAACCAGCGCTAATAACTATAACACGTTCGCAGGAAAAAATCAAGAGCAAAAGTAAAAAAAGTTGCAAAATCCTTGCCTGTTTCAAAAAGCGTCGTCAGTGCCCCGGCTGGCTGTGGATGGGCCGCACCACCTGGCGGTTCATCTGATCCCTTTCCACCAGGTACAGGCCGATCAGATTCCCCTGGGGAACCCGGCGCAGGGCAAGGCGCGCCTTCTCCAGATCCCGGCTCTCAAACCGGACGGACAGGCCGCAGCCGATGGAGACCGCCCTTGGCGTTGTGACCACCGAGGCCTTCACGCCCGCCGCCGCTAGCGCCCGCTCGTAGGCCATCACATGCAGGCGCGAACGGAAGGCCGCGATGCAGAAATTCTCCGACATGGGTTCTACCTCCTCTCTCCCTCCATTAGGATATACAAAATTCCCGCGGAGGTTCAGGAGGACTGCGATGATTTATCTGGACAATGCCGCCACATCCTTCCCCAAGCCGGCGCAGGTGATCCGCGCAATGACCGGCGCGATGGAAAGGGTCGGCGCGAATCCCGGCCGAGGCGGACACAAGCTCTCGCTGCAGGCCGGACGCATCGTGGAAAGCTGCCGGGAGGAAGCGGCGGCGCTGCTGGGCGTCCGCACGCCGGAGCGGCTCATCTTCACCCGCAACTGCACCGAATCCCTGAACCTGGCCATCAACGGTATGCTCCGCCAGGGAGACGAGGTCATCTGCTCCCACGGGGAGCACAATGCCGTCATGCGCGTGCTGGAAAGACAGGTATCCCATCACGGCGTGCGCGTGAAGGTGCTGCAGCCGGACGGCCGCGGCCTGCTGCACCCGGAGGCCCTGCGCAGCGCCATCAGCCCGGAAACGCGGCTGGTGATCCTCTGCCATGCCAGCAATGTGACCGGCGTGGTGCAGCCCGCCGCCGCCCTTGGCGCCGTATGCCGCGAACGGGGCGTCCCGCTGCTGGTGGACGCCGCTCAGACAGCAGGCGTGCTGGACGTGACCCTTGACGGGCTGAATGCGGATATGATCGCCATGCCCGGCCACAAGGGGCTGCTGGGCCCCCATGGCACGGGTCTGCTGGCCCTGCGGGAGGGCGTCGATCCGGAGCCGCTGATCGTAGGCGGCACAGGCTCGGCCTCCGAGAGCGTCAGTCAGCCGATGATCCTCCCCGACCGCTATGAGAGCGGCACCCTGAACCTGCCGGGGATCGCCGGACTCCTGGAGGGGCTGCGGTTCGTGCGGCAGCACCGGGCAGAGCTCGAGGGCTACGAGCACATGCTGAACGAGCGTCTGCGCCGCCAGCTGGCGGATATCCCGTCGCTGCGCATCCTGGGGGACGAATCCGCCCCCAGGGTTGGCATCACCAGCGTCGTGCCCTTCCACGGGGACAGCGGCGCACTGGCGGATCAGCTGGACGGCGCGGATGTAGCGATCCGCTCCGGCCTGCACTGCGCCCCGGCGATCCACGCCTGGCTGGGCACGCTGGAATCCGGCGCAGCCCGCTTCTCCGTCGGGCCCTTCACCACGCAGCAGGAGGTGGACGCCGCCGCCGCGCTGACCGAGCGCCTCATGCGGGGCTGATCACAGCGTTTCTCCGCCGCTGCGGCCGGTGCGGCACAGCACCGCCATCGTCAGGCAAACCAGCCCCGGCACCGCATACACCCGCACACCGGTCAGCACATAGAGCAGCACCATCGTCAGCCCGTAGGTAAAGTAGCGCCGCGCTTTATCCCGGCGGAAAACCAGCTGCAGCGCGCCGCCCCGGCCCGCCGGCTTTCTGCGGCGTTTGCCCAGGGCGACCAGTTGCTCGTCCGTCGCGGGGGACGTCTGCCCGGCCAGTTCCATCAGCGTATCCCGGGAGATGATGCGCAGCGGGATGCACGTCTGCTCTGCCCGTGCAAGCACCTTGGGCGGCGTTTTCCCCAGCACGCACAGCACGCCCCGGTCCGCCCCCGCGCGCCTGACTGCCCGCTGCCCGGCGGCAAGGTCTCCTGGCGATAGCGCCCCGTCCGCCGGCATCCGCAGGCACTGCACCAGCAGCTTTTCCTCCCCCTGGAGGCACAGGACGCCCTCCTCCTTCACCGTTTGAAGGGCAATGGGCCACCTTTCCGCCAGCAGGAGCGCCGCGCGGAAGTGGGCCTCACGAGGCTCGGAGAGCAGCATGTCCTCCAGCATCAGCTCCGCCCCCAGGCGGCTGCGCAGCGCCCTTTCCCGCCGGGCCACGGTATGCCTTCGCCACCGGCTGCGGGTAAGCTGCCCCAGCGTTCCCAGCGCCGCCCCGGCCAGCAGAGACGGGATCCCCAGCCCCCACAGCCACACAAACCACATCAGCGCCAGCAGATAGATCAGCGCCCGGACGCCCAGGCCGTCCATAAGCTCCGAAAGGCGGTTGCGGCGTAAATACTGCTCCATAGGCTCCCCCTGATTGACGGTTTACATTTTTCCCGGAATCGGATATAATGTGAATGGGTTCCCTTGCATCTGCATTCGGCCCGAAACATACACGCAGGAGGCAGCCTGACATGGCCAGGGAACGCATCGGCATCATGGGCGGCACCCTTGATCCCGTTCATATAGGTCACATCCGCATGGCGCAGTACGCCATGAAGGCAGCAGCGCTGGATCGGGTGCTGATGCTGCCCAGCGGCAACCCGCCCCACAAGAAGGATATCACCCCCGCCGAGGATCGCTGGCGTATGCTCTGCGCTGCGTGCGCAGGTATCGACGGCCTGGAGCCCTGCCGGGAGGAGATCGACCGCAGCGGAACGATCTATACAGTGGATACGCTTTCCATTCTGAAGGAGAAATATCCCAAGGCAGAGCTTCATTACATGATTGGCGCAGATACGCTGATGGAGCTGAAGAACTGGCGCGAGTACGGCACGATCCTCCGCCTGTGCCGCTTCCTGGTCTTTCCCCGGGAGTCCAGGCATACGCAGGAGGCGCTGAATGCCGAACGCGACCGGCTGCAGCTGCTGGGCGGGCAGATCACCTTCATTGATGCGCCCGTCCTGCCGGCGTCCTCCACCGGGATACGCCAGGCGCTTGCAGAGGGTCAGCCCACGCCCTACCTGCCCGTCCAGGTGCGGGAGTACGCGGATGCCGCCGGGCTGTACGGCGTCAAAGCCCGCATCCCCCAGGCATCAAACTGGCTGCCGATGCTCTTTGAGGATCTGAGCGCCAAGCGGTTTTCCCACACCCTTGCCGTCGCCGCTTCCGCCCGGGAGCTGGCCCTCCGCCACGGCCTTGATGCAGACCGCGCAGAGATGGCCGGCCTGCTGCACGACTGTGCCAAATGTATGCCCCTGAAGGACATGCAGCAGCTGGCGAAGGCGCAGCAGCTGACCGAGGACAGCGACCTGCTGGCCAGCGCTTCGCTCCTGCACGCCGCCGCCGGCGCCTGCCTGGCGGAACAGAAATACGGCATGACCGACCCTGCCGTGCTGGATGCGATCCGCCGCCACACCACCGGCGAGCCCGGCATGAGCAAGCTGGACATGGCCGTCTGGCTGGCAGACGCCATCGAGCCGACCCGCGCGCCCTATCCCCTGCTGGAGGAGGTTCGCGCCCTGGCTGACGTCTCGCTGGAGCGGGCGCTGATGACCAGCATGGAAGGGACGCTCCGCTACGTCCGAAAGAAGGGCTATGCAGTGCATCCTACGACGGTACATACCCTGGAATGGCTTCGCACGCTGCCTGAATGCCAAGGCTGACGGCGGCGCAATATACATGACACATGAAAAGGAGAGCTGATTTATGCAGGACATCGCCCTGACGCAGGAAATTGCCCAGACGCTGTACAAGAACAAGGCCAACAACATTCTCGCCCTGGATGTGCGCGAGCTGACTGTCATCTGTGATTACATGGTCATCGCCACCGGCCGCAGCGCCAACCAGGTCAAGGCGCTGGCAGACGATGTGGATGACCGCATGGCCGAGCTGGGCCTGGCCCTGCGCCGCACCGAGGGCGCCCACGAGGGCCGCTGGGTCATCCTGGATTACGGCCACATCATGGTGCACATCTTCCACCCGGAGGAGCGGCAGTTCTACAACCTGGAGCGTCTTTGGGAGGACGGCAGCAACCGTCTTGTGCTGCCCTTCGACCAGACCGTGCTGGACTGACCGCTGTGCAGGAATGCGTTATTGACTCCCCCGTCGGACATCTGCGCATCGCAGCGGATGCCCGGGGGCTCTGCGCCGTGGACTGGTCGGATGCGCCCCTGTCCCCGCCGGAAACGCCCCTGCTGCAGGAGGCCGCGCGACAGCTTCACGCCTATTTTGACGGCACGCTGACGCAGTTTGACCTGCCGCTGAACATGACGGGCACAGCCTTTCAGCTGCGCTGCTGGGCGGCCCTGCGCACGATCCCTTACGGCGAAACCATCTCCTACGGGGAGCAGGCGCGGCGTATCGGGCAGCCGAAGGCAGTCCGGGCCGTGGGCGGCGCAAACCACCGCAATCCCATCAGCATCATCGTACCCTGCCACCGGGTCATCGGGGCAAACGGCACGCTGACCGGCTACGGCGGCGGAGTATACATCAAGGAGTGGCTGCTGGCCCACGAGGCGCGCAGCATCCGGCGCTGAAAAAGTAAGCAGGCAGATTTTTTGCTGCACATTGCAGCATTTCTGCCTGCTTTTTCATGTTATAAGTGAAGGGCTCTTAATTTCACTGTACAAAGGAGGGATACAATGCAGCCCATGACGCTGGAGCAAGTCATCCGCACCTATGCGGACACGGTATACCGACTTGCCCGCGCGCACCTGCAAAACCTATCCGACGCAGAAGACGTGTTCCAGGACGTTTTCCTGTGCTATGCAGAAAAGGCTCCTGATTTTCAGGATGAAGAGCACCGCAAGGCCTGGCTGCTTCGGGTGACAATCAATCGCTGCCGGGCGCATTACCGTTCGGGATGGTTGCGCCGTATTGTACCGATAGAAGCTGCCGCCAACGCCGCCGCACCCGCCTTCATGGACCATCCCCTGTCGGATGCCCTGGCACAGCTGCCTGCAAAATACCGCACCGTTATTCACCTGCACTACTACGAAAACTACTCAACAGAGGAGATTTCCTATGTAACCGGACAACGGGCCTCCACCGTGCGCAGTCAACTGACCCGTGCCAGAGGAATGCTTAGAGAAGTTCTGGAAGGAAGGAACGCGAATGTTTGAAACACAATACAGACAGATGAACGATGGCATCCACGCAAACGAAGCGCTGATCCAGCGCACGATGAAGGCTGCTGTGCAGCCAAAACCCCGGAGGCATCTGCGTGCAGCCCCCCTGCTGGCGCTGGCCGTGGGCCTGATAGTCATTTTGGTGCTGCCGGTATTGGCCTTGCGGGATAATCCACCCGACGTCACCAGCGAAAACATCACACCCCAGACTGCCGGCAGCTTCACGCCGGTCGGACATATGACCGAGGTGGATGGCATGACGCTGCGCTACCTGACCAGCTACAGCATGGAAGGCAGCACCTTCGTTCTGCTGTCGCTGACAGGCGCGGAGGTCAGCGAAGAAATGGTGTTGAATTTCGCCATGACTTCGGAAAAAACCGGCCAGACCTTTCTGGCGGCGGCTACACCGCTGGACTACAACCGTGAATTACAGCGGATGACCCTCATGCTGGCCATCCATGACAGGGATCTGCCAGGCTACCTGCCGCTGGAGCGTCACAAAGACGGCACCTGGGACTTCGTATCCGAGGCCTATGATCCCTCGGCTTTCACGGCCATCCCGGCTGATGACCGGCTGACACTGTCGCTCATGTCTTATCAGCACATCCTGTATCAGCCGCTGGATTATCTGACACTGGAGGACCTGACGACTGCACTCCCCTCCTGCTGGATCGACGCGGAGTCTTTGGATATTCCCACGCTGGATGCGTCCGATATGGATGTGAAGCTGCAGTTCAGCGAGCAGGTCTTGTCCGACGTTGAGCCCCTATGCCGCCCGGTGGAGGGATTCAACCTTCTCCATGCGCGGCGAACCAGCGAGCAGCTGATTGTGAGCACGCAGATCGACACTGCCTATGCACCGGCAAATCCGGAAAGCCGCACAACCCTCTACGCCTGGCTGTATCTGATTCCCCGGGAGATGATGACCCGCCCCTGGACGACCCTTGGCCTGTACGAGGGCGTCAAGACGCACGCACTCCTTACCGGCGACGCCGAGAACAGCGCATCTGCAATCTACTTCTTTCCCCTGACCGAAGAAGAAGCTGACAATTACATGCTCTGCCTGTACGGCTTCTATGAGATCGATCTGAACGGCCGCGGGGGTGTGCTAACCTTTACCCTCGGCAAATGACATATCGGGGACTGTCTGCACGGCAGTCCCCCTTTTGCAATGATGCTGCTCTGCTTTCGCCTTTACGGCATCTGAAAGCCGCTATCTCACAGTTGACAGCGCCTCCAGCTTGCAGTATTATTGCTATGAAGCGTCTCTCCAACTCGCGATAATCGGGCTCAGTCATTATGTACTGAGATCCGGCCATGCTGGAGAACGCTTTTTGCTGTGTATTGTGGCAGCAACTCCCATGCACACAAACCGCCCTCTGCCGCGCATATGCAGCAGAGGGCGGTACTTATCAGCAGATCATTCAGATCATTTTGCACGCAGCTCCATCACCTTGTCCAGGATATCCTGCGCCAGCTCCTTTTTGGTGCGGAGGGGGCATTCGGTCATACCGTCTTTGGTGATGAGGGTGGCGATGTTGGTATCCACGTTAAAGCCTGCGCCGGGCTGGCTGACGTCGTTGGCAACGATGAGGTCGAGGTTCTTCTTCGCCAGCTTCCTTTGGGCGTTGGCGTGAAGGTTCTCGGTCTCAGCGGCGAATCCAACGAGGGTCTGTCCGGGCTTCTTCGCGGCGCCGACGGCGGCGGCGACGTCCGGGTTCTCGATCAGCTCCACCACGAGAGGCTGGCCGTCGTGGGCCTTCTTGTGCTTCTCCTGATAGGTAACGGCGAAGCGGTAGTCCGCGGGCGCAGCGGCCTGGATGATCACGTCCATCTCAGCGGCGCAGCATGTCACCGCATCATAGAGATCCTGGGTGGATTCCACCCGATAGATCTTCACCCCCTGGGGGGCGGGCGCGGTGGTGCTGCCGGCCACGACCGTGACCTGAGCGCCGCGCTTTGCCGCAGCCTCCGCCACGGCGAAGCCCATCTTGCCGGAGGAATCGTTGGTCATGTAGCGCACGGGGTCGAGGCGCTCGCGGGTCGCGCCGGCGGTGACCATCACCTTCAGGCCTGCCATATCCTGCACAGGGCAGAGCAGCGCCGCAATGGCTTCGACAATGGCAGCGGGCTCGCTCATGCGGCCGGAGCCGGTGTCGCCGCAGGCAAGGAAGCCCGCGTCCGGCCCGACGAAATGCACGCCGCGCTTCCTGAGCACCGCGCAGTTCTCCTGCGTGACCTCAGCCGTCCACATGCCGGTATTCATCGCCGGGGCAACGAGCACCGGAGCCTTGGTGGCCAGCACGGTGGTGGAGAGCATGTCATCCGCGATGCCGTGGGCCATCTTGGCCAGGATGTTCGCCGTAGCCGGGGCAATGGCAAACACGTCCGCCCGCTTGGCCAGGGCGATGTGCTCCACCTCCCAGGTTTCGGGGCGGGCGAAGGTATCGGTGACCACCGGGTGGTTGGACAGGGTCTCGAAGGTCAGGGGCTGCACGAATTCGGCGGCGTTCTTCGTCATGATGACGTAAACCTCCGCCCCCATCTTGCGCAGGCGGGAAACGACCTCGCAGGCCTTGTAGGCCGCGATACCGCCCGTCACCCCCAGCACGACGGTCTTGCCCGCCAGGTTCAGGGCATTACAGCTCATTGCTGGTCACAGCCTCTTCATCCGCAGGCCGCTCAAAGGTGAGCAGGCCGCGGTTGATCTCCTCCACGGCAGTCTTGAGGGGCTTCATGCCGGCGTTGTCAATCAGCGCCTGGCTGCCGCCGACGATCTGACGGCCGCGCTTGCTGGCCTCAACGACCAGGGTGTAACGGGAATCGGAATGCTCCAGCAGCTCCAGGATGCAGGGATCGACGATAGACATGGGTTTGTCCTCCTTTATATTTGTAGCCGGCAGTGCGGCAGGGTTGACTTATTCCTCGGGCACTTCCACGCTGTAATAAGCGGAGGAGTGCTTTTCCGCCTCAATGATGGCCTGCAGCGTGCGGACGGCAGCGTCCAGGTCATCGTTGATCACCTTGTATTCGTAATGGTCCTTCTGGCTCAGCTCCCAGACGGCGTTGTGCAGCCGGCGCTCGATGGCCTCGGGCGTCTCGGTACCGCGGCCGGTCAGGCGCTCCCGCAGCACTTTCATGCTGGGGGGCAGGATGAAGATGCTGACCTTCTCCTTCTCGCTGGCGATGACGTTGAGCGCGCCCTGGACGTCGATATCCAGCACCACGTTCTCGCCCCGCTCCAGGCGCTTGTACACCTCGCTGCGCAGCGTGCCGTAGTAGTTGCCGTGCACCTGGGCATGTTCCACAAAGGCGCCCTCATTAACCAGCTCGTTGTACCTTTCCACGGTCATGAAGTGGTAATGCACTCCGTCCTGCTCGCCGGGACGCGGCGCGCGGGTGGTGGCGCTGACGGAGAAGACCAGGGATTTGTCCTGCGCCATCAGGCGCTCAATGATGGTACCCTTGCCGGTGCCGGACGGGCCGGAGATCACCAGCAGCATACCCTTGCGTGTTTCGCTCATTCGTACTTCCTCCGGGGGACTTCGTCCCCTCCCTTACACAGCGTTCTGGATCTGCTCGCGCAGCTTTTCGATCTCGCTCTTGAGGTCGACGACGCACTGGGCGATATCCGCGTCGGAGCACTTGGAGCCGATGGTATTTGCCTCACGGTTCATTTCCTGGATCAGGAAATCCATCTTCTTGCCCGTTTCGCCGGTCATATCCAGGTAACGGCGCAGCTGACGGATGTGGCTGTCCAGGCGGCTGAGTTCCTCGTCGATGGCGCACTTGTCAGCGATGAGGGCCACCTCCTGGGCCAGGCGGGCCGGATCGACCGGCTCCACGGGCAGCTTGCCGAGGCGATCCAGCAGGCGCTGGCGGTATTCCTCCACCACATGAGGCGCATAGCCGATGATCTGCTCCCGCAGCGCGGCGGCCTTATCCAGGTGTTCGCTGAGATCCGCGCGGAGGTTCTCGCCCTCCCGCAGGCGCATCTCGTCCAGCTGGGCGATGGCGCCCTGCATGGCCTCCTGGCAGAGAGTGGAAACCGCTTCCTCATCCATGGCAGCTTCGGTCACGGTGGTCACGCCGTCCATGGCCATCAGGCGGGTGACGGTCAGGTCGTTGGCGGCTCCCGTAGCGGCCTCGATCGCCCTGGCGGCTTCCAGATAGGCAGCGGCCAGCGCGGCGTCGGTTTCCACCTGACGGGTTGCGCCCTCCGTCTGCCGGACGGTGATGTACACGTCCACATGACCGCGGGTCAGGGCCGTGAGCGCCTTGCGCACGCCGTCCTCCAGGAAGGACAGGCTGCGGGGCAGGCGGCAGGATACATCAAGATAGCGGTGGTTCACCGCCCGCAGCTCCACTGTGATCTCCCACGGGGTACGCTGCAGCTGGCACTTGCCATAGCCGGTCATGCTCCTCAATGAGATACACCTCCATTTACCTGAATGCGGCCCATGAGGGCGTATCAGCGCAGGGTGGTTGGCATAACCTCCCTGAGTATATCATTATAGCACGGGAAAATGGCCTTTGCAAGGGTTTGGGCAGGAATTCTCCCCTATCCGGCGAAATAGTCAGTAACAAGAAGGGAGGGATGCGCGGTGTACGGCATGATGGTCTCCGATCCGTCGGGAAATGCGCTTCGCCGCAGCGAGCTGACCCGGCTGCTGCATGATTACGACCTGCCCCTGGAGGGCTTCACGGCGGAACCGGCGGAGGGCTTCGCACCGGGCATGACGCAGGCCGCCTTCCTGCGCACCGCCTCATGGAAGCTGCTCATCCCGGGGCAGCCGTTGCCGATGGAGAGCCTGCTGGCGCACATCCCGGGCGCTCCGCTGGCAGCCAATGTGCTGCGCAGGCACCTGTTCCTGCGCATGTCGCTGATGCCGTATCTGCGGCCCGGACGCAAGGTCACGCAGCTGACGGGCTGTTTCCTTTTGGGAGACAATCTGCTCGTCGCCCCGGTATCCCCCGAGGATACGGTGGACGCCCATCTGCCGCCCGGCGTCTGGACGGAGCTGAACGGCGTCTGCCATGAGGGCCGCCTTCGCGCCATGCGCGGCTACAACGAGACGCCGGTGCTGGTGCGGGAGAACACCCTGCTGCCCGTGAGCATGAACGGACAGAGCCTGACGCAAACCACCGACGACGACACAGACCGGCTGACGCTGCACTGGTTCCAGCCGGCAGGCGAAGCAGAATGCAGCCTGGCAGACGGGACGCGCTACCATGTGCAGCGCGTGGGTGAACGCATTGACGTCTGTGCGGATACGGACAAGGTCTTTCACCTGGTCGTGCATGAGAACGGAGTTGAGCATCTGATACAGGTGTAAAAACTGGCGCTGCGAAGGAAAAGAAGCCCCTCTCCCCTTGACTTTCCGGCCCGTTCTGCGGTAAGATATTCATGCGAGGTGGCAAGGCGATCGCGTGCCATCACGGCATGAGGAAAGTCCGAGCACCATAGGGCAGGATGCCTGCTAACGGCAGGTGGAGGCGACTCCAAGGAGAGTGCAACAGAAATAAACCGCAGGGGCTTCAGCCCGTCAGTCATCCGTGCCACACGGATGGAAAGTGGAAGCTGCTCCCTGTAAGGATGGAAAGGCGAGGTAAGAGCTCACCCGCGGCCTGGCAACTTGTCCGCGCTGTAAACCCCATCTGGTGCAAGATACGTATGAGGACATATGCGGCTGCCCGTCGCGTCCCCGGTATCGCTCGAACCTGCGCGGCAACGCCAGGTCTGGATAGATGATCGACCCTCGACAGAACTCGGCTTACTGACACGCTCGCACTGGGGGGACTTCGTCCCCCCTTTCCTTCTTCGTCCCCCTTTCTTCTTCCCCTATCCCCCTGACAGGAGGTCTACTGATGAAGCATCTGCTCCGGCTCTTTGTCCTGACGCTCTGCTTTATGCTGGTATGCAGCAGCGCGCTGGCGGTCCCCCCTGGGTTCCTGGTCTACCATGGCGACCGCGAGGTAAAGAAGGTCGCAATTACCGTAGACGACTGCTACGACGCAACCGTTCTCCGTCTGATGCACGAGCTGTGCGTGGAATACGACTTCCCCATCACCTGGTTCGTGCTGGGTGCACAGATCCGCGATGAGGACAAAGAGGTATGGGAAGCCATCATCGCCCACGGGAGCGAGATCGGCAACCACACCTGGAAGCATCCCTACCTGACCCGCATCAAGATCCACAACGCCCGCAACCAGATCCTTCTCACTCAGGAGCGGCTGGACGAGCTGCTGGGCTACCACTACCCGCTGCGCCTGCTGCGCCCGCCCTACGGCGCCTTCAAGGAGGGGGATGTGAATCTGCTGCCCATGTTCTACGAGTACGGCGTGGAAAAGACCGTCATGTGGGACGTAAGCTACACAGATCCGGAGGTCGCCTTCGAGGAAACAGAAAACGGCTCCATCCTGCTTTTCCACACCAACTACGCAGACCTGGAGTGCCTGAAGGTGCTGATCCCCCAGCTGCTGGAGGAGGGCTACGAGCTGGTGACGGTCTCCGAGCTGCTGGGCATGGAGCCCCTGGAAACCGGCGGCGAGAAGTACGTTTTCCCCTACAGATGAATATACATCCGGCAGAAAGCTGTAAATTCTGCCGGATTTTTTGTGCTTTGAATTGACATGCTGCGCCGCCCGGTGGTATCATCAGGGCAAATACAAAAACGCATTTCACCGCTATGCTTCCCCCACCGACCAAATCAGAAGGAGAAGCCACATTGATCAACTTCGGCCACGAGATCCCCTGCCCCACCGACCGTGCCATGCGCAAATTCCTCTGGTTCGATTACTTTCACGACGGCGAGATCCAGCGCATCGAATACGCCAAGCCCGACCGCGAGTCCGTCACCATCACTACCCGCGCCGTATGGGAATCGGACGAGATCTTCAAAACCCTCAAAGGTACACGGGAGGATCGGTGCGCGCAATTCGAAGCATTTCTCCCCCGGGTGACCTACCATCTCCGCTTTCATGGCGTGAAGTACTTCCGGCACGTCATGGATGATGGCTGGAACGCCGAGGACGAAATCCGCTACATGCGCTTCAAGGATTCGCCCCTGCTGCACCGGCTGCAAAAGGACAACCACAAGCCGCTCTACCATTTGCGCTCCGAAACGAGCCTTGGCCTACTGGAGGTGGTGTTTGAGGGCTTCACCCTCCGCAAGCAGGAGGGCCGCGTCGACTACCGATGCGACTGGGACGTCGGCTGGGACTTCTGGGAGAACCCCATGAATTCCTACGGCCAGTTCCTGCGGGAAGACCGGGACGATGAGGACATCACCGGCATGGACGACTACGACCTGAGCGACGTCATGTGCTGCCGGTTGTACAAGCGTCACCGCGCCGGGCACATCCCGGAGGCGCTCGAACTGGCGCGGGAGATCGTCCGCACCTATCAGGGGCGACTGTACCACGCTGAGTCCTACGCCGCCTACCTGCTGGGTCTGCATGGCGACGAGAGCGACCTGCCTGCGCTGACGAAGCTGTACCTGTGCCCGGAGCTGGGCGCACTGCCAAAGCAGAATATGCTGGACGCCATCGAGCGCATCCACGAGCGCGCAGAGGAGGCCGCCCATGACTGAATCCACCGTCCACGTCAGCATGCGCGCCGACAATGGCCTCGGCTGCAGCTACGCCATCGTCCGCAAGGGCACTCACGCCGTTCTGATCCTCCTGCGGGATGCGGAATCCGCCGTGTTCGACCTGCACCGGCCGGACAGCCGATATCTGCTTTTGAAGCACTATGCTGATGACCGCCAGGCCCTTGCGGATTTCTACAAGCTGACCGGGAAAATGTGCGCCAAGGCAGAAGAGAGCAAGTATTTCGGCACGCGCGCCGACGAGGACAACCGCATGGTCGTTCTGCCGGACGGACGCGAGCATATGCTGGCCCCGGAGGAAGCGTCCTCCTACGCCGAGCGCCTGCGCAGCTTCCTGAGCTTCGCTGGTAAACTGCGATATTCCCTGTAGCATAAACCCCGGAGCAAGCCAGATCGGCCCGCTCCGGGGTTCGCTTATTTCAGTTCAAAAATGAGCCGTCCATAGGCGTCGTAAAGGCGTGCTGCATCGTCCTTGGACTTGTGCCAGACCTTCTTTTCCGGCCAGACGGCGTCTCCCGCCGTATCCGAGGACAGGGTGCTGATCAGCACCTCGCCGCCGGGCTGGACATGCAGCCCCGCAGGCAGCACGAACATCTCCCCGCCCTTGTCGCTGACGATGTACCAGCCTTCCAGGTCGACAGGCTCCTGCCCGGCGTTGCGGATGCGGATGTGATCCTCCCCGGCGTCGCGCCCGGTCAGAGAAATGCCGCTTGCCGCCGGTGGCAGATCCCGGTAGCTCATCACCTGCGCCTCCGCCTGACCGCCCTGCAAGGTCACCAGAATACCGGATTCTGCCTGCTGCGTCTCGAATATCTCCGTGCGGAAGGCGTAGAGATTCCGCAGCACCGCCATGTCCGGGGTGTCGGGCTCCTCCTTGCTGTTGGTGCTGATCACCGCGATCTTCGGCTGCACATAGCGTACCAGCGCCTCGGAGGTCGCATCTCGCTCGCCGTGGTTGCCCACCTTGAGCACCTCGCATTTAGGGATCACGCCGGCATTGAGCAGCTCGAACTCCTCCGGGTGCTCCATATCACCGGCCAGCAGCATACGCCCGCCGCCGCCCTCGGCCACCATGACCAGCGAATTGCAGTTTTCCGTGTCGGATTTGCTCATCGGCCCAACGACCCGCAGCAGACCATCGCCTAGGGGCAGCGTATCCCCCGCCTTGAGCCAGTGCACCGGCTGATCCCGCAGCGCCGCCGCCAGCAGCACCGGATGCTTGCTCTCCTTCACATCCGCATAAAAAGCGGAAGCATACCAGGCGTCCACCTGGATGGAGGAGGTCGCCAGGGCCATCGCGCCGCCGACGTGATCCTTGTCCGTGTGGGTGAAGATCACGCCGGTCAGATGAGTGATATTCAGCGTCCTGAGGGCCCGGGAGAGATCGCCCCAGTGCTCCGCCTTGCCGGTATCGATCAGATAGGTGTGGGCGCCGCAGTTGAGCAGCAGCGCGTCGCCCTTGCCCACATTGACCGCAAAGAGCGTCAGCGGAAGGGCTTCATCCGCCGCAGCGACAGTCGTCAGCGTCAGCAGCGCCAGCATGAAGGTCACGATCCTTTTCATCAAATCACCTCACCCATCAAACGTTTCAGGGATATAGATTCTTCCTGCTTGCCTGAAATTCCTTCCCGTGGTAGAATGACAGCAGGAGTTGATTTTTCATGCACGAAACGTGGATGCGCATCGCTATAGAAGAAGCCCGCCTGGCTGCCCTCGAAGGGGAGATCCCTGTGGGTGCGGCGCTGGTGAAGGACGGGCAGCTGATCGCAAAGGCCCACAACCGCCGGGAGGCGGCCCATGATCCAACCGCCCATGCAGAGGTGCTGTGTATGCGGGAGGGCGCGAAGCGGCTGGGCGACTGGCGGCTGCGGGACTGCACGCTGTATGTGACCCTGGAGCCCTGCCCCATGTGCGCCGGGGCGATGGTGATGAGCCAGCTGGGGCAGTGCGTCTACGGCGCGGACGACGACCGCCAGGGCTGCTGCGGCAGCGTGTACGACCTTCCGGGCGATCCCGCCCTGGGAGCGGCGACCGCATGGCGATCCGGCATACTGAAGGAAGAATGTGCCGCGCTGATGACCGATTTTTTCACCGGGCGGCGAAAGGAGCAGCAGCCGTGAGCCAGCCCGTATTTTCCGCGGGAATGCCCCGGGAGACCGCGCTGTTTGAGCGGCTTGAGCGGATCGTGCTGTCCTTTGGGGACGTATCTGTCAAGCATGACAGGACGCAGGCAGCCTTCGTGCGCCGGGTGCAGTTCGCGTGGGTCTCCCTGCCCCGCCGAAAATCGGATGCCGGCGCGGTGATGCTCTCTGTCGGGCTGCCAGGGCGGATGGAGTCCCCGCGCATTCAGTTTGCCGCCGAAGTCTCTCCAGGCCGCTGGATGCACCACCTGATCATTCGTGAAGAAAGTGAGATCGACGCAGAGATCAAAGCCTGGCTGGAAGCCGCCTGGGCGCTGGTCGGCCCCGGAAGGAGGACACGATGAACATCACAATCCGCGAGGTTGGGCGGGAATACTTCTCCCGCTACGACAGCGTCTCCATGAATGTGGAGGTTCACTCGGAATACCGGGTGCGGCTGCTGGATAGCGGCCTGGGCGGGCTGCTGCTGGAGGAGGTTCCTGTCACGCCGCATGTGAAGGATCTGAGCCAATACGAGCGGGCTACGGAGTACGAGACGCTCTTCAACATTGCTACCTGGCGCTTTTTTATGGCCTTTGACGGCGAAACGCCCGTCGGAGCCCTCACCCTGGCCGGGCCGACGGAGCATCTGTATATGCTCAATGGCCGGACGGACGCCTGCGTCCTTTGGGACATCCGGGTCGCAGACGGGTACAAGCACCAGGGGATCGGACAGCAGCTCTTCGACATGGCACTTGCCGCTGCCCGGGAAACCGGCTACCGGCAGATGATCATCGAATGCCAGAACAACAATGTGCCCGCCTGCCGCTTTTACCGCAAGCAGGGCGCGGTGCTGGGCAAGATCGACCGATACGCCTATTATGACGACCCGATGCTCCGGGACGAGACGCAGCTGATCTGGTATCTGGATCTGTAAGCAATAAGCGGCTCTTCGCATTTCCCGCAGTTGCCATCCCCGTCAAACTGTGCTATCATATTCCCTGTCCGCATATCCCGACGTCATTCATTCAGATTTCACATTGTCGGCGTATTATATCGCTGCCAAGCTATTTCGAAAGAGGGAAAGACCATGAAAACGCCCGTCCGTCAAAAGCAGCTCAAGGATCATTTCACTTATGCCTGGTGGAAATACGGTCTGCTGGTCCTCCTGGCAGTTTTCGGCTGGAGCATCATCTATACCATGACCACCGCCCCCGTAGCCGAGGAGAAGAAGGTCGTCGTGGGCGTATACAGCCCCGGCTCGGAAAAGAACCTGGCCCAGTATATGCAGGACGTCAACCTCATCCACATGCCCGACATGGAGCAGATGACGCCCATGTATATCCTGCCCGACGCCGCCCACGGCTCGATGATCCTGCTGACCCGCATGGCCGCCCGGGATTGCGATATTTATGTGCTGCCCGGAGAGGAATTCCAGAGCTGGGCCGCTCAGGGCGCATTTGCAGAGCTTGACCTGGAGCTGCCGGGGCTGATCGCCGATCTGGAGGCCGCTGAGATCAGCCTCAGCCGGGGCCGCCGCCAGAATGAAGCCACCGGCGAGAAGCACATTTATGGCATCCCCTGCCGCGACCTGCCCGGCGCGATGGATGTTCTCTATACCGATACCAACAACATGTACATCTGCGTTTTCAAGCAGAATGAAAACCCTGACAACGTGCTGAAGTTCATGGACATTTTCGTCCGCGACCTGCTCAATCCCCCGCCGGCCACCCCCACCGATCTGGCTCCGGCGCAGTGATTCTAAAACAGACGTCTTTTCAGGCGTCTGTTTTTTATTTTCCCCATTGACACTCCCCTTACGTCATGGTTTATGATAGAGACAGAAGGGAGGTCTGCCCATGACCATCGGCGAACTCGCCCGGAAAACCGGCGTCACCATCCGCACCCTGCGGCATTATGACCGCATCGGCCTTTTGCCGCCGGCGGAGGTGACAGACGCAGGTTACCGGATCTATGACGAGCACTCCGTCAGGAGGCTGTACGCCATCCTTGTGTTCCGGGAGCTGGAAATGCCGCTTTCGCAGATCCGCCGCCTGCTAGACGGGCCCCGGGAAGACTGGCCACAGGTGCTGCGCCTTCAGCAGGAGCTTCTGACCATGCGCAGGCAGCACATCGACGGTCTGATCGCGCTGACCGCCTCCCTGCAGGAGAAAGGAATGAATGATATGGACTTCAGCATCTTCAGCGACCATCAGGAAAAGGACTACGCCGCCCAGGCAGAGGCCGCATGGGGACAGACCGCCGCATGGCAGGAGTATGCCCAAAGGGAAAGCAAACGCCCTGCAGGTCAAAGCCGCGAACACGGGCAGGCGCTGATGGAGATGATCGGCCAGTTCGGCCGCAGTCGCCCCGAGCGCCCGGAATCCCCGGAGGCACAGGCCTTCGTCCGGCAGCTGCAGGCGTATATCAGCGCCCACTTCTACACCTGCACCACCCCCGTTCTGGCCGGTCTGGCCGATACCTACGAAACGGACGCCTTCCGCAAAAACATCGACAAGGCAGGCGGCGAAGGAACCGCTGCGTTCCTCGCGCAGGCCATCCGGGCATACTGCCGCCAGGGCTGATCCCTCTTGCGCATCGGTCTGCTTTGAAGTATAATGCTGTCATCACCATCTCAAGGAGGCATTATGCGCTATTCTGCGATCCTGTTTGACCTGGACGGCACCCTCCTGCCCATGGACACGGAGAGCTTCGCCAAGGCCTATTTTCACGCGCTGGCAGCAGAGCTGGCGCCCTTTGGCGTACCGGCGGAGGCGCTGGTGAAGGCCGTCTGGGGCGGCACGAAGGCCATGATGAAAAACGACGGCAGCCGCCTGAACGCCGACGTTTTCTGGGAGGTATTCTCTTCCCTGACCAATATCGGCCGGGAAAAGATCGAACCGATCTGCGACAGCTTCTACGCCGGGGGCTTCCACAGCGCCCGTGCAGCCACCGCTCCCAACCCGCTGGCCGCGGAGGCCGTGCGCATCGCCCACGAAAAGGCAGAGAAGGTCATCCTGGCGACAAATCCGCTCTTTCCCATGGCCGGGCAGATCACCCGCATGAGCTGGATCGAGCTGACGCCGGAGGATTTTGACCTGGTGACCTGCTACGCCACCGATCGCTTCTGCAAGCCGAACCCGGCCTACTTCACCGACGTGTGCCGCCGGATGTCCCTTGATCCCGCCCGCTGCCTGATGATCGGCAACGACGAACGGGAGGACATGGCCGCCGCCACCGCCGTGAAGATGGACGCCTATCTGGTCACGGATTGCCGCATCCCCTGCCCCGAGGCTCCCTGGGCCGGGCCGCAGGGCAGCTTCAGCGATATGCTGGCGATGCTCAAAGCGCTCTGACCGGGTTGCAAGTCGCGGCATTTCCTGCTATAATGAGGTGTGTCCCCATGGGACACGCCTTTTTCTGGCCTTTCCAACTCCGCAGCATAAGGAGCCTTGATATGCAGAACAAAGCCAAACCCATCCTCCTCGACGAGGAGCAGCGCCGCCGCCAGCGGCTTCGCCAGCTCCGCAACTGGGCGATCCTGCTGGGCATGATCGCGCTGGTGGTCGTCCTGACCGTCTTCATCAGCGGCCTGAGCAGCAGCGGCGGCAGCATCCGCGCGACCTCCCTGCCCTGCTACTCCCACCAGGATGTGACCGTGTTCCAGGACGGCGTGTTGTACTATGACGGCGCATCCATCCACTTCGTCAACGCAGGCGGCGGCATCGAATGGTCGTATCCTGTGGGCGCGGGCGCATCCTTCTCCGTGTCGGATACGCATATGATCGTCTGGGCGGGAGCACAGCTGTCCATCGTGGATGCACAGGGTAAATCCACCTTCAACCGCGCGATGGAGAGCAGCATCCAGTTCGCCCGCATCGGCTCCCGCTATGCCGCCATCATCACCGGCGACGAGCTTACCCCCACCCTGTACGTCAAGGATATCCAGGGCGCGCAGGTGGATTTTGAAACCAACCTGTACGACGGCATGTACATCTTCGACTGCGGCTTCTACGGCAACAGCGACGAGTACCTGTGGACGCTTTCCTACGACTTCTATAATCCCTCTGTGACGACCATCATGCACACCTATCAGGTGGGCCAGATGAACACCGGCGCGGTAAACATCGGCGAGCACCTGCCCAGCAAGGTCATCTACGTCAACAACCTGCTGAACGTTTTCACCACCCAGCAGCTGTACACCTATGACTACCGCGGCGTGCAGCAGACGGACGGCACGATGCTCGTCTACGGCTGGCAGTACCTTGATCACTACGTCCCCAGCCGCGGCGCCGCGAACATCCTGCTGGTGCCTACCAAGCAGATCACCGATACCGGCAGCGTTACCGAGCTGCGCGTGCTCTCCTCCACGCTGGATCGCCGCTATGCCCTGCCCTCCGCCTGCGTGGGCGCTGCCATCGACAACAACCGGCTTTTCGCCATCGCCCCGGATTACATGTACTCCGGCAACGTTAGCAGCCAGCGCTTCTACGCCCATGCCATCCCCCTGCCGGACGGACGCAAGGTGACCGGCTTCGTCGGCCTGACGAACAACGGCTACGCCATCGTCACCAGCAACACCGAGGTGTATTCGGTCAGCCTGCCCCACTAAATCGCATACAGACGCCCCGGCAGCCGCGAAAAGCTGTCGGGGCATTGTCTTATTCGCTGCATCTGTCCTGGGTGATCAAACGCCGCTGACTTTTTTTTCCAACGCAAGCCACAATACAGTTGTCGATATGGAAATTATATGATATAATAGTATAAAACTTGCTTGCAAAAACATCAGATCGTCCACTGGGAGGGGTTTTATGAAGAAATTGATCATCATGCTTATGACCGTCGTGCTGCTCATGTCATCGGCATGGGCGGAGTCGGCCACCGGCGCCTTGCAGGAGCTGTATGCCCAGGCCGAGCTGCTGATGGTGAAGGGCGATTACACAGGGGCTGCAGCCAAGTTTGAGGCTATGGGCACCTATTCCGACGCATCACAGATGGCAATGTATTGCAAGGCCATCGCGGCGGCGGAGTCGCTGGGGCTGTATTCCATGGCCGTGGACGCCTTCAATGACCTTGGAACTTTCAAGGACAGCCCGCAGATGGCCAAATACTACCAGGGACGGGCCTATGAGGCCGCCGGCGTGATCGACCCTGCAACGGCCTCCGACGCCGCCCTGGACAAGGCCCTCTGGCATCTGCAGGAAGCGGAGAAGGTCTACGGCGGCCTGGCGTTCTTCAAGGACAGCCTGACCCGCATGGCCGCCTGCGGCGAACGGATCAAGGCGATCGAGAGCGAACAGAGCCAGCGTGCGGCAGCTGCAACGGAAGCGACCTACCAGAGCGCCCTCACCCTTGAGCAAAGCGGCGATTATGCCGGGGCCATCCGGCTGTACCAGAGCATCAAGGGGTACAAGGACAGTACCGCAAGGATCCAGCTCTGCCAGACGGCCATCCTCGACGGCAAATATGACGCGGCGCTCGCACTGATGGACGCCGGGAAGTACAGCGAGGCCATCGAGGCATTCACTGCGATCAAGACCCACAGGGACAGCGCTGAGAAGATCACGGAATGTGAAACAGCCATCCTTGATGGCAAGTATGACGCGGCGCTCGCGCTGATGGACGCCGGGAAGTACAGCGAGGCTATCGAGGCATTCACTGCGATAAAAACCCACCGGGACAGCGCAGAAAAGATCAAGGAATGTGAAACGGCCATCCTCGACGGCAAGTATGATGCGGCGGTCGCGCTGATGGACGCCGGTAAGTACAACGAGGCCATCGAGGCATTCACTGAGATAAAAAACCACCGGGATAGCGTGGAAAAGATCAAGGAATGCGAAATGGCCATCCTTGATGGTAAGTACGACGCGGCGGTCGCGCTGATGAATGAAGGCGAGTATAGCGAGGCCATTGTCGCCTTCACCGCGATCAAGAGCCACCGGGATAGCGCAGAGAAGATCAAGGAATGTGAAACAGCCATTCTTGACGGCAAATACGACGCGGCAATAGAGCTGATGAATGAGGGTCAGTACAGCGAAGCGTACGATGCATTGGTTGCTCTTAACGGACATAAGGATAGCGAGACAAAGATTGAAATTGCCTGGATTAGAGGAAAGTTGCCGATACTCCAAAAAGCAAAAGTAGGCAGCTATGTCACTTTTGGAACTTATGAACAAGACAACATCAGTAGCAACGGAAACGAAAAAATTGATTGGCTAGTTCTTGCAAAAGATAATAACCGCCTGTTGGTGATTAGTCGTTATGCTCTAGACTGGAAGTGTTACAATACAACGAATAAAAGTGTATCCTGGGACAACTGCACATTGCGCTCTTGGCTAAATAGAGAGTTTTTTAGCATTGCGTTCAGTAGTGTAGAGCAAGGGGCGATTCAGGAAGTATCGGTATCTGCTGATAAAAATCCTTCCCACAACACCAATCCCGGCAAAGCAACGCGGGACAAGGTGTTCCTGCTGAGCCTCACAGAAGCGAACAAGTACTTCAAGACGGACAGCGCGCGACAGTGCAAGCCTACCACTTATGCAAAAGCTCAAGGCGCAACAACGATTAGCATTGGGTCATGCCCGTGGTGGGTGCGCACTCCTGGTGGCAGTCCAGAGTATGCAGCTTACGTTAGCTCTGGTGGCGGAATCTACCACTACGGTAGTGTTTCTATGGAAGCAGTTCGCCCCGCCATGTGGATTGACCTTGGCACAACAGCAAATAGCAAGGACAACGCTACAACTTCAACCTCCAAGTCCGTCGTCATCACCGCCGACAGCGCCAAGATCCGCACGGAGGCCAGCATTTCCGCCGGTCTGGTGAAAACGGCCTACAAGGGCGAGTCCTTCACCCTGCTTGGCGAAAGCGGCGACTTCTACAAGATCAGCGTCAACGGCAAAACCGGCTACGTTCACAAGGACGTTTCCGGCATTCAGTAAGCGGGCGGCGGTTTCGTCCCCCGAAGCAATCAAAAACAAACGGCAGGCGGCCATAAAACCGTCTGCCGTTTTGATTGTGCAAATTCACTTCACCACGTCGGCTTCGGTGATGATCTTCTTGCAGAAATTGGCCTTCGCCCTGCCGCCCGACCACACGCCGCCATTGGCAGCGGTGAGGCTGTCCTTACACCGGCTTGCAGTATTTGAGCAGCTTCTCCGTCACGACCTCCATGTCCTCCGTGGTACCGACGGTCACGCGGAGCCAGGCCTTCAGCCGTTCCGCCTTGAAGTGGCGCACCAGCACGCCCTCCTCGCGGAGCCTCTGCTGCACGGGGGCCGCATCCACCGGGTCGGCCTTGACAAAGAGGAAGTTGGTCGCGCTCTTGAGGCAGGGAATGCCCGCCGCGATCAGGAAGGCGCGGCAGCGGTCGCGGGCCTCGCAGACCAGGCGGACGGTCTTGTCCGTGTAGGCGGTATCCAGGATGGCCGCCTCGCCCGCCGCCTGGGCCAGACGATCCAGCGGATAGCTGTTGAAGCTGTCGCGGATGCGCTTGAGGGCGCTGATCAGCCGGGGCGTGCCGATGGCATAGCCGATGCGCATACCCGCCAGTGCGTGGGACTTACTGAACGTGCGGGTGATGAGCACGTTGTCGAAATCCGCCAGCAGAGGCAGGGCGTTCTCCGGGGAGAAGGCAGCGTAGGCCTCGTCCACCAGCAGGACAGCGCCGTTATCGCGGGTATGCTGAGCCAGGCGGCGGACTTCCCCGCTGTCCAGCAGGATACCCGTGGGGGCATTAGGGTTCGCCAGCGCGACGGAGCAGCCCTGCATCAGGCCCGCCACATCCACCTCGAACTTCTCCGTCAGCGGGACGGTCTGATAATCCACCCCAAAGAGATCGGCATACACCGGATAGAAGGAGTAGGTCACGTCCGGCGCAAGGAGCTTCTTGCCCGCGAAGAATGCCGCGAAGGCAAAGGCAAGCACCTCGTCGGAGCCGTTGCCGCAGAAGACGCAGGCCGGGTCAACGCCGTTGACCTTGGCAATGGCGGCACACAGAGCGGTAGCGTCCATGTCGGGGTAGAGGCGCAGGGCGTCCGCGGGGACGCCGGCGATGGCCTCCGCCACCTTCGGGGACGGCGGATAGGGGTTCTCGTTGGTGTTGAGCTTGATGAGTTTCACATTTTTCGGCTGCTCGCCCGCCACATAGGGCACGAGGCGAAGGGCCAGATCACTTTCATAAGCCATATTTCATTCTCCAAAGTCTTATCTTTTCTTCTCGAAAAAGTACAATCCGCCGATGAGACAGAAGCAGACGCCCATCAATATGGTGGAAAGTACGCCTTCATTGAGCGCCATCACCAGCTCGACGATGCCTGCCACCGCGATGATCGCGCCGACGATCCTTCTCGCCTTTTCCGTCATGCTTTATCCCCTCCTGACTGGCACGGGTGAATGTGCCATATGGCATTTAGCGATTTCTTATCCGTTCCAATTGCGCCTGCGTCATCGGAGCGATCTCGCCATCAGCCATCCGGTAGATGCTTCCGATTTGCATGATCGCATCCTTGCTGACAAAAATGGCGCTTTCGTCCGTCATCAGGCATACAGGAAGGCTCATGGAAACCCGCTTTACTGACTGAAGCAGCCCTTCTTCAAGCGGGTAATGCGCCTTGATCGTGATATTGGCGAGTCCCAGGCCTTCATAAGGTGTGAGGGACTCATAGACGTCCACCACGGGATCGCCCATGTTCATGGCTCCGGCGCTGACGCCCAGGATGACAGCCGGGCTTTGGCGCAATGCCTCCAGGACGCCGGTTCCGCGCATCAGCTGAAACTGCTGCGTGGCATTGCCGCCCATCAGGAAAATGCAGGACGCCTCGCGGATCAGCCTTTTCGCATCCCCTGCATTTGTCCGATGATCGATCACACAATGCCTGGCAAAGGCCATGTCCCGCTCGGCAAACATCCTGTGCATCCCGTGGGAGTCGTCGTCGTTTTGGGCATAGTTATCCGGCTGGCAGCTGATAAACACCAGGCTGTCACGGTCAGTCAATACTTCTTTCAGCACATCCGCAATTGGCTGCGTAAAGCGCCGCGTTGGAAAGCCGCTGAAGAAGCCCAGCAGTTTTGCATTCATGGTTTGTATCCTCAAAATGTCCTGTCGGCGTCTTCGTTACATTCGCCGCACCGGCACTCCCTCTTTTGCGAGGTAATCCTTCAAATTGCTGATCTTCATAATCCCAAAATGGAACAGCGTCGCCGCCAGGGCCGCATCCGCATGGCCGACGGTCAGTGCGTCACGGAAGTGCTCCATCTTGCCCGCGCCGCCGCTGGCGATGACGGGCACCGGAACCGCGTCCGCGATGGTGCGGGTCACGTCCAGCGCGAAGCCGCCGCCCACGCCGTCGGTGTCCATGGAGGTCAGCAGGATCTCGCCTGCGCCGCGCTTCACGCCCTCGACGGCCCATTCCACCGCGTCCAGGCCGGTGTTGATGCGGCCGCCGTTGACGTATACGTCCCAGCCGCTCTTGTCTGCACGGGCTTTCACGTCCATCGCCAGTACGATGCACTGGCTGCCGAAGCGCAGGGCACTCTCGGTGATGAAGTCAGGGTTACGCACCGCCGGGCTGTTGATGCTCACCTTATCCGCACCCAGGCGCAGAATGTTCTTGATCTGATCAATTTCACTGATGCCGCCGCCCACCGTGAAGGGGATGAACACCTGCTCCGCCACGCGGGACACCACATCCAGCATGGCGCCGCGCTTCTCGTGGGAGGCATTGATGTCCAGCAGGACGAGCTCATCCGCACCGGCCTCATTGTAGCGAACGGCCGCTTCGACCGGGTCGCCCGCATCGCGGATATCCACAAAGTTGATGCCCTTAACGACCCGCCCGTCGCGGATGTCCAGGCACGGAATGATACGCTTGGTCAGCATGTGGCCGCCCCCTTCCATTCAGCGAATCGCTTGAGCATCCGCAGGCCCGCCTCGCCGGACTTCTCCGGGTGGAACTGAGTCGCCATCACATTCCCCCGGCAAATCGCGGCGGTGAAGGTCTGCCCGTAGGTACAGGTGGCTGCCGTCCACTCGTCGGAGACATCCGCCATGCAGTAGCTGTGCACGAAGTATACGCAAGGGTCGTCGCCCGCATCGAAGAGGGGGCAATCGCGGGCTTCGAGGGTATTCCAGCCCATATGGGGGATCTTGAGGCCGCAATCTTCAAAGCGGGTGATCGTGCCCGGGAACAGGCCAAGGCCATCAAAATGGCCGTTTTCTTCGCTGAATTCAAACATCATCTGCATTCCCAGGCAGATCCCCAGGACAGGCTTGCCATCGGCGGCCGCCTTCAGCAGTGCCTGATCCAGCTTTGTCTCCCGGATACGTTTCATCGCGTCCTCAAACGCGCCCACACCGGGGAGAATGACATGGCTCGCCGCGGTAATGGCGTCCGCAGAATCGGTAATCACAGCTTCATATCCAAGGAACTCAAAAGCCTTCTGGACGCTCCGCAGATTGCCCATGCCGTAGTCGATGATAGCGATCATGCTTGACCTCCCGCTGATTCTTTAGCGTGCTAAAGTGAACACCTGCTCATTATGCCCTATCCAGGAGCGAATGTCAAGGGGGTGGACACATCCAGAACAACGTTGATACATCAAGGGATGGCTCCCTCTTCTTTCATTCGCGCCTCGTACAGCTCTTTCAGCCATTCCGGCTGCGCGTCGGCGGTGTCCGTACTATTATAGCACACTTAAGTGCACACTGACATACATTCTTTTCAGATGCGCCGCGACGCAGCGGCTGCGGCTTATTTGGGCATACCATTGGGGAATGAAAAAGAAAAAAGCACCTCTGAGCGAGATGCTTTAAGGGGAACCGGCAGCGACCTATCCTCCCGGGCCGTGTCCAGCCAAGTACTT
>JAFQEB010000025.1 GCA_017399225.1 Clostridia bacterium | reverse complement strand
GTTTTCGGCTCTGCCGAAAACATTCCTTACACGAAGGAGCGGCCGGGAGCGAAGCGACCAGCGACGGAGTGCAAACCTTCGTCAAAATGCCTTCAGCATTTTGACGGGACGCTGTGCGTCTTACTTCGCGCGCTCCATGTACTCGCCGGTGCGGGTGTCGATGCGGATCAGCTCGCCGATGTTGCAGAACAGGGGCACCTGCAGGGTCAGGCCGGTCTCCATGGTGGCGGGCTTGTAGGTGTTGTTGGCGGTGTCGCCCTTGAAGCCGGGCTCGGTGTCGGTGATCTCCAGGGTCACGAAGTTGGGCGCTTCAACAGAGAAGGGAGAGCCCTTGAAGAAACGCATGGTGACGTTGGTGCCTTCCTTGACGTAGGGGATGGCGTCCTCCACCTGATCCAGAGCCAGGGGGATCTGGTCGTAGGTCTCAACGTCCATGAAGTAGTACATCTCGCCGTCGTTGTAGACGTACTGCATTTCCTTGGTCTCGATGATGGCGCGGGGCATCTTGTCGGTGGGGTTGAAGGAGCGCTCAACCACGGCGCCGGTCATGATGTTCTTGATCTTGGTGCGCACGAAGGCAGCGCCCTTGCCGGGCTTGACGTGCTGGAAGTCAACGATGTTCCACACACCGCCGTCCCACTCGATGGTAATACCCTTACGGAAATCGCCAGCAGTAATCATGAATCAATTCCTCCATTGATATAAAAATCAAATTCAAATATGTCTCCCACGCGATGCGCGGGTGAATCCACCAAACAGTATAACACAAAATCCTGCCGATGGGAAGCCCCTTTTGCCGGTCAAAGGCGGTAAATTGCAAGTTTTTCCTGATAAATGGGGCGTAAAACCGTTCTTTTTTCACCCCGAAAAGGGAAATACCTTGCCTCGGGGAGTGAAATATGGTAGAATACGCACAGTGCCCAATATGTTCCAAAGGAGAGAAAAACATGAGGAAATTCCTGCTTTGTCTGGTTGCCCTGATGATGCTGCTGACGGCGTCCGCCCTGGCAGAGGCGACGGTGGTGAATACCGTCAAGCTGGAGGGCGGCATTTCGCTGTGCGATTACAGCAACAACTACATCGCCCGTACGGACGGCGGCTATGCCCTCTTCGATCCCAACGGCAACAGGCTGTCTGACGTGTATAAGAGCATGATGCCTGCCGAGGATGGCAAGTACATCAAGGTGCAGAATGTCGGCACCGCCGAGAACATCAACTGCGTGGGTCTGCTGGACGCCCAGGGCAAACTGATCCTGCCCCTGCAGTATGGCTCCATCATCACCTACTATGCGGAGGACTGGGTATTTGCCCATGCGCTGGTGAAGACTGACAGCGATGTGGGCGAGTACTCCGACAGCAAGGGCAACAAGTACATCATCGACTATACCGATGTGGTGTACGATGGCAAGGGAACCACCCTGGATCGCGATAATTTCAAGGGCTCCTACCGCGTGACCGACCGCGGCCCCAGCGTCTTTGTCAAGATCAGCGACAATGAGGGCTACTGGATGTTCTACAGGGACGGCGCCTTCCAGCGTCGTGACGTCGTGGCTGATTCCTATGTCGATACCTCTGAGTACAGCTGGGGCTACAAGAAGCCTGTGTTCCACAACCCCACCGAGTGGGAAGCCTTCACCGCAGGCTGTGCTCTGACCCCCGACCAGGTCGAGCAGCATGTCTGGTTTGATGAAAACAATCAGCGCTTCCTGGACCTGCAGGGCAACGTGCTGGCGGAGAACCTGAACCTCTACGCCGCGCGCTACCGCGAGAACTATTTTGAGATCCGGGACGCCTCCAGGAACTACGGCGTCATGACCTTTGACGGCAAGACGGTCATTCCTGCCAAGTACTCGACTGTCGCCCACAACTACAACGGCTACTTCCGCTCCGGCTACAATGCCGTGGTGGATGAAAGCGGCAATCTGTACTACTACGACGAGGCCGGCAATATCACCGCTTCCGCCGAGTACCAGATGAGCTACAGCGATTACAAGGGCTTCAACAACAACGCTCCCATCGTCCATGTGAAGAACATGGGCAAGTACATGATCATCACCGCCACCAACGGCACCCTGCCGGAAAACTACGAGGACGTCGTGACCTGCGAGGAAATGCAGAAGGTCATCGTCGTCAAGAAGAACGGCCTGTGGGGCGTGATCGACATGGCCGGCAATACCGTCGTACCCTTTGAGTACACCTACACCCCCGACGTGTCCGACGACGGTACGGTGATCCTCTGCCAGGCGAACTACAACGAGTATGTGCTGTACCAGCTGTCCTACGACGAGAAGGCCCCTGCGACGGACAACAACTGGACGGTCGCTGTCCAGTCCGGCACGGATGTGAACACCGATCCCGTCCTGGCCGAGGGCGCCTGGGAATGCACCTGCGGCGTGATCACCAACGGCAAGTTCTGCCCCGAGTGCGGCAGCAAGAAGCCCGAGCCCACCGCGACGCCTGCCCCTGCCGTGGACGACGGCACCTGGGGATGCACCTGCGGCTCCGTCAACACCGGCAAGTTCTGCCCGGAATGCGGCACCGCCAAGCCCGTGGCCACTCCCGTGCCTGCGGAGCCTGAGTGCGCGGGCTGCGGCTACAAGCCCGAAGGCGCAGCCCCCAAGTTCTGCCCCGAGTGCGGCACGAAGTTCTGATCCATACATCCTGCCGCCCCCTCCACGTCGGAGGGGGCGGTTTTTGTTGGACGCTTGCAATTTTTGTCCGGACATGGTAAGATGATACCACCGAAAAGACGAACGATGGAGGCCGCTTATGAACATCCACGAATCAGCAGAAGACTATCTGGAGGCGATCCTGCGCCTCCGGGAGAGCAAGGGCTATGTCCGCTCGGTGGATATTGCGCTGCTGCTGGGCGTCACCAAGCCCTCCGTTTCCTTTGCGATGAAGAAGCTCAGGGAGAACGAGTACATCCACATGGACGAGGACAACCTGATCACCCTGACGGAGAAGGGGGAGAAGATCGCGCTGCGGGTCTACGACCGGCACAAGACGCTGGTGTCCTTCCTGACCTCCATCGGCGTGAGCGAGGAGACTGCCCGCGAGGACGCCTGCAAGATCGAGCATGATATCTCCGAGGAGACCTTCGAGGCGCTGCGCCGCCAGCTGCTGAAGGGCTGAAAACGAATAGGCTGCAAGGGAGCTGCTGCATGGCAGCTCTCTTTTTGTATGAAAAATGCGAGGGATATGCTCGCTTTCAGTATGGCGGGCGTTTCTCCGCCGATACAGCGGGTGCGGAAATTTGCCATCATGGCCCGCCGTTTTTCGGGGCATGATGAGCGCTGAAGGAGGGATGCAGAATGGACGGTAAGCAGAAAAAACGCCCCATCGACCTGACGCAGGCGATCATCGCCGAGCAGCGGCGCAAGAACCTGACCGACGTGCTGGGCTCCTATACCGGCGTGCCCTGGGATGAAATGGACGAGCCTGTGCAGGACGCGGATGACCTGTGACATCCGCATGGGGCGCGTGCTGGGCCTGCCGGTCGTTCACGGTGAAAGGCTGGTAGGGCATGTGGAGCGCTGCGTGCTGGACGCTGCGGGGAAAAGCCTGCGGGGCCTGGTGATCCGCCGGGGCCTTGGCGGGGCGAAATGGGTCGGCCGCGAGGGTGTGGGCGTGCTGGGCGACGTGTCGGTGATCCTGACGCAGGCGCCCGCCCGGCCGCCCCGGGATGCGGACTTTTCCCTTCGCCTGGTGAAGGACGAGGGCGGGCTGACCCTGGGCCGGGTCACGGATGTGTGGCTGAGCCCGGAGAGCCTGAGCGTCACGGCACTGGAGATCACCCTGGGGCTGGCGGAGGAGCTGCGCAGCGGCCGCCTCAGGGTAAGCGACTGGGCCGTGCTGCCCGGGGAGGATGGCGACGCGCAGGTGCTCATCCCCCGCAGCGAGTGGGATGGGGGCAGAACCGATGCGGTGCGCCTGAAAGAGAAAGACGACGGGGGGTGAGAATATGAACAAGCTGATGATCGGCTCGGCCATGGGCTTCATGATGGGCGTGGGCCTGATGATGATGCCCGTGGGCCGCACCATCCGCAAGGACGTGCGCAAGGGCATGTGCAAGGCCAGGAAGATGATGCAGGATATGGAGCAGGCATAAGGAAGGGAGGCCGCCGGTATGGAACATGCAGGAGCGTTTGTCCAGCGCCGGCGGCTTTTCCTGCTGGCAGCGCTGGGGCTGGCGGCAGCGGTGTGGCTGTGGCCGGTGCTTTCGGCGCTGGCGGTACAGCTGGCGGCTGCGGCCCTGCTGATGCTGCTGGCATTGCCGCTGTGCCGCCTGCTGGAAAGGCGTATGCCGGCCACGGCTGCGGCGCTGCTGGCCTTGCTGCTGCTGGGCGCCGGGGCTGCGCTGCTGCTGATGCTGCTCGCCCCGCCCATCATCCGACAGGTCAAGCAGCTGGCGGCGGACGTGCCGGGGATCCTCGCGTGGCTCAGGGCACAATGGCAGGGAATCACCGCCTGGCTGACGGCGCGGGGGCTGGATATCGCCCCGGTGCGGGAGGAAATCTTCCTCCACATCAGCAGCCGCGTCGGGGGCGTCGTGTCCGGCCTGGCGGGCGCGGCGGCAAGGCTTATCGGCAGCCTGGGACGGGTGATGCTTTCGCCGCTGCTGGCCTTTTATCTCCTCAGGGATCGGAAGAGGATCGCCTCCATGCTGACGCTGCTGCTGCCGGTCAGGCACCGGGCCCGGGGCGTGCGCGCAGCCCGGGAGATGCGCCGGGAAACGGCCGCCTTCCTCCGGGGCCAGCTGCTTTTGTCCCTGGCCGTGGGGGCGCTGACGGCCCTGGGCCTCATGCTGACCGGCACGCCCGGCTGGCTGCTGCTGGGACTGCTGATGGGCGTGATGGAGCTGGTGCCCTACGTCGGTCCGGTGCTTGCGGGGATCCCGGCTGTGCTACTGGCGCTGCAAAACGGCTGGGTTACGGCCTTGTGGGCGCTGGTGGTGCTCTTTGCCGTACAGCAGGTGGAGGGGATGATCCTCTCCCCCCGGCTGCTGGCAGGGGCGACCCAGCTGCATCCGATGGCGGTGCTGCTGCTGGTATCCGCAGGCGGGATGCTGGGCGGCGCGCTGGGGATGGTGCTGGTGATCCCGGCGGTGGTCTCCGTGCGGGGTGCGCTGCGGGGATGGAGGGACTGAAAAAGCGGCGGCCTTCTGATGCTGGAAGGCTGCCGCTTGTGGCGTTATGCTTCTTGGCCGGAAGCGTCCTCCGGCTGTTCGTCGGGGTAAAGCAGGTCGTGGAGCTACTTCTCCTCGCTCCGGTTTGCGGTGCGGCGGCGGCCCATGGTGCGGCGGACGGTCGGGGTCAGCGCGCTGATCTGCAGCAGCAGCTCCTCTTGCCGGGCAGCAGGGACGTCGCCGCTGTCGAGGGCGCGGCGAGCCTTGGGATCCTCCGCCAGGCCGAGCAGCACCGTCAGCAGCCGCATCTCCCACAGGCTGAAGGCCCGCAGGATGCGCGGCTCCAGGCGGCGCTCCACATTGGACAGGTAGGTGCCGCAGAAGCCGCCGTTTCCGGGGGCGCGGTCACAGGCTGCTTGCATGAGATGCTCCGTGAGCAGGGCCAGCTGAGGGCTGTCGGCCTTTTGCTGCCGCAGGCGCTGCTCGGCGATGCGCTTTTGCCGGGCGCTGATGTAGTCGCCCCGGCGGATCTCCTCCGGGAGCCCTCGGGCGTTTTCAATGTGCCAGGGGATGCTGCCCAGCAGATCGTCCAGCTTCAGATCCGGCGGGGGACAGGCCCCGTAGTTCCGGCCGACGCGGATGACCAGCAGCCGCGTCAGCTCAACGTTCCGCCGGTCAAAGCCAGGCCCGAAGAGCCCAGCCACGGCGCTTTGCACATTCACGCCCCACACGGGCCCCAACCGCGCTGTTTCGGACTGCACGCCCCGGGCAGTCATGGAGACGCTCGTCCATTCGCCCTCGGCCAGGGCGACCCAGCCGCTGTAGTCAGGGGAGCCGTCCAGCTGCACGGGCATGATCTCCCGGATGCTGTCTTCGCGGGTCGCCTCCGCGGCCTCCCGGGTGGAAAACACGCCCCTGATCCGTCCGTTTGCTTCTGCCAGATACATCGCCTTGTGCTCTTTCATCCGCTCATCCTTTCACTGGGTCGGGAGAGATGCCGTCACCCCCGCCAGCTGGCGCGGCCTGCCAGGCGTGTTTCCACATAGCGGAAGCCTGCGTCCTGGTAGATGCGCCGGGGCGTATCGCCGTCAGGCCACAGGGCGCAGGGGATTCCGGCCTGGCGGACGTGCTGCACGAAGGCATGGGTCAGTGCTCTGCCGACGCCCTTGCCCCGATGAGCAGGGGCCACCAGCAGGTAGTCGATCCGGCAAATGCCTTCATCATTCACATGACCGTAGATCATGCCGATGGGCCGGCCGTTTTCCCAGGCGCAGAAGAAGCGCGTGCCGGGGTTTTGCAGCTGCCGCCTGACAACGGGGGATTCCCATGATTCGCCGGCGGCGTCGAAAATCCCTTCCGCAAAGGCGTCCTGCCAGAAATTTTCCTGCCGGACGGTGATCGCCGGGTTGGGCTGGATACTGTCCGTCCCGGTCAGCACCATCCAGGTCTGCTCCTCCGGCCAGCTGCGGAAGCCTGCAGCCTCCAAAGCCGGGGCGATCTCCCCGAACCAGCCGCTGTCCAGGATGGACTGGTAGATGATCGGATACAGGCCCCGGGAAAGGTAGAAATCCGCGATCTCCGAAAGAACGGCAGGCAGGTCGCCGACCCGATCGCGGAAGATCAGCGCGTGGTTGCTGTCATAGGAGTCCCGGTTTGCCTCGTTGTGAAAGAGGATCCCCCAGGGGCGCTCCGTCATATGGGTGAACTCCCGGGGAAAGAGATCCTCCTCCCGGAAAAAGGGAAGCATGTCCACGGTCATTCCTCCTGTGCAGGGGCGGGAGAAAGGGCCCAGTCGATGAACTTGGCGATCTCCCTGTCCCAGAAGCCCCACTCGTGCACCGCGCCCTCCTCCTCGTAGCTGGTCACGTCCCAGCCGTTCTCCCTCAGCGCGGGGACGAACTTCTGGTGCTGCCCGAAGAGGAAATCCGCCGTGCCGCAGGAGACGTACAGGCGGGGCTTGCAGGGGGCAGCGCCGTTCTTCTTCATCAGATGGAACAGGTCGCAGTCGGTGCCCTCGACCTTCCGGCGGCCGAAGACGCGGTTCCAGTCATCCTTCCTGCGGGCCGACATGGCAACGATGTCCGCCGCGCCGGAGAAGCTCGCCGCCGCGCCAAAGCGTTCGGGGAAGTTCAGCGCCAGCTTCATCGCGCCGTAGCCGCCCATGGAAAGCCCCGCCACGAAGGTATCCTCCGGCTTGTCGGATAGGCGGAAGAAGTGCTGCATCTGCCGGGGCAGCTCCTCGGCCACATAGTCCCAGTAGCGCTCGCCGTACACCTCGTTGCAGTAGAAGGAGTGATTGACCGCGGGCATGACCACGGCCAGGTTGTGCCGGGCGGCGTAGCGCTCCACGCTGGTGCGGCGCTGCCAGATGGTGTGGTCGTCCGAATAGCCGTGCAGGAGGTAGAGCACCTTGGGCAGCGCAGGCTTGCTGGACGCATCGCCGGAAGCGGTCACACCGATGCCCTGATCGCTTTCGGGCAGGATGACCTCGACAGAGGACGCCACGCCCAGGGCGCGGGAGAAGAAGTTTACGTGCATCAGAGCCATGATAAAAGCCTCCTTAATCATGATGTGTGTAAAACGAAAACGGTCTGCGCTTATCATAGCACAGACCGCTGAAAAGGGTCAAGACGGATCAGCCCTGGGCTCCGGGGAGTGCCGGCAGGGGCAGGATGGGTGCGTCGTTGACGGTGACGGCATTGAGCAGCAGATCGATCAGGGCCTGCACGGCAGCGGCGTCGCCGCTCAGGTCGTAGCCGGAGAGGATCAGCAGCTGGCCCTCCAGGGCGGTCTGCCGCAGCACCATCACGGTGAGCTGCTCCACCATCTCGCCGGAGGCGCCCTCCAGGGCGGCGGGGGTCACGGCGCTCAGACCGTAGAAGCCGGGCGTCAGCAGCAGCGCTTCGCCGACCTCAGCGTCCGGGGCGAACTGTGCCATCAGGGTCATCAGGGCCGCGGCATGGTCGCCCTCCGGATCGGGCACGCGGTCGATGACCATCGCCACCACCCGGGTGCTGCCGTTTTCGGCGACGTAGGTCAGGCTCGCGTCGTTGACCTGCACGGTCACGCCGGGGGGCGTGGCGAGCGCAAAGGGCGCGAGCATCTCAGCCCCGGACTCTGCCAGCGCAGGGGCGCACAGCATCAGCGCAGCCATGAGGAGCGTAAGAAGCTTCTTCACATTCGATCCCTCCTTGTCTGTCTTCATGATACTCTATGAGAAAGGATCTTGTCAATGTGCGCATTGTAACAACTGGCAGGAAAAGGGGCCGGACCGTGAAAGTCCGGCCCGCTGCGTGTCGAAAAAGTGCTTTAGGCACTTTTTCGAGAGAGCTGCGCTCCGTCACTGGTCGCTACGCTCCCGGCCGTTCCTCCGCGTAAGGAAGCTTTTCCTGACGGAAAAGCTCGAAAATCGCCGCGCATGTCGCCGATTTTCGATCTTAAGTCGAAGGGCTTGCGAGCCCTCCGACGCCTCCCTGGGTTTGTTGACAGTCTGGGGGCCGGACTGTGAAAGTCCGGCCCGGCATATCAGTTCCACGCAGGCAGTTCATCCAGGGTGATGAAGTAGTCGCTCTGGTAGATCTTCTTCAGGGAGGCGGGGGTGTTCGACTTGCCGTCGGTGATGTAGTCCGTGTGCCAGACCATGAACATCAGCCAAGGGGCGTCGGCAGTTTTCATCTGCTGCTCGGTGGGGATGGTGCCGCACTCGTGGAAAACGATGGGCATCCCCTGGGGCGCGATGGTCTCGACCTCGGCGTAGAGGCGGCCGTTGGCGCCGGGAGTGTAGCTGTCCGCGCCGATGAGATCAACGTATTCGTCGCCGGGGTACCAGGCGGCCATGTTGCCGCCGTTGCCGGAGTAGCCCAGCAGCCAGATCAGGTTATCCAGGCCCCAGTAATCGGTGTAGCGGCTGTACATCAGCTGCCAGAGCTTGACGAAGCCCTCGCTGCCGCCCTTGGACCACCAGAACCAGCCGCCGTCCAACTCGTGGAAGGGGCGCCAGAGCACCGGCACGCCCGCATCCTCCAGCTGCTGCAGGTAGGGCACGGCCCGGTCCATATCCGCCAGGAGCTCGTTGTAGGCGTCGGTGCCGGGGGTGAAGGCGTTCTCCCAGTCCAGGTTGTGGCTCTTGCTCTCGTTGTAGCCGGAGGCAAAGTCGCTGCCGGTGTGCCAGCAGATGTGGGGGATGCCGCCCTTGTTCCACCAGGCGATGGAGCGGTTCACCACACCCTGGAAGTCGTTGTGCATGAAGTCCAGGCCGCGGATGGCGGGCAGCTCGCCGGTGTGCTTTTCGATGAAGTTCACCTCGTAGTCCGGGGAGGACATCCAGGTGGATTCCATCTGGCCGGTGAGGCAGTATTCGCCCCAGGTCTCCTGCAGATAGTCGTAGACCTTCTGTGCGGCGGGAATGGCGTTCTCGTTGGAGAGCTCGCCGTCATAGGTGTGGATGATGGCTTCGGAGGCAGCGGCAGCCTCCAGATGGGCGTTCAGCTGCGCGGCGACCTCAGCAGGCAGGAAGTACAACCCGGCGATGCGGCCGCCGTTCCATGCACCCAGCTGGAACTTGGTGAATTTGGCCGGGTCGCTGATCTTGGCCATGTCCATCAGCTCCTGAACGGAAAAGACCATCAGGCGCTCCTTGTCGGGCTGGTCGGATACGGCGGCGATGTCCTTCTGCTTGCCGCCAACATTCAGGCCCAGCACGCCCCAGCCGCCGTGGGTCACGTCGTCGCAGGCCCATACCAGGGCAACGGCGTCCTCGGGCTGGGCGCTGGTGAGCCAGGAGATGTCAGAGGGATACCAGCCCTTGTTGACCTTGTCGGCGAACAGAAAGGTGCCCTCCGCCAGGATGGCTTCCTCTGCGGCGCGCTTTTCCTCCTCGGACATGGCGTTGCGGATGACGGGGGCCTCCCGGGGCACCCAGGTCTCTTCCGCCAGGGCGGGCAGGGCGCCGGTCAGCAGCAGGGCCGCCAGCAGCAGGGAAAACAGTCGCTTCATCATAGAGATTCCTCCTTCTGAGGTTTGAACGGAATGACAGGTGTGCGGATCTGTTCGGTGTGCAGGATGTGTCCGTTTTCGCGTACGCTCATAAGGATGGTGCAGGCGGGCGGGGCCTCCAGACGAAGCTGGGCTTCCGCCGTGCCGTGATGGCCGAGGGGCAGGCTGCAGGCGGCAGAGGCAACGAAGGAGCCCCGTGCGTCCGATGCGTCCGCGATGATTGTCAGGAGCCGCGAATGCCCGGCTGGGTTTTCCAATTTGAACCGAAGCAGCAGCGTGTCTGCATCGCGCGGATTTCCGGCGGGCAGCGCCATCGCGCTGATGACCGTCAGACAGACGCCGCTTTCTGCGGAATGCGGATGTTCATTCATGTCAGGCCCTCCCTGCGAACGGATGCGAAAATGATCTGTGCTCTTATCATAGCATGAGGGAGGCAGGGGATTCAATGCTAAATCCTGAATGCACTTCTGAAATATGAACATCATCGCGGCTGCCGGGCTCACAGGAGTCCGGGCAGACGGGACAGGGCGTGGGCGATGCCATCTTCATCGTTGGAGCGGGTCGTATGCCGGGCGGCGGCCAGCACCTCCGGCACGGCGTTGCCCATGGCGACGCTGTGGGGGTAGCGGGTGATCATGGGCAGATCGTTCAGGTCGTCGCCGAATACGGCGATCTCGTCCTCCGCAAGGCCTGCGGCGGTGCGGAGCTTCTCTACGCCCGTGAGCTTGCTGACCTGCTTTGCGGCTGCCTGAATGGTGCAGCCGCCGTCGGTCAGGTACAGGCTGACCCGGTCGCCCACGGCGGATTGCAGTTCGCCGAGGAGCTCCTCCGGCAGCAGGGTGACCGAATCCACCAGATGCTCGTGGAAGATCAGCATCTTCACCGTGCGGGCCATGGCGTATTCGTCCAGGGGGATCACATTGCCCTCCGTCACGCCCCAGGGGCCCCACACACTTTCTGGCAGGGTGAAGTTGAAGGCATGGCAGCCATTGTCCATGTGCAGGGAGATATGCGCGCCGTGCCGCTTGACCAGGCGGACGCATTCCGCCACGGCCTCCGGGGCGATGTGCGCCCAGCGGGCGATGCCGTCCATCACCACGCACGCGCCGTTGGAGTACACGCCGCCGTCAAAGAGGGCCAGCTCCTCCGGGGTGAAGCCCAGGGTCATGTCCAGCCGGGGGGAGCGGCCGGTGGCGATGTACACCCGCACGCCTTTTTCCCGGCAGGCAAGGATGGCCTCCCGGGCGGAGGGTGCAATGGTTTTGCCGCTGGTCAGGAGCGTGCCGTCCAGGTCGAAGAAAAGCGCTTTGATCATGTTGCTCTCCATCAGCGGATGAAATTGGTCCACATGCCGGGCTCGCGCTCGGGCAGGCCGAAGGCTTCCTTGCCCAGCTGGATGGACTTCATCAGGAAAACCATGTTCCGCGCCAGGGTACGCATGGTCTGCATTCCCTCGGCGTCCTGGGCTGCCTCGCCGGGCGCGCCGCCGTGGACGCTGTTCCAGTACTGGCTGGAGGCCACGGGCATACCGGAAATGGTGAAGAACTTGTTCAGCTCGTCAAAGGTGGAAGAGCACCCGCCGCGCCGGGCGATGGCGACCGACGCGCCCACCTTCATCGTTTTGGGGAAGCGGGTGGAGTAGAACATGCGCTGCAGATAAGCCACCAGCGTCGCATTGGCGGAGGCATAGTACACGGGGCTGGCGGCTACGACGCCGTCGGCCTGGGCGAACTTCTCCGCCGTCTCGTTCACCAGGTCGTCAAAGACGCACTTGCCCAGCTTCCGGCAGGAGCCGCAGGCGACGCAGCCGCGGATGGCCTGGTTGCCCACCTGGATGATCTCCGTTTCCACACCGTTTTCGGCAAAGATATTCGCCATTTCCTGCAGGGCCAGGGCGGTGTTGCCGTTCATGCGCGGGCTGCCGTTGAGAAGAAGAACCTTCATGGGGATCCCTCCGTTTCATTGTGCTCGGTCGGTTGATACTGCTATTGTACATATGCGGCGGAAAATGGTCAAGCGGTATCGCAGTGCTTCCCGGCACCGCCGGACGCTCCGCATTGCGTCCCGAGGGCAATCGTGCTATAATGAAGGCCGTAACGCCAATCAAATTCCGCATTCCGAATTCCGCATTCCGAATTCCCAGAAAGGGGGTGCTGCCATGTCGATCCTGTCTTCCGCGCGGAGCTTCGTCCGTCGGGTGCGCCACGACGGCGTGGGCTGCATCCCCGGTCTGGTTTATACGCGGTGGATGACGCTGATCCACCGGGACGTGCTGCGCAGCGAGACGGCTGCCCGTCAGGCGGAGGAGGACGCCTATCAGGCCTGGCTCCGCATCCATGAGCGGCCCGACCCGACGCCCTTCCGGACGGAGAAGACGCTCTCCTTCCTGATCCCGACCTGGAACACCCGGCCCGATCTGCTGACGGCGCTGGCGGATTCCCTCCTGGCCCAGTCCTGCCCCCGGTGGGAGGCCTGCTTTTACGACGGCGCCAGCACGGACGCTGCCACCCGCGCGGCGCTGGCTGCCCTCCCGGAACGGGACGCCCGCTTCCGCGTGAAGCTGGGCACGGAGAACGGCGGTATCTCCGGCAACACCAATGCGGCCTATGCCATGGCTTCGGGGGACGTTATCGCCCTGTGCGACCATGACGACCTCCTGGCCCCGGACGCAGTGCGCTGCATCCTGGAAGCGGCAGAGGACGGCGCGGATTTCATCTACACCGACGAAGACAAGGTGAATGCCGACGGCACGCGCTTCTTCGACCCGCACCTGAAGCCGGATTTCGCCCCGGACAGCCTGCGGGCGGGCAATTACATCTGCCACATTACCGCCATGACGCGCCCGCTGGCGGAGAAGGTCATCCGCCGGGACGGCCGCCTCCTGCGCAGCGAATGCGACGGCTCCCAGGATCACGATCTGGCGCTGCGGGCCACGGAGCTGGCGGAGAAGATCACCCACATCCCGCGCATCCTGTATCACTGGCGGATGCTGGATACCTCCTTCAGCCACCAAAAGGCGGCAAAATGCGTGGAGGCCGCCTGCAGAGCCGTGGGGGATCAGCTGCACCGCCGGGGCATCCCGGCGCAGGTCGGCATGGAGGCCCTGCGGGTGCGCATCCGCTATGCGGCGGAGGGCGCCCCTGCCGTCACGGCCATCGTGCTGGGCGAGGGGAAGCTGCCCCAGCTGCCCGGCGAGGTCATCCGCGTGAACGACGCCTCCCGATTGAATGACGCGGCCCGGCAGGCAAAGGGCGATTTCCTGCTCTTCCTTCGCGCGGGCATGAAGCCCATCGAAAAAGGCGACTGGCTGACGGAGATGCTCATGTACGCCCAGCGCCCCGACGTGGGCTGCGTGGGCAGCGCCATCCTGGATCAGAAGCGCTTCTACCGCCATGCCGGCTATGCTGTGGACGTCCCCGGCGGCGCGGTCAGCCACCACGCAGGGCAATGGCTCTACGGGCGGCCCTATATGATCACCGACCGGCTGGTGCGCAATGTGACGGGCGTGTCCTCGGCATTGGTGCTGATCCGCCGGGAGACCTTCCTGGCGCTGGGCGGCTTCGGCGTCGCGCGGGAAGACCTCATCCGGCTTCGGACTTCGTCCGAATCCACCTTCCCCAGTGGGGAAGGCAATGCTGCTGCGCCTTATGACAGCGACCTGCGGGGCGCGGATCTGGGCCTCAAATGCCTGCGCGCCGGGCTGGTCAACGTGTACACCCCCCATGCCCGGATGGTCTGCCGGGGGCCGCTGCCCTGCCTGACTGGCCCTGCGCCGGAAAATGACCTGGCCCGCTTCCGCGCTGTCTGGGGCGAGCGTCCGCAGGAGCGCTACTACAGCTCCCTGTTCACCCGGGACGGCCGCATGACCATCAACATGAACGGAAAGGAGGACGCCTGATGAAGAAACGATCCATCCTCCGCTATGGCTTCCTCCTGGAGCAGCTGGTGAAGCGCAACTTCAGCACCAAGTACCGGCAAAGCGTGCTGGGCGTATTGTGGTCCTTCCTCAATCCGCTGCTGACGATGGCCGTGCAGTACGTCGTGTTTTCGACCCTCTTTCATTCGGAGATCAGCCATTTCCCGGTGTATCTGCTCTCGGGCATCATCCTGTTCAACTTCTTCAACGAGTGCGTCACCCTGGGCATGGACTCCATCGTCCTCAACGGCCCGCTGATCACCAAGGTGGCCATGCCGAAGATGATCTACCCCCTCAGCCGCAGCCTGTCCTCGCTGATCAATCTGCTGATCGCCTTCGTGCCGTTGCTGCTGGTGATGCTCCTCTCCGGCGCGCCGGTGAGTCCTGCGCTGCTCCTGGCCCCCCTGGTGATGGCCCTGACCTTCCTCTTTGCGCTGGGTATGGCCCTCATCCTGTGCACGCTGAACGTGTTCTTCCGGGACACCCGGTTCCTGTGGAGCGTGGTGAGCCTGCTGTGGACATACGCCACGCCCATCTTCTACCCCATTTCGATCATCCCGGCGGCCTGGCAGCCTGTTTTCCGGCTGAACCCCATGTACCAGTTCATCACTTGCCTGCGCACCATCACCATCGAGGGCGCAGCGCCGGATATTGCCCAGTGGGGGATGTGCCTGCTCTGTGCCCTCGTTCCCCTGGCGCTTGGCTGGTGGGTCTTCCGCCGGAACGAGGATCAATTCGTGTTCCATCTCTGATGACAAAGGAGGATATAGATAATGAACCTGATCAAAGCGGTAAACGCTGATTTCGCTGCGGTGTGCAGCCTCTACCAGTCCGTGTGCGGGGCCATGCAGTCCGCCGGGATCGACCAGTGGCGCTGGGGCGAATACCCCAACGAGGCCTTCCTGCGGGAGAGCCTGGAGGCTGGCACGCTCTATGTTGCCAGGGAAGCGGATCGGCTTCTGTGCGCCGTGACCATCGATCAGCATTTTGACCCGGAGTACGCCTCCGTCAACTGGCTCTTCGGCGTGAAGCCCGGCGCCTTCCACCGCCTGGCCATCGCGCCGGATCAGCAGGGAAAGGGCCTGGGGGCTCAGGCTGTGGCTGCCGTGGGCGATATCCTGCGGGCCCAGGGCTGCGACGCCCTGCGCATCGACACCTACTGCGAGAATGCCGCCGCGCAGAAGCTCTACGGCCGCATCGGTATGCGCAAGGCGGGCGAGGTGACCTTCTTCCACCGGGAGCTGCCCTTCTACTGCTATGAGCTGCCCCTGTCGGAGGAAACGCCCCTGCTGCCCCTGACGATGCACCCCGCCTTCCGCGGCGGCAAGCTGACCCCCTGGGGCGGCGAGAAGCTGCGCACGGTCTACGGCAAGCCCATCGCCGAGGTGCCCACCGGCGAGAGCCTCGAAGTCAGCTGCATCTCCGGGCTGGAATCCGTCGATGATGCGGGCGTGAAGCTGCCCGAGCTGATCGCGAAGTACGGCGCACGCTTTGCGGGCAAGTACGCCGGGGAGACCTTCCCGCTGCTTTTGAAGTTCATCGACGCGGCGGAAAGCCTCTCCGTGCAGGTGCACCCGGATGATACCTACGCCGGCGCCAACGAAAACGGCAAGCTGGGCAAGACCGAGGCCTGGCTGATCCTGGACGCCCCCGAGGGCAGCCAGCTGGTCTACGGCATCAAGGCCGGCACCGGCCTGGCGGAGCTGCGCACTGCCTGCGAGGCCGGATCGGCCGTTGAACCCCTGCTGCGCAAGGTGGACGTGAAGCCCGGCGACGTGTGCTTCATCCCGGCGGGCTGCGTGCACGCCATCGGCGCGGGCATCATGCTCTACGAGATCCAGCAGTCCTCCGACGTGACCTACCGCTTCTATGACTGGGATCGCGTGGACAAGAACGGCAACCGCCGCGAGCTGCACATCGACAAGGCCCTCGACGTGACCGACCTGGACTTCACCCTCGACCCCATCCCCGCGCCGGACGCCCCCATCGCCCGCGTGCTGGACGAGACCTACTTTACCCTCGACCTGATCAACGTCGGCGGTGAGCAGGCCGTGCCCGCCATCAACCACTTCGGCCTGCTGACCGTGCTGGAGGGTGACCTGACGCTGTGCTGGCAGGGCGGCAAGCGCAAGCTTGTGAAGGGCGAGAGCCTCTACGTCCCGGCGGCAGCCCCGGCGCTGACCCTGACCGGCTCCGGCCGCGCGGCCCTGTCGATGCCCAGTAAATACAAAAGAGGACGCTGATGAGGGCGGCTTCTTACAGAAATCATTTTATCTGACAACAAAAGCAACCAGGCATCCAGCGCTTTGCCAGATGCCTGGTTGTTTTTGCGGCCCAACAAACTGTTCTGCAAATTGGGGTTTGTGAGTTTTCTTTTACTGTAAGGCAGGTTCGTTTTGCCGCAGGAAGCCGCTTTCGCGCGTCGAAAGCGGCGCAAAGCCGCCGGGGGGAAAGCAAAATGGTGCTTTCCCCCCGGTCCCCCCTCTTTTCCCTTTAGTCGTCCGCTTTGCGGCTGCGGTGCAGGGCGGCTCGGGTTGCAGAGGTTTGCTCTGAATTTCCGCTTACGCGGAAGCAAACCTCTGCAAATTCGCCGCTACATTTCCTTTGCGGGCTGTACTGCAGCCGCTGGGGGCTGGCGATATGCTCGCTGTACTTTCCTTTACAGGCTGCGGTTTAAAGCAGCCAAAAGGCTCCCTCCGGGAGGAACCGGCTCCCCGGTGGGGAGTTGCCTGGAACGGGCAAAGGTTCCGGAGCGAAGCGGAGGCGTATGCTGGCTCCGCGCTTGCGTGGAGACTGAGGGAGAATGTGCAAGCGACTCAAAAGATAACCTGCAAAAGATCTGACAAGTGCCAATAAGGCTGGAATTTACCATACCCAAAGGCTCTCCCTTTGGGAGAGCTCCCGCGCGAGCGGGTGAGAGGGTTCGGGGCGTCCTCGGACGCGCCTCTATGCTGTTGGCATGTCCTGCGGCAACAGCCCTCTCAGTCAGCTGACGCTGACAGAACTCCTTCCGTCATCGCGCCAGCGCGATGCCACCTGTCCCGGTCGCAATCATAGATTGCTCCCCGCTTTGGCTAAAAACATGCCACTGGCATGTTTTCTTAACGCGTCGCGCCTCGAGGAGGGAGGCTTTATAAAGGAAGGAAGCTCACGCTTCCTCGAACGAATTCCCCGGATGGAGAGCCTTTTGGCGCGTTAAATTCAAGTTTCCCGCTACCATTTCATCCAAAGAAGCACCGAAATCGCAAGCCTTGGCAGGCCTGCGTAAAGCGAAGGATAAATCCTTTCTTTTATCACCCCTGCTGACTTCCTGTTTGCGCAGCTGTCAGCTGCTGCCGGGCCGCATATGTTCATGCCCCATTCATGAAACCGGGCTATGATATAAAGCCGGCTGCGGTTTCCGCTTGCAAGTGCGGCGCAAATATGCTATCGTATCCACAGGAAGGGAGGCGCAGCCAATGACGATGACAGAACGACGGGCGGACTGGCCCCAATGGGTCACCACGGTGCTGGGCATGATGTGGCTGGCGCTGTTCCCCCTGTGGCAGGATGGCAGCTATTCCCGCATCACCCACTCCAAATGGATGGGGATGCTGATCCTCACCGGCGTGACGGCGGCGGCCTGCGTGCATATGCTGTCCGTCCTGACCCGGCAGCGGGAGCTGAAGGGCTCGGTGCGGCTGAGCTGGCTGCACGGCGCGGCGCTGGCCTATTTTGCCCTGGTGACGCTCTCGGCCTTCCTTGGCTCCTGGGCGGATTACAACAACGAAGCCGGACAGCTGGCGGTCTTCTACGGCGCAAAGCGCTACGAGGGCCTGATCACCCAGGGTTGCTACGGCCTGATCTTCCTGGCGATGAGCCTGACGCGGGTGCGGGTGCGGCACCTCGTCGACGCGGCGGCCTGGGGCCTGGTGGCCTATGCCGGGATCGTTGCGCTGCAGTATGCGGATATCAATGTGCTGGAGCTCTTCCCCGTGGGGACGAGCATCCACACGAACTATGAATTTCAGGGCCCCATCGGCAACATCGACATGGTGGTGGGCTATGCGGCCCTGGCCATCCCCCTGTGCCTGGGCGGCTTCGCGGTGATGAAGCGCCCCGCCTGGGGCTGGCTCCTCTCCGGGGTGGCGGGCGTTCTGCTGCTCCTGTGCATGGAGGTGCAGTGCGGGCTGATCATGCTGGCGGGGCTGCTGTTCCTGCTGGTGCTGATCGCCCTGCGCATCCCCCGCAGCCGGGGCCGGGTGCTGCTGATCCTCGGCGGTTCGCTGCTGATGCTGAGCGTGCGGCTGCTGCTGGCGCTGCCGTGGCTGGATGGCACGGAGGAGCTGCTCTTCCCCCATGGCTTCGGGTGGCGGAAGCTGCTCCCGGCGGCGCTGGGATTGGTGCTGATCGGCCTGGGGGCGCTGGCAGCGGTGCATCCCGGCCGGGCGCTGCAAAAGCGCTGGGTGGCCCTGATCGGCGCGGCGCTGCTGATCGCTGCGGTGCTGGCGGCATATTTCCTGCCCATGCCGGCGGGCAGCGGTCTGTGGGAGCTGCAGGAGCTGCTGCACGGGCGGGGACAGGACGCCTTTGGCTCCGAGCGCATCGGCGTATGGCGGCTGACGCTGGAGATGAGCCGGGAGAATCTCCTGTGGGGGACGGGCCCGGATACCTTCCTCTATGCGATGGACGATCATCTCTGGCGTACCGGCCAGAGCCTCGTGCAGCGCTTTGACAACCCGCACAACATGGTGCTGGCGGTGCTGAGCAACAGCGGCCTGCCGGCGATGCTGATGTTCCTGCTGCTGACCTTCGGCGCGGCGGGCTGGGGCTTTGCCCGGGCAGACAGGCGCCCGGCGGTGCTGCCCCTGCTGTTGGCGGTGGTCTGCTATCTGGCGCAGGGGATGTTCACCTTCAGCATCTGCCTGGTGACGCCGATGTTCTACGCCGTGTTGGGTATGCTGGCAGGGGAGACTGCCGCGCCCGAAACAGAAAGGATGTAAGGAAAAGTGAAAGTGATTCCCAGCTATATATTCCGCCGCAGGGCGATGACGCTGATCCGCCCGCTGATGAGCGTGCTGGTGGTAGTGGCGATGCTCGTGACCCTGCCGCAGCTGATCAATATGGTGGGCATCCAGCTCACCGGCGCAATGCCGGACGAGTACGTCAAGGGTGCGGTCAGCAAGATGACGGATCTGATGGCGGAGCAGGAGACGGAGGCTTCGCTGGAAGAGCTGCAGAGCCAGATGGACGCGATCATGGTGGAATACAGCGAGGGCATCCGCCTCTTTGCACAGGAGAAGGGCGCCATCTTCCTGACCCTGACGGCGATCAAGTTCCTGCTGACCCCGGCCCTGATGGTGCTGCTCAACCGCACGCTGCTGGATGCGGCGCGCAAGCGGGAGGTGAAGCTCTCTGCTTCTTTGAGCTACCTGCGCTACAGCCCCAAGGCCCTGGTGACGACGCTGTGGATGCTGCTGCGCGTGTATGTGTGGATGCTGCCGGGCTCGGTGCTGATGCTGGGCGCGGCCTTCCTGCCGCCGCTGCTTGCCCTGCCGCTGGAGTATGCGGGCATGTTCCTGATGATGATCCTGGGCTTCCGGGCGATGTTCCATTACTGGCTGGCCCCCATCGCCCTGGCGGACGAGCCGCAGCGCAGCCCCAATGAGTGCATCCGCGTCAGCTACAGGGCCATGCGCAGGCGCAAGCTGGAGCTGTTCATGCTTGAGTTCTCCTTCCTGGGCTGGATGCTGCTGATCGCGCTGCTGTCGGGCTTTGTTGCCGGGCTCTTCGGCGCGGTGATCGGCTCCACCTTTGAAATGCTGGGCAGCCTGCTGCTGACGATCTATCTCCAGGCGGCGCTGGTGTGTTTCTACGACGCCTATGCGGTGGCCCATCCCGGCGGCGCGGCGGAGGTCGAAGGCGAAACGATCGCCTCTGAGGAATCCCAGGAGCTGGCGGACTGATTGCCGACCGGGCAAAAATGACGGATAATCCGATCAGAAATTCATATCACCCCCCGGAGAAAACGGTTTATGCCGGAATGCTCCGGGGGATTTTTGCAGGATTCATGTGTTTCTGATGCATTTTTTCTGCATTTTCTATTGATTTGCCGGAAGGGGAGGAATATAATAGAGACTGTTACCGCAAAAACCTGCACCTGCCGGATGAAGGCGATTGCCCCCGTGCCGACGGATATGCAGAGGACATAAAGAAGAATTGCAGGAGGCATCCGATTATGGCACTTACCGTTTCTCATCGCTGTCAGAGCATTTCTCCCTCCCCGACGCTGGCCATCGACGCGCGCGCCAAGGAAATGAAGGCCCGCGGTGTGGACGTGATCGGCTTCGGCGCTGGCGAGCCGGATTTCCCCACGCCCCAGTACATCATCGATGCGGCGAAGGAAGCGCTTGATCTGGGCAAGACCCGCTATACCCCCGCCTCCGGCACCTTTGAGCTGCGCAAGGCCATCTGCGACAAGCTCGAGCGCGACAACGACCTGTATTACAAGCCCCAGGACATCGTGGTATCCTCCGGCGCCAAGCACAGCCTGTACAATGTGTTCCAGGCCATCCTCGATCCCGGCGACGAGGTGCTGATCCCCACGCCCTGCTGGGTCTCCTACCCGGAGATGGTGCGCATGGCCGGCGGCGTGCCGGTGTTCATCCCCACCGATGAAAGCACCAACTTCATCCCCCACAAGAAGGATATCGCCTCCCGCGTCACCCGCCGCACCAAGGCGATGATCATCACCAGCCCCTCCAACCCCAACGGCAGCATCTGGCCCCGCGAGAAGCTGCAGTTCGTGGCCGACCTGGCGGTGAGCCACCCCTTCTATGTGGTCAGCGACGAGATCTACGAGAAGCTGATCTACGATGGCGAGAAGCATTTCTCCATCGCCAACATCGGCGAAACGATCAAGAACCAGACCTTCGTGGTCAACGGCCTTTCGAAGGCCTATGCGATGACCGGCTGGCGCATCGGCTATGTGGCCGGCCCCCTGCAGGAGATCAAGGCCATGGCCAGCTTCCAGTCCCATGCCACCTCCAACCCCAATGCCATGGCCCAGTATGCGGCCATGAAGGCCCTGGAGGGCGGGGATGAGGCGATCGCGCCCATGGTGGCTCAGTTCCAGGAGCGCCGCGACGCCATGGTGGAGAAGATCAACCAGATCCCGGGCCTGAGCTGCCGCAAGCCCCAGGGCGCGTTCTATATCATGATGAACGTCCAGCGCATCCTGGGCAAGAGCTACCACGGCCGCATCATTGAGAACAGCAAGACCTTCGCCGAGCTGCTGCTGGCGGAGAAGCATGTGGCGGTCGTTCCCGGCAGCGCCTTCGAGGCAGAGGGCTTCTGCCGCCTCTCCTACGCTGTTGCCAAGGAGCAGTGCATGGAGGGCCTCAACCGCATCGAAGAATTCATCGGCGAACTCACCGACGCGCCCTGGTAACCAGCGTGCCGCTGGACCCGGCTCGCGATTGAGCTGAGCGCCCTCGATTGTAGCTGGTTCCGCGTGGAGCGCCCCAACCTGAGACGTCAGACAGCGCGCAAACGGCTCCCTTGTGTAAAGGGAGCTGTCAGCCGTAAGGCTGACTCAGACCATCGACAAACCCTGGGAGGTGTCGGAGGGCTCGCAAGCCCTTCGACTTTAAATCGAAAATCGGCGACATGTGCGGCGATTTTCGCGCTTTTCCGTCAGGAAAAGCTTCCTTACGCGAACGAACGGCCGGGAGAACGACTTGGCGTTCGACCAGTGAGAGAGTGCAAAGCCTCGACAAAGTGCCTTCAGCACTTTGTCGATACACTGTGTCAGCCGTAGGGCTGACTGAGGGATTGCCCGCCCCGGCCGCATATTACCCGCAGAGAGCCGCCGGACGTCGCGCTCCCTTTATCACCGACACAAGGAGGTACCCAACGAATGCTGAAATTTGATGAAAAGCAGAATCTGCTCATGCAGGCCCGCTATCAGTATACCCTGCAGGATGTGGAGAAGCCCAATCTGTACCGGGAGGTGTTCGATTATGAATCCATCCCGAAGATTGCCTTCAATATGCGTCATGTGCCTCCGGATATGCCCGAGGAGATCTGGATGACGGACACCACCTTCCGCGACGGCCAGCAGTCCGTCAGCCCCTTCACGGTGGATCAGATCGTGCATCTGTTCAAGCTCCTGAACCGCCTGGGCGGCCCCAAGGGCCTGGTGCGCCAGTCCGAGTTCTTCGTTTATACCGAGAAGGATCGCCGCGCGCTGCATGCCTGTCAGGATCTGGGCCTCAAGTTCCCGGAGATCACCACCTGGATCCGCGCCAATGAAAAGGACTTCGAGCTGGTCAAGAACGAAGGCATCCAGGAGACCGGCATCCTCGTTTCCTGCTCGGATTACCACATCTTCAACAAGATGAAGCTGACCCGCGCCAAGGCCCGCGACAAGTACCTGGGCGTGATCAAGGCGGCGCTGGACCGCGGCATCAAGCCCCGCTGCCACTTTGAGGACATCACCCGCGCGGACTTCTACGGCTTCGTGCTCCCCTTTGCCGAGGAGCTGATGAAGCTTTCCGAGGAGGCGGGCATCCCCATCAAGATCCGTGCCTGCGACACCATGGGCTACGGCGTTTCCTACTATGGCGCCGCCACCCCCCGCAGTGTGCCGGGCATTATCTACGGCCTGCGCCACTATGCGCACGTCCCCGCTGAAATGCTGGAGTGGCACGGCCACAACGACTTCTACAAGGTCGTTTCCAATGCGGGCACGGCCTGGATGTACGGCTGCGCGTCCATCAACTGCTCCATTCTGGGCATCGGCGAGCGCACCGGCAACTGCCCCCTGGAGGCGATGGCCATCGAGTACGCCAGCCTGCGCGGCACCACCGACGGCATGGATCTCTCCGCCATCACCGACATGGCGGACTACATGGAGCGCGAGATCGGCCTGGAGATCAGCCCCCGTCAGCCCTTCGTCGGCCGTCACTTCAACGTGACCCGCGCCGGCATCCATGCCGACGGTCTGCTCAAAGACGAGGAGATCTACAACATCTTCAATACCGAAAAGATCCTTAACCGCCCGGCGATGGTGGCGGTGGACGCCACCTCCGGCCTGGCCGGCGTGGCCCACTGGATGAACGGCTACTTCCGCCTCAAGGGCGACCATGTGATCGACAAGAACGATCCGCTGGTTGTAGCTGTGCGCGAGATGGTCGCCGAGCAGTACGCCAACGGCCGTAACACCGTTATGGGCGATGAGGAGCTCGAAATCATGACCCGCAACGCCGATGTGGAGCGCTACGAGCGCCTCATCTTCCACAAGTCCCACTGATCGATGCCGAATGCGTCTCCGGTTCTCCGGGGACGCTTTTTCTGTGCGGGGCTTGCAAAATCTGTCGGGAAACGGTATACTGATGGTAGCACTTACAAGGAGGCATACGGTCATGAACATCATCGAGCGCTATGTGGAACGCATGATGGCGGAATCCACCCCCGAACGGCCCCTGTGGAATATCGAAAAGATCAAGGAGGGCAAGGTCAACGGCTGGAACTATATCGACGGCTGCATGATGATCGCCCTGCTGAATATGCACCGCATCACCGGCGAAAAGCGGTATTATGAATTCGCCGAGCATTTCCTCGATCATTATGTGTTTGAGGACGGCAGCCTCCGCGGCTTCAAGGAGGAAGATTATAACTTGGACAATATCTGCGAGGGCCGTGTGCTCTTCGACGTGTACCGCATGAGCGGGAAGGAGAAGTACCGCAAGGCCATCGATACCCTCTACGGGCAGATCCAGCGCCAGCCCCGCACCCATGAGGGCAATTTCTGGCACAAGGCCATCTACCCCAACCAGGTCTGGCTGGACGGCCTGTACATGGCCCAGGTGTTCTATGCCCGCTACACCATGGAAATGGAGAACGGCGCGCACATCGATGATATCCGCTGCCAGTTCCAGACCGTCCGGGCGCGCATGTACGACGCGGAAACCGGCCTGTACCGCCACGGCTATGACGCGAGCAAGACGGCCTTCTGGGCCGATCCGGAGACGGGCTGCTCGAAGAATCCCTGGCTGCGCAGCCTGGGCTGGTTCTCTGCCGCGCTCATCGACGTGACCGCCGAGATCGACGACGCATCCTTCCGCGCGGACATGACCGCCATCGCGCAGGAACTGGCGAAAAACCTGCTGCCCTATATCGATTCGGACGCCAACATGCTCTGGCAGGTGCCCAACCAGCCCGGCCGCGAAGGCAATTACCCCGAGACCAGCGGCTCTGCGATGGTGGCGTACTTCTACCTCAAGGGCGCGCGGTTGGGTATGCTGGACGCGTCCTATGCGGAGGTGGGCGCGAGGATCTTCCACGCGATCTGCAAGCGCTACCTGTCCGAGACCGACGGCAAGCTGAACCTGGGCGGCATCTGCCTGGTGGCCGGCCTCGGCCCGGAGAACAACCGCCGCCGCGACGGCAGCTACGAATACTACATCTCCGAGCCCATCGTCGAGAACGACGCCAAGGGCCTGGCACCCTTCCTGATGTGCTACACCGAGCTGCTGCAAAGCGGCGTGCAGCTGGAGATCTGAACCAAATAACGAAGCGGCTTCCCCGGTTGTTGAACGGGGGAGCCGCTTTTTGAATTATGAATTAGGTATTATGAATTAGGAATTTGGTTTGTGGGGCGGCGGGTTATTGTTCTGTTTCTGCAAGGAAGTTGTGCAAGATGTAGCCGGTGAGGCTGCCGCAGTCCTCGTCGTTGACGCTGACGGGAACCCAGCCGTCCACCGCCTCGCCGCAGGGCCAGACGAGCGTGCCTTCGTCCAGCTCCGTGATGGCGGAAGCCTGTTTGTCCGGGGCCTCGCGGATGTAGACCCAGTCCGTGCCGGTGACGCGCAGCGGCCATACGCCCAGGAAGCTGTGCCACACGTAGCCGATCTGGCCGAGTGTCTCGCCGCTGGTCGCAGGCGTCTCGTACCAGACCATCACCCAGCCGCCGTCCAGGCCGATGCCCGTCAGCAGGACATACACCGTCTCGCCATGGGGGATTTGTGCCAGGGGCGTGGAATGGATGCTGTCCAGGCTGCGCAGATAGACGAAATCCTCGTGGGTGACCTGCAGGGGGAAGGGCATGCGCCCCTCGTGGGTGAGGCGGTACAGAGCGAAGTCACGGTGCTCGTCAGCGCCCTCGCCTAAGCCGAAGTACCAGTCCTCGGTATACTGCTGATCCCACAGGATGTGGCGCTTGTCGCCGTCGACAATGGTGAGGCGCTCACCGATCAGGCCGTTCACGCCGGGATCGTATACCTCGGCGACAACCCGCTCGGCGATGGTGCGGTCGTCCTGCCATGCAAGCAGCGTGGACGTGCGGTAGCGCCAGCCGTCATGGACGACGGAGCGGATCTCGCGCCGTTCCGGGATGAAAATGGGGTTGTCCACCAGCAGCGGCTCGCCGCGCAGGGTCATCACGTCGCCAAAGCGACCTGCGTCCGGGTTCCACAGGGCGAAGCAGTAGAAGACCTCGCTGGCCCCCTGCGCCGTCAGCAGCTGCAGGTCAGCGTACCCGTCAAAGTTGTAGTCGACGAAGCGCACTAACGCCGCCGCGCGCTCCCGGTTGGGCGTTTCGTTGGACTGCCAGACGATTTCCTGCGTGAGGCTGCCGTCCGCCGCGATGATGTGCGCCGTCAGCGTGTACGGGCGGAAGGACTCCTCGTCATAGCTGTCGTCCTGTGTGACCGTGACGGTCAGCAGGGGCATGTCCTCCCGGATGCACCCGGTGTAATTTGCCGTTTCCGCATGGGCCGGGAGAGCCATCAGCGTCAGCAACAGACACAGTAAAAGCCGCTTCATCATATCAGCTCCTTTGCTGATATAACGAAGCGGCATGGAAGATTATTCCCGTCCGGTCAGTTCTATCGTGAGAATTTCCCGCGTGGGCCAGAAGGCGCACAGGTGCAGCCGGTCGATCCTCGCCATCAGGGGCGTGAAGTGCTGCATCAGCACGGGCAGCGCGCGGCCGATCACCTCCGGCTCGTCGATGAGCATGGTGGTGTGGGGCGTCCAGGCATAGCCGTTCAGCGGACGGCCGTCGGCGCAGGCGGATTGCAGCGCGACCAGCTCCGGCGACATGTCCGGCGCAGCGAAGAGCACCTTGCCGCCGGGAAACACGCCCACATGGCGGATGGCCACATCCACCGGCGCAAACCGGACCGCGACGGCGCGTGTCAGCGCGATGGCCTCCGCCTCCTGCTCCAGAGGAAAGGTCGCCAGGCTGATGTGGTGATTGAGTCCCGGCGTCTGGGTGCCGGTGAAGCCTGCATTCTGCAATGCGTCATACCAGACGGACATGCGCTGCTGATCCGCCTCGCAGTAATCCGCCATCAGGGTCAAAAAAGTTTCAGCCATACTTGTCGCCTCCTCGCGTTTTTGTGATGATAACACGCCGTATACAGGCCGTCAAGCAGGGATTTCACCAACAGACGGCGAATACAACAACACCGGATGGTGTCCACAAATCAAATTCCGAATTCCGCATTCCGAATTCCGAATTACATAAAAGGAGGAACTCCCATGTCCATCACCCCCCATGACATCGCCAAGATGCTCGACCACTCCACCCTGCAGCCTTTCCTGACCGAAGAAGACATCCGCAAGGGCTGCGAGCTGGCCCTGAAGTACGACTGCGCCTCCGTCTGCGCCCGCCCCTGCGATGTGCCGATCCTGGCTGAAATGCTCAAGGGCTCCGACGTGAAGGTCTGCACGGTCATTGGCTTCCCCCACGGCAGCCACGAGACCGCCATCAAGGTCGCCGAGGCAAAGCTGGCCCTGGACGAGGGCTGCACCGAGCTGGACATGGTCATCAACATCGGCAAGATGATCGCCGGTGACACCCTGTATGTGAAGAATGAGATCAAGCTCCTGGCCGACCTGGCCCATGAGCGCGGCGCGATCCTCAAGGTCATCCTGGAGACCTGCTACCTGACCGACGAGCAGAAGATCGCCTGCTGCCAGCTGGCCGAGGCCGCCGGCGCGGACTTCGTGAAGACCTCCACCGGCTACGGCTCCAAGGGCTGCACCATCGACGATTTGAAGCTGATGCGTGCTGCCGTCTCCCCCCACATCCGCGTCAAGGGCTCCGGCGGCATCCGCGATCTGGATACCGTGCTGTCCGCCCGCGCCGTGGGCGCCAGCCGCTGCGGCGTCAGCGCCACCGCCAAGATCATGGAGGAGGCCGAGGCCCGCTACGCCGCCGGCACCCTCGCTGAGGTCACCGACCTGACCGAGATGAGCGGCGGGTATTGATGCGGCGCACTTGGGCAAGGATTTGAAACAGGCTGCTTTTTGTTAAGTGATAAATTGGGGGATGTGAGACTCTTTTCTTGGAAGGCAGGCTCATTTTGTCGCAGGGAGCCGCTTTCGCGCGTCGAAGGCGGCGCAAAGCCGCCGGGGGGAAAGCATAGCGGTGCTTTCCCCCCGGTCCCCCCTCTTTTCCCTATGAGTTGTCCGCTTTGCGGCTGCGGTGCCGGGCGGCTCGGGTTGCAGAGGTTTGCTCTGAATTTCCGCTAACGCGGAAGCAAACCTCTGCAAATTCGCCGCTACATTTCCTTTGCGGGCTGTACTGCAGCCGCTGGGGGCTGGCGATATGCTCGCTGTATTTTTCTTTGCAGGCTGCAGCTTAAGGCGGCCAAAAGGCTCCCTCCGGGAGGAACCGGCTCCCCAGTGGGGAGTTGCCCGGAACGGGCAAAGGTTCCGGAGCGAAGCGGAGGCGTATGCTGGCATTCGGCGCTGCCGAATGACTGAGGGAGCACGCGCGAGTTGCTTTACACGCCAAGCCGCAAAGTACTCGTATTCAGCAAATTCAAGTTTCCCGCTTCTATGCAGTCCACCCCACATAAAAAGCAGCAAGCCGATCCGTCTGTCATGGCCTGCTGCTGTTGCTGACTGCGTTCATCCGCTGCGCCCAGGGGCGTTTCGGACAGTATGAGGCCCGCTGCACCATCGCGGTGCAGCGGGCCTTTGTCATGTCGCTTGTGCGGTTTACTCAGCCGCGGGGGTCTCGACCAGCGTCCAGAAGGCGGGCTTGGGCTGGGTCTTGGCGTCGAAGAGCAGCGGGTAGTTCGCTGCGCGCCAGCTCAGGTCATCCACGGTGCCCCAGGTGTGCACGGCGATCAGCTGATCGGCGTACTGGGCGTAGATCTTGAACAGCTCGCCGTAGAAGTTGGCCTGGCGATCCCAGTTCTTCTCGTCGTTGGCGTCGATGCCCACGTCCAGCTCGCTGACGCGCAGGAGGATCGGGGTGCCGTCCTGCAGCTTGCGGGCGGAGATGTTGATCCACGCGCTCTTGATCTTGGTCAGGTTGGAGGTGGTGGAGTAGTGGGACTGGAAGCCGTAGCCGTCCACGGTGCCATCGGCGATCAGGCTGTCCAGGATGTCGCCGATCATCAGGTTCTTGAGGGTCATCTCGCTGTTGTAGTCGTTGTAGAACAGCAGCGTGCCGGGCTCGGCGTACTTGCGGGCGTACTCAAAGGCGCGGTTGACGTAATCCTCGCCCACGACCTGCACCCACTGGCAGTCGTACAGCTTGCGGCCGGAGTCGGCGGCAGCCTCGTTCACCACGTCCCAGGAGACGATGACGCCCGGGTAGTTTTCAGCCGTCCAGGTCAGCACCTGCTTGATGTAGCTCTCCATACGGGCCAGCATGACCTCGCGGGAGACCAGGGGCTTATGGGTGGCGTAGTCCTCGTGGAAGAAGGCAGCGGGGGTCTGGGAGCGCCACACCAGGGTATGGCCGTGCACCTTGTTGCCGGTGGCCTTGGCCCAGTCCAGCAGCGGGATGCAGGTGTCGAACTTCACGCAAACGGTGGTCTGATCCTTGGTCGCACGCACCTGCTTGCGGGTCTCCGCCATATCCAGCAGGTAGTCGGGCTTCATCTCGTTGCCGGGGGTGAAGATGCAGAACTGGGAGGCATAGAACTTCATGCGGGCCTCGTCCAGCACTTCGTTGCCGGTGACGGCAGTGCCGAAGTCAAACTGCTCCGCATAGACTTCCTTCAGGGAGGGGATGCCCGCCTTGCCGAAGGAGGTGGACTTCTCCGCGCAGGTGAACTCCTTGATGTAGAACTCGGTATCCTCAGCGCCGCCCTCGACGTACAGGACGTACTTGTCGTAACGGCCGGCGACGTAGGTGGCCTGGATCATCGTCCACTCGCCCTTCTTGGCGGTGCAGGTGCCCAGGTTCTCGTAGGATTCCTCCTCGTCGCGGGTGTGGGCGATGGAGAGGATGAAGCCGGTGGAATCGACCTGATCCTGCTTCACCAGCACGGACATGTTGTAGGTCTTGCCGGGCACCAGCGCGAAGTCACGGCCGGGGGAGTTCCAGGTCGCGGTACGGCCGGTGATGAACAGGGCCTCGTCCACCACGGAGATGGCGGCGCCGCCGGCGGAACGGGCATACCAGCCGTCCTCACCCGCGGAGAAGTCGGAAACGTAGTCGATCGGGGGCTCGGTGGACTCGACCTCTTCAGGGGCCTGGCCGACCTCGACCACCACGTCGTCGATGTAGTACTCGGCGTTGTTCCAGTTCTCGCTCTGGTTCTGGAAGCGGATGTTCACGGGCTGATCCAGGTTGATCTCCGCGGTGATCTCCGTCCAGGTCTTGCCGGGGCAGGTGACCTTGCCCAGGGTGGCGTAGTCGCCGCCGGCCTTGGCGATGACGAAGGTGCCCTCTTCATCGCTGTCCACATAGACCCACGCGGTGATCTTGGCGGGCACGTTCATGCCGATGCCCAGGGACTCGGCGTTCAGGTCGGTGGCGTCCCAGTTGTTGCCGGAGCGGTTCGTCACCTGCAGGGAGGAGTTGCCGCCGTGGGCGATGTTGCCCTCCACAGGGGTCGCGGAGCCGGACTGGATGAACGCCGCAGGCACGCCGCCTTCGAAGTCGAAGGTGGTGACGGCCATTTCGGCGGCCTCCTCAGCGGGGGCGGCAGCAGCGACGGAAACGGTCACGTCGTCAATGTAGAAATCGACGCTGTTCCAGTTGTCGCCATAGTTCTGGAAGCGGATGTTCACCTCATCCTGCAGGGTGAAGGTGGTCTTCATCTCCGTCCAGGTCTTGCCGGGGATGGTGGCGTTGGTGAACCAGCCGTAATCCGCCGCGGACTTGGCGATGACGAAGGTGCCCTCCTCGTCGCTGTCCACATAGACCCACGCGGTGATCGTCACCCGGTCGCCCAGGGCGATGCCGGCGTTGGCGGCGTTCAGGTCAGCGCAGTCCCAGTTGTTGCCGGAGCGGCCGGTGATGGCCAGGGACTTGCCGCCCTCATGGGCGATGGCGTCCGTGACCTTCACGGAGCAGGAGCCGGACTGCTGGAACACGCCGGTCTGGCCGTTCTCGAAGTCGATCACAGCGTCCTCGGCCATGGCCGCGCAGAAGCACAGGGCCAGCGCAAGCAGGGCGATAAGAAGCTTCTTCATGTTGCGAGTCTCCTCTCTGAAATTGGATACAAAATGGGTAAAACCTGTATCATCAGTATACACGATGGGCCATTTTTGTCAAGGAATGAGGACGAAAAGGGCAAAAAACGACCATAAAGAGAAGGCGCGCTGCAAATTTCGGTTGACTTTTATACAGTGAAACGGTAGTATATATCTGAATATACTGTTGCATCCGCAACGGATGGATCATATGAAGGCGCCGGAGCATTTCAGAGGTGGGCGCAAAGGAGTGTGACGACTCATGCGGGAGTCGCTGGAGGAACTTTTCAGATGGCTGCATCAGCACCCGGAGCTGGGGCTGGAGGAATATGAAACGACGCGGAAGCTGCGGGACGTGCTGGAGTCTGCGGGGATCGAGATCCTCCCGGGGGAGCTGCCCACAGGCTTTGTCGCGGTGATCCGCGGCGCAGGCCCGGGCAGGTGCATCGGCCTCAGGGCAGATATCGACGCCCTGCCCATTCAGGAGGAGAGCGGACTGCCTTATCAGTCCGTCCATCCCGGCCGTATGCACGCCTGCGGGCATGATTTCCATGCTGCCAGCGTCATGGGCGCGGCCCTGATGCTCCACGAGCGCCGCAATGAATGGAACGGCACGGTCAAGGTGGTGTTCCAGCCTGCGGAGGAAACGGACAAGGGCGGACGGCTGGTGATGCAGTCCGGCCTGGTGGAGGACTGTGAGGTCTTCCTGGCCGGGCACACCTATGCGGCCTTCCCTGCGGGGATCATCGGGATCAAGGAGGGCCCCGTCATGGCGGCGGTGGACTTCTTCCAGGTGACGCTGACGGGGCGGGGCAGCCATGCGGCCCATCCTCATAAGGGGATCGACCCCATCCCGGCCCTGTCGGCGATGGTGCAGTCCCTGCAGACCATCGTCAGCCGCTCGATGGATCCCTTTGCACCCCGGCTGGTGTCCGTCACCCATCTGGATGCGGGCACGACCTGGAATGTGATCCCTGAGACCGCCTTCATGGAGGGCACCGTCCGCTCGCTGGACGAGGGGGATCGTGCCCTGGCGCAGAAGCGCTTCCGGGAGATCGTCGAGGGTACGGCGGCGGCCTATGGCGTGAAGACGGAGATCAAGTGGTTCTCCGGCTCCCCGGCGGTGGTCAACGACGGCGGCCTTTGCGCCCTGGCGCGCAGGGTTGCCCCGCGCTGCGGCCTGACCCCGGCCATCCAGGAGGACACCATGGGCGCGGAGGATTTCTCCCGCTACGGTCAGGGCCGTCCGGCGCTGTTCGTGCGGGTAGGCACCGGCGGGGATTATCCTGCCCATCACCCCAAGTTCACCGTTGACCCGGCGGCGCTGTATCCCACCTCCGTCTTCTTTACGGAGATGGCCCTGGCCTGCCTGCGGGGCGAGGAAGGCAGCGGCTGCTGATCGCCGGGCCAATGCAGAAGACGCCCCGAAAGAGGAATAATAATGAAGAAAGCTGCACTGATTTTGCTGATCCTGCTGCTGGTTGCAGCGGCGGGCACAGCCCTGTATGCCCGGCAGAACCCGCAGCCCCCGGAGGCTGCGCCTGCGATGACTGCCACGCCGGAGCCCTCCGCGGTGCCGGCGCAGACCCCTGTGACCCTCACTGACCTGGATGCTGCGCCCACCCCCGAAGCGGTGGGCTGACGCGCATACTGCCGTGAACGGCGTGCAAACTATCCGGGAGCAAACCGGAATATGGGAGGAACCGCGATGAAGAACAAGCTGCTCAGAACCCTGCTGGCGATGCTGCTGGCGCTTTCCCTGCTGCTGATGAATGCCTGTGTTTATGCAGAGCCTGCCCCCAAAACGGTGAACATCGCGGCGACGAGCCCCGTTTCCAGCATCAATCCGCTGGTGATCGACGCCACGGAGGTGATGAAGTACGCCCTGTCCCTGCAGTTCCTGCCGCTGGTAGAGCTGAGCGGGGAGCTGGAGTTCGTGCCCCAGCTGGCCCAATCCATCACCACGGAGGATAACCTCACCTTCACCATCGCCCTCAGGGAGAACGCTGCCTGGTCTGACGGCACGCCCGTCACCAGCCGGGACGTGCTCTTCACCCTGCTGCTGCTCACCAGCCCTGAGGCGGGCCGCGCCATCCTCAGCCAGTACCTGATCGTGGGTACGGACGAGGCGGGTATGCTGCCCTCCGGCGCGACAGAGATCGAGGGCGTGAAGCTCGTCGATGACAGGACGCTGACCGTGACCGTCAAGCAGCCCACGGCCCTGTATACCTTTGCGAACAATTTTGGCCGCTACATGTTCGTGCTGCCGGAGCATGTGCTGGGGGAGATCCCACGCGATCAGCTGCTGACCCACGAGTGGTTCCAGGCCCCGGACGTCATTTCCGGCCCCTATTTCATCACCGAGGCGGATCTGAACCACTACGTCCGTTACCGCAGGAATGAAAACTACTTCCTCGGCGCGCCGAAGATCGAGTACATCAACCTGAACATCACCACGCCCGCCCAGCTGCTGGCGGGGCTCAAGACCGGGGAGATCGACCTGGTGCAGCAGACCATGGCGGCCGTGCTGCTGGAGGATTACGAGGCCATCGGTAAGCTGCCGGACGTGACGGCTGTGCCCGGGGCCCCCATCACCAACCAGTCCATCTTTATCAATGTGAAGAACGTGCCGGACGCCCGCATCCGCCAGGCGCTGCTGCATGGCATCCCGCGCCGGCTGATCCTGGAGGAGCTGCTGGGCGGTAGCGGCGAGATCGTGGATGCGTTCCTCTGCTCTGCCTCGCCCTATTACAGCGAGGCCCTGGGCGTGACGGAATACGACCCGGAGAAGGCGCAGACGCTGATCGCCCAGGCGAAGGCGGACGGCGCCAACACCAGCCTGGTGTGGTACTGCGACAGCGGCGACAGCACCTTTGTCAGCGCGGTGGAGCTGATCGCGGCGCTGATGGAGGAGCTCGGCTTGAAGATCGAGATCCGCACGGTGGATCTGGACAGCCTGATGGGCGTGGCCGGCGAGGGCAGCTTTGACGTGATGAGCGTCCAGTATACCTTTGCGCCTATCGATCCCTATACGGATATGGTATGGCAGCTGTCTTCTGACGGCTGGACCCGCTACGATAACCCGGAGCTGGCGGCCCATTTTGCCACCACCCAGCAGAGCGCGGATGTGCAGGCGGTCAGGGACGCCTACCTGGCCATCAACCGCCAGGTGACGGAGGACTGCCCGATGATCTCCGCCTACATCATTTCCGCCATGGGCGCGGTCAACAACCGCCTGGTGAATGTGAAGCCGAACGTTTACGGCACCTTTGTCAACGTGCATGAGTGGGATATCGCCCGCTGAGCAAGCAAGGAAGCCATCATGGCCCGGCCAGTCGAGGAAGGCTGGCCGGGCCTGCGAGATTCAAGGGGAAGGAGGAATGCAGGATGAAGCGGGAACCGCTTATGGAGATCCGGGAGCTGGACATTGCCTTTGGCCGCGGCAAAAGGCAGGTGCAGTGCGCGGCTAAGGTGTCCCTGCGCGTAGAGCAGGGCGAGATCCTGTGCCTGGTGGGCGAGAGCGGCTGCGGCAAGAGCATCACCGCGCTGGCTGTGATGGGCCTGCTGCCCCGGCAGGGCCGGGTAACGGGCGGCAGCATCCGCCTGATGGGCCGGGAGCTGCCGGGCCTGTCCGAGAAGGAGCTGGATCAGGTGCGGGGCTGGGATATGGCCATGATCTTCCAGGACATCATGTATTCCCTCAACCCGGTGCTGACCATCGGCCTGCAGATGACCGAGGGGATGCGCCGCCATTTGAAGCTGAGCCGGGAGGAAGCAAGGGCCCGGGCGGTGCAGCTGCTGGCAAAGGTGGGCATCCCCGAGCCGGAGCGGGCGATGCGGCGCTTCCCCCACCAGCTTTCCGGCGGCCAGCGGCAGCGCGTGATGATCGCCATGGCCCTCAGCTGCGGGCCGAAGCTGCTGATCGCGGACGAACCCACCACGGCGCTGGATATGACCGTGCAGCGGCAGATACTGACCCTGCTGCGGCAGCTGCGGGACGAGGGCATGGGCATCCTGCTGATCACCCATGACGTAGGCGTGGTGGCGGAGCTGGCTGACCGGGTCGTTGTGATGTATGCCGGCCAGTGCGTGGAGGCGGCGACGGTGCAGGAGCTGCTCACCGCTCCGCAGCATCCCTACACCCAGGCGCTGATGGCGGCTGTCCCGACGCTGGACGATCCGAAGGAGCGCAGGCTCTATGCCATCCCCGGCACGGTGCCGGAACGCTATGATACCCTGCCGGGCTGCCGCTTTGCGCCCCGCTGCCCCTATGCGGCGCAGTGCCCGCAGCAGCCGGCATATGACCCGGAGGCGACGCATCCCGTGCGCTGCATGCGAAGGGAGGGGCTGGAATGACGAATATGCTGGAGCTCCGCGCCCTGAGCAAACGATACCCCAACGGCGGCACGCCCCTGCACCCGGTATATCTGGAGGCGGTGAAGGGCGTTGATCTGACGATCCGCGAGGGCGAGTTCTTCGGGATCGTGGGGGAGTCCGGCTGCGGCAAGTCCACCCTGGCGCGGCTGATCATGGGCGTCGAAAAGCCCACCGCGGGCGAGGTGTGGCTCAAGGGCCGGCGCATCGATGACCTGCCGGAGCGCAAGCGCCGCCCGATGCGGCCCCGCTTCCAGATGGTGTTCCAGGACAGCGGCTCCTCCCTCAACCCGAGAAAGCGGGTGTATGACCTGATCGCCGAGCCGATCCGGTATCACCGCCTGCGCAAAAGGGCGCAGATGAAGGCGCGCGTGGCAGAGCTGCTGGAACTGGTGGGTTTGCCGGCAGAAATGATGCAGCGCTACCCCCATGAGCTTTCCGGCGGACAGCGGCAGCGGGTGTGCCTGGCCAGGGCCCTGGGCCTGGAGCCGGAGCTGCTGGTGCTGGACGAGCCGGTGTCGGCGCTGGACGTGTCCGTGCAGGCGCAGATACTGAACCTCCTGCGGGAGCTGCAGGAAAAGCTGAGCCTGACGTGCATCTTCATCGGCCACGGGCTGGCGGCGGTGCGCTACGTCAGCCAGCGGATGGGCGTGATGTACATGGGCCGCATCGTGGAGATCGGCGATGCGGAAACGCTGTTTGCTGCGCCGGCCCATCCCTATACCCGGGCGCTGGTGGACGCCGCCCCGGCGATGAATGCCGCGCAGCGGATGCGTCCCCGCACGGCCCTGACGGGGGAGGCGGGTGTTTCGGCTGCCGGGGGCTGCCCCCTGGCGGGCCGCTGCCCCTATGCGGAGAAGGCCTGCGCGACCCATGACGGGCTGCTGCGCGCCGTCCGGGACGGGGAGGAGCATCTGTCCGCCTGTATGCGTGCAAGGCTGGGAGGTGCGGCCCATGCTTAACTACATCCTCAAAAAGCTGCTGATGGCCCTGCCGGTGCTGCTGGGCATCACCATCCTCGATTTTGCGCTGATGTCCCTGGCGGGCAGCCCGGTGGATATGATGACCGGCCCCCGCATGTCCCAGGAGGCCATTGCCCTGCGGGCGGCGGAATGGGGCCTTGATCAGCCGGTGTGGAAGCAGTATCTGGGCTGGCTGGGGGACGTGCTGCAGGGAAATCTCGGCTACAGCTACGAAAGCTACGAGCCGGTGACGAAGATCATCGGGGAGAAGATCGGCCCGACGCTGCTGCTGATGGGCTCGTCCCTGCTGCTGGGACTGCTGATCGCCATCCCGGCGGGGGTGTACAGCGCCATCCACCGCTACAAGAAGCGGGATTACGCTGTGGTGACCACGTCCTTCTTTCTTTCCAGCGTACCGGGATTCTTCCTGGCGCTGATCCTGGTGTATGTGTTCCATGTGACGCTGGGCTGGCTGCCCTCCTCCGGCATGACGACCCCCAACACCGGCGGAGATGCGGCGGATATCCTGCGCCATATGGTCATGCCGGTCACGGTGCTGGCGGCAGGCGTGGCGGGCGGCAACATCCGCTATGTGCGCTCAGCCGTGCTGGAGATCCTGGAAATGGATTATGTGCGCACGGCCAAAGCCAAGGGCCTGGGCCGGCGACTGGTGGTGGGCCGCCATGTGTGGCGCAACGCCCTGCTGTCCATCGTGACGGTGGTGGGTATGCAGCTGCCCACGCTGCTGGGCGGCGCAGTGATCGTTGAGCAGGTGTTTTCCTGGCCGGGGCTGGGACTGGAGACCTTCTCGGCCATCACCAGCCGCGACTACCCCGTGGTGATGGGCGTTTGCCTGCTGTCTGCGGCGGTGGTGCTGCTGGCTAATCTTGTGACGGATATCATTTACGCGCTGGTCGATCCGACCATCCGCTACGACTGAGGGGAGGGCTGACAGATGAGAAACCTGACGACCCTCTGGAAGCGCTTCTGCCGTCACCGCCTGGCGGTTATCTGCCTGTTTATGCTGCTGGCGCTGGTGCTGACGGCCCTGCTGGCCCCCATCATCGCACCCTGGGAGCCGACGAAGCCCGACCTGAAAGCGCTGGGCGGCAAGCCCCCGAGCGCAGCACATCTCCTGGGCACGGACAAGAGCGGCCGCGACGTATTCAGCCGGGTGCTTTACGGCACGCGGGTATCGCTGCTGGTGGGCGCTTTGGCCACGGTGATCTCCACCGTGATCGGCGTGGCGCTGGGGCTGGTATCCGGCTACTTCGGCGGCTGGGCGGACCGCATCATCAGCGCGGTGACGGACATGGTGATGTCCTTTCCCTACATCCTGCTGGTGCTGGTGGCTGCGGCGATCTTTGAGCCGGGCCTGTGGACGATCATTCTGATCCTCGGCTTTGTCAACTGGCCGGGGGTATGCCGCCTGGTGCGCGGCAATGTACTGAGTCTGCGGGAGACGAACTTCATCCGCAGCGATGTGACGGCGGGAATGCCCCGCAGGTACATTCTGTTTTCGGAGATCCTGCCCAACACGATGGCGCCGGTGCTGGTGTATGCCACGAGCGTATTTGCGCTGAGCATCCTGGACGAGGCGGCGCTGTCCTTTCTTGGGCAGGGGGTACAGCCGCCGACGGCGTCGCTGGGGAATCTGCTGAATGCGGCGCAGTCGCTGACGCTGCTGACGGAGAAGCCCTGGCTATGGGTACCGGCCGGCGCGGTGGTGATCGTGCTGGTGATATGTATCAATCTGGTAGGCGACGCCCTACGGGACGCCCTTGATCCCCGCAACAACGACAAGTAACAAAGGACGAGGAAAAAACGGGTCAAGGGGCGAAGCTCCTTGCGGGGTGGAGGGGCAGCGCCCTCCCCGCCGGAGGCGAGCGAGGAATTAAGTCCACCCCCCAAAAGACCCGGAAAGCGAAGCAAAAAAAGGCCGCACAACGCCTTTGAGGGCTCCCCGCACAGGGGAGCCCTCAAACAGTGCAGCCAACAAACAAAGGACGCGGGAAAACGGGTCAAGGGGCGAAGCTCCTTGCGGGGTGGAGGGGCAGCGCCCTCCCCGCCGGAGGCAAGCGGGGACAAAGCTCACCCCCAAAAGCCCCAAAAAGCGAAGCACAAAGAGCCGCACAACGCCTTTGAGGGCTCCCCATACAGGGGAGCCCTCAAACAGTGCAACCAACAAACAAAGGAAAAGATGTACCCGACGAGAAGATACCAGCGGCCTCATCCACCATCCAGCGGATGGAAGGTTTTAGGGAGTGGGCGTATCGCCGCCCCCGCCCGTCAACCCTGCAAAGGTGTCCGGCCAGCGGTCGTAATCCTCCAGATAGCTGAAGGACTTGCCGTGCACCTTCCAGCCGGGGAAGGTATCCAGGGTGACGGTGTGGATGCTGTTGAAAATGCTCTTTTCAATATCGGGGTCGCGCTCGCGCAGGCTGCGCAGGAGCACCTTGATCTCCTGGCGCTTGGAGTCGCCAACGCCGTCCAGGGCGTTGTCCCGCTGCTCGACAAAGCGGCAGGCACACTGGATGAAGGTCAGCCCGTTCACCTGGCACCAGGCCTTGATGGCGTCCTCGTGGATCATGTACATGGGGCGGATCAGCTCCATCCCGGGGAAGTTGCGGGCGTGCAGCTTGGGCAGCATCGCCTGAAGCTGGGAGCCGTAGAACATGCCGATCAGCGTCGTTTCGATCACATCGTTGAAATGGTGGCCCAGGGCGATCTTGTTGCAGCCCAGCTCCTGTGCACGGTCGTAGAGGAAGCCGCGGCGCATCCGGGCGCAGAGGTAGCAGGGGTTGCGCTCGGCACTGGCGGCAGCGTCGAAAATGTCGGAATCGAAAATGCGGATCGGGATCTCCAGCAGCGCCGCGTTGTCGATGATCTTCTGCCGGTTGATGGGGTTGTACCCCGGATCCATGACGATGAATTCCAGCTCGAAGGGGATGGCGGTGTGCCGGTGCAGGATCTGAAAAAGCTTGGCCAGGAGCACCGAGTCCTTGCCGCCGGAGATGCACACGGCGATCTTGTCTCCGGGCTGGATCAGATCGTACTGCTTGATGGCGGCGATGAAGGGCTTCCAGATCGTCTTGCGGAAGCCCGTCTCCGGCTGGTCGATGAGGATGCTGCGCTCGATGCGCTCGCTGGGGGTCAGGCTGCGGGCCATGGGATACCTCCATTATTTGGATGGTTGAAGGGAAATGTGTTGAAATCCTATCAACCCTGTGGTATAATCGTATATAGCAATATCGAATGGGACACAACAGGAGGCAGGGATATGAAAATCTCCACCAAAGGCAGGTATGCACTGCGGATGCTGCTTGACATCGTGCAGCAGCAGGGCAGCGGGGCCGTTGCGCTCAAGGAGATCGCGGCGCGGCAGAACATCTCGAAGAAGTATCTGGAGCAGATCGCGCTGGTGCTCAGCCAGGCGGGGGTGCTGCATGGGGCCCGGGGGCATCAGGGCGGCTACCGGCTGATCGGCGATCCGGCGGATTATACCATCTGCAGCATTCTCGAGGTCATGGAGGGCTCGCTTCATCCCGTGGCCTGCCTGGATCAGGCGCCCAATGCCTGCGAGCGCTGCAACGGCTGCGAGACGCTCTTTATCTGGGAGGGGCTGGATCAGGTTATCCGCGAGTACCTATCCAAAATGACGCTGAGGGATGTGCTGGACAGAATGGCGGCCAACAGGGCCAGCGGGCAGAAGAAATAATTGGATTCGGAACGCATCTCCTTGAGGGGTGCGTTTTTCTTATGCCTGCAGCGCGATCTGACGCACCACATGGCTGGCGATCAGCAGGCCCATCGCGGCGGGCACGAAGGCCATGCTGGCGGGGATATCCTTGCGGCGGCCGTCCTCTGCGTCGGTGACGACGGCAGGGCGCACGGGCTCCTCGGTGGAATAAGCCACGGTCAGATGCTTCACGCCCTTTTTGCGCAGGGCCGTGCGCATGGCCCGGGCCAGGGGGCAGACGCTGGTCTTGTAAACGTCGGCGATTTGCAGCCTGGAGGGATCCAGCTTGTTGCCTGCGCCCATTGCGGCGATGAGGGGCACGCCCAGCGCGTCGCAGCGCACGGCCAGCTCGATCTTCGCGGCCACGGTGTCCACTGCGTCGATAACGTAATCGTACTGGCGCAGGTCGACCGAATCCGCATTTTCCGGCAGGTAGAACATGCGCCGGCAGCCGATCTCCGCCTCCGGCTCGATGTCCCGCAGGCGTGCGGCCATCACGCTTACCTTGTCCTGCCCGAGGGTGGAGTGCAGGGCGATGATCTGCCGGTTGAGGTTCGATTCGCTCACGTCGTCGTTGTCGAAAATGTCGATGCGCTTTATGCCGGAGCGCACCAGCGCCTCGCACACATAGCCGCCCACGCCGCCCACGCCAAAGACGGCCACGCGGGCCCGGCGCAAACGGGCAAAGCCCTCCTCCCGCAGGAGGTTGATGGAGCGGGAATACTGTTCGGACACAGCTTTCACCTCAGGTGTTGGAGTCGTGTTTATCATAGCCGGAATCGTCTGCGTTGTCAACGGGGAAGGCGCGCTCCAGGCCGTCCGTGGCCAGACAGAGAGGGTCGGCCATGACGAGGGCCTCCAGGCTGTGATGCAGCTCCGATACGCCACTGGCCAGGGTGGACAATGTGCGCCTGCGCAGGCAGCCGGCGCCGCAGATCAGATCGGCGTAATTGTCCTCCAGCAGCTTGTCCAGCCCGACGGTGATGAGAAAAAGTTTTTCCAGCGTGCAGAAAAGATTGAGCGCTTCCATTGCGGGGGCCTCCTTGCGGTTTTTGAACCATTGTACATTGTGGAATAAACTTTGTCAAGCGTAAAATAACTTTTTGAGAAAATGGGTTTATTGCACAGTGAACAAATTTATGATTGAATTAACGTAGAAATTGTGCTATAATGCATAAAGGAGGCTGGAAAAGATGATTGAAAGAAAAATTGGTGCGGCGATCAAGTATGGGCAAAAGACTCAGACGGAGGTTGCCGAAGCGATAGGAACGAGCCGTTCTAATTTTAATCAGCGCATGAAGCGAGGCTCTTTCAAGGTGGAGGAGCTGGAAAAGATCGCTGAGGCGCTGGGGGCGAAGTTCAGCTATTCCTTTGACTTTGAGGATGGGACGAAAATCTGATGCAGACCCGTACACGCTGGTGTGCGGGTTTTTCTTGTGGGGTGAACTCCCTCAGTCATCGGACTTCGTCCGCTGACAGCTCCCTCGAGAGGGAGCCTTTGCCCATACCGCTGCCAGCCTTCTTATATGCTGCTTGATCTGAAATGCAACAGGGATGACGACCAAAAGGCTCCCTCCGGGAGGGAGCTGTCAGTCGCTTGTCGGCTGACTGAGGGAGAGCGCGGTACAGACACAGTCAATCACTTGCAAAGATGTACCATTGCACAAATAAGGGAGCCTTGCCAAAGCAAAGCTCCCTGTGTGTATGAACTTACTTTACCTGCACGACCCAGCCCTCGGGCGCTTCGATCTCGCCCATCTGGATGCCGCGGAGGGTGTTGTAGAGCTTCGTCAGCACCGGGCCCATCTCTTCCTTGCCGGAGGGGAAGACGATCTCCCGGCCGTGGTCGTTGATGGAGCCGACGGGGCTGATGACCGCCGCGGTGCCGCACAGGCCGCACTCGGCGAAGGTCTCCACCTCGGTGAAGGGCACCTCGCGGTGCTCGACCTCCATGCCCAGGTACTTCTCCGCCACGATCATGATGCTGCGGCGGGTGATGGAGGGCAGGATGGAGTCAGACTTGGGGGTGACCAGCTTGCCGTCTTTGGTGATGAAGATGAAGTTCGCACCGCCGGTCTCCTCGACCTTGGTGCGGGTGGCAGCGTCCAGGTACATGTTCTCCGCAAAGCCGGCGCGATGGGCCTCCATCACCGGATGCAGGGACATGGCGTAGTTGAGGCCGGCCTTGATGCTGCCGGTGCCGTGGGGGGCCGCGCGGTCAAAGTCAGAGACCGTCAGGGCGATGGGCTTCACGCCGCCCTTGAAGTAGGGGCCCACGGGGGTGACGAAGATGCGGAACTCGAACTCGGTAGCGGGCTTCACGCCGATGACCGGGTTGGTGCCGATCATGAAGGGGCGCAGGTACAGGCTCGCGCCGGTGCCGTAGGGGGGCACATAATCCGCGTTGGCAGCCACGACCATCTTGACCGCCTCCAGGAACTTTTCCACCGGGAAGGCGGGCATCTCCAGGCGCTTGCAGGTGTCGGCCATGCGCTGGGCGTTCAGGTCGGGGCGGAAGGTGACGATGCGACCGTCCTTGGTATAGTAGGCCTTCAGGCCCTCAAAGCAGGCCTGGCAGTACTGGAACACGCAGGCACACTCGTTCAGGGTGATGTTCGCTTCGGTCTCCAGGCCGCCCTCGTCCCACTGGCCGTCCTTATAGCGGCATACATAGCGGTATTCGGTCTGAATATATCCAAAGCCGAGGTTGGACCAATCGATGTTCTTGCTCATAATCAGCAGCGCTCCTTCAGTTTGGCTTGCCGGATGCGGTGTGCATGGGGCTATGGTGTTATTATAGGCGTTCGGAAATGAGTTTTCAAGGGCAATCCTGCACTTTGCGCGTATTTCTTTCTTCGCATCAGGCAGGGAAAACGTGAAATGCGGAGAATCATCAAGGGGATATCACCAAGCACAAGGAGGCTCTCTCTTGAGCGAGAAGATCAAGGTCCCGGCCCTGGGTACCCCCGGGGAGAAGCGAGCGTTTTACAAGAATGCGCTGTGGATCATGCTGCCCATCGCGCTGCAGAACCTGATGGACACGGCGGTCAACTCGGCCGACGTGATCATGCTGTCCTATGTTTCCCAGGATGCGCTGAGCGCCTCGTCCCTGGCCGGTCAGGTGTATTTTATCATGAGCAACCTGATCTACGGCCTGTCCTCCGCCTCGGCGGTGATGGCGGCCCAGTACTGGGGCAAGGGCGACCGGAAAACGGTGGAAAAGGTGCTGGGCATCGCCCTGCGCATCGCGCTGATGGTCAGCATTCCCTTTGCGCTGGCGGCGGCAGCGTTCCCGACGCAGATCATGCAGATCTTCACCGACGACCCGGCGCTGATCCTGGAGGGTGAAAAGTACCTCCGGGCAGTGAGCGCCTCCTATGTGCTGGGCGCGTTCTCCCAGATCTATCTGAGCGTGATGCGCAGCGTGGAGCGGGTGATCGTGACGGCCATCGTGCATTGCAGCGCGGTGGGCCTCAACGTGCTGCTCAACGCCTGCTTCATCTTTGGCCTGGGCCCCTTCCCGCAGCTGGATATCGTGGGTGTGGCGCTGGCGACGACCATCACCCGCGCCATTGAGTTCGCGGTGTGCCTGATCGACGGCGCCGCGTGCCGCAGGATCACCCTGCGGCTGAAGTACCTGCTGGCCCGGGGCGGCGCGCTGGTGAAGGATTTCCTGCGCATGGCGGTGCCTGCGGCGGGCAACGATATCATCTGGGGCCTGGCCTTCAGCGTGTACTCGGTGATCCTGGGCCACCTGAGCAGCGACATCGTGGCGGCAAACTCCGTGGCCACGGTGGTGCGCAACCTGGGCACGGTCATGTGCTTTGGCACGGCCAGCGCGGCGGGCATCGTGCTGGGCAAGACCATGGGCGAAAACCGCCTGGAGGAGGCCAAAGCCTACGCCAAGCGCTTTGTCGGCATGGCGGTGTGGACGGCCATCATCGGCGGCCTGGTGATCCTGCTGGTGCGCCCCCTGGTGCTGGACTTCATGCACCTGGCCGTCAAGGACGCCACCCAGCAGGCCAAGGACGACCTGAACATCATGCTCTACATCAACGCCTACTACATCATGGGCGTGTCGCTGAACACGATGCTCATCTGCGGCATCTTCCGCGCCGGCGGCGACGTGCGCTACGGCCTGATCTGCGATACGGTGGCTATGTGGGGCTATGCGGTGCCGGTGGGTCTCTTCTGTGCCTTTGTGCTGAAGCTGCCGGAGATGTGGGTGTACTTCATCATCTGCTTGGATGAGTTCGTGAAGCTGCCGGTCAACTTCTGGTATTACCGCAAGCGCAGGTGGCTGAAGAATATCACCCGCAGCGACGCAGAGGTATGAGGTAAGTAGAAGGAGAAGCTTCCTGGCGGGAGGTTCCTTAGAAATGGCTTTATCCCACAACGAAAAAAGACGAGCATCCGGCGTTTGCCGGGTGCTCGTTTACTTATGTGGTTGTACAGCCGCAATGCACTGGTATAGTGCGTATAGTTGCGCTCTTGCCTAATGAGGAAAAAGCGTTATTGGCCAGCACGACAAATTGGGGTTTGTGAGTTTTCTTTTACTGTAAGGCAGGTTCGTTTTGCAGCAGGAAGCCGCTTTCGCGCGTCGAAAGCGGCGCAAAGCCGCCGGGGGGAAAGCAAAATGGTGCTTTCCCCCCGGTCCCCCCTCTTTTCCCTATGAGTTGTCCGCTCTGCGGCTGCGGTGCTGGGCGGCTCGGGTTGCAGAGGTTTGCTCTGAATTTCCGCTAACGCGGAAGCAAACCTCTGCAAATTCGCCGCTACATTTCCTTTGCGGGCTGTACTGCAGCCGCTGGGGGCTGGTGGTATGTTCGCTGTATTTTCTTTTGCTGGCTGCGGGTTAAAGCAGCCAAAAGGCTCCCTCCGGGAGGGAGCTGGCATTCGGCGCTGCCGAATGACTGAGGGAGCACGCGCGAGTTGCTTTACACGCCAAGCCGCAAAGTACTCGTATTCAGCAAATTCAAGTTTGTAGCATAAAGGATAACGCCTTCCTTCCCATCGCTGTTCCTGCGAGGCGTCTCTTTTTCGTTCCGGTCAGGCGTCCTCCGGGGCGTCGGTATCGTCGGGCAGGATGGCGGCGTGCTCCTTCCGCCACTGGGAGGGAGACTGGCCGGTCTGGTTGGTGAAGGCGCGCAGGAAGGCGGAATAGTCATTGAAGCCGCAGGCCTGTGCTGTGTTGGAGGGCGTCTCGCCCTGCTGGAGCAGGCGTTTGGCATAGGTGATGCGGCTGCGGATGATGTACTGGTGCGGCGTGACGCCGTAGACCTGTTGGAAGCGGCGGGACAGGTGATATTTGCTGATGCTGAAGCGCTGAGCCAGCTCGTCCAGCGAGCAGTCGTCGGTGAAGTTCTGGGACAGGTACGCGCCCAGATGCACGATGGACTGGGCCGTGTTGCGCTCGGTGACGTAGGGCTGGGGGCCGCGCTGGCTGGCAAAGCACAGGATGCCCAGGAGCGTACTCAGGCAGCCCATGCTGATCTGCCTTTCCGCCGGGTGCAGGGTGGGGGAGTCATCCTTGATGGCGTTGGCCAGGGGCGTCATGTTGCGCCAGACCTCCTGGGTGATCTTCAGCTGCTGGCCGTGCATGAGGATGATGTGATCCAGCTCCTTGCGCAAGTCGCAGTCGCGGAAGCTCAGCTCATGCAGCGTATCCGCCGTCAGGCGAAGGACGAGGCTTTCGTAATCCTTCAGCGGCTGGGCTTCCGGCAGCCCGTGCTTCTGCCCGGGGGGGATGACAAAAACGTCCAGCGGCCGAAGAGGGACGAGCTGTTCATCCAGCTGGAAGGTATGGCCGCCGCGGATGTGGATGAAGACCTCGTAGCTGTGGTGGGAATGCGGCCCGTCCGGGTAGTAATCGCGGTGGTTGTTGTAAATGCAGCGGTATGAAATGGCGGTGCGGGTAGCCTTTGGATAGGGCATGGGGCATCTCCTTTTTGGGCGGTGAAAGGGAAGATAACTACAATATATAGGCGGTAAGTTACAAGAAAGTGGTTACAATGTGATTATACGGCAAGAAATGCCTAAATACAAGCAATTTTTACATAGAAATTTTTGGTTGCTTGATGGTAGAATATATAGGACTAACTATGCCTGTACGGCATAATGGGACAGGATGGCGTGTGCATATGATGAAGAATCTGAACACCTGGGGGAAGCGGATGCTCCTGCTGACCATGGCGTTTGTGCTGGCCCTTGGCGGCGTGTCGGTACCGGTGCGTGCCTCTGCGGCAGAACGTACGCCGGCGGAGTATGTCTTCACGGATTACGACAGGAATTATCACCTGGCGTCTTTCCTCAATGGGTACAATGTGCTGGCCTTTGGCAATGTCTATCTGGGCCTGCACTGCGTGGGCGCGCTGCTGGTGCAGGGCGACTATGACGGCGCCCCCGGCAACTCCGGCTTTGCCGACGGTGATAAGCTGCCCCCTTCCTTCATCAAGGGGTATTATGCTGCGCCAAAGTCCCAGTACAATTCCCGCAACAATGACGTTGAGCCCCTGTATGTAGGCTCCAGCAACACTGTCAGCACCTGGCAGGACTGGTATACAACGCATTACAGCGTCAATGGCAAGGACTCCGGCAACAACGGAACCACGCCTGTCTATATCAATGATAATTTCTTTAATTTCAAGGAAGCCCATGCTGTGGTCAAGAATGCCCAGGAGAGCATGAGCAGGAACAGCACGATCGTCGAGCCGGATGAGGACAATGTGATCACCATCAACATCGGCGATAATGTGACGATCAGGAACATCTCCAATGTGAAGCACATCAACATTGTGGGCGACGCGAGCCAGAAGGTCAACACGACCATCAATGTTGAGGAAGGCGGCAGCGTAAATGCTGCCAAAGTCTTCTTTGGCGGCAAGGAACCGGCTGTCGACGAGCAGAGCGGCGAAGGCACCTCCATCGTGTGGAACTTCAAGCATGCAACCGCTGTCGTGCTGCCCACGCAGAACTGGATCGGTCATGTGATCGCCCCGGATGCGGACGTGCAGCAGATCTCCGGCAACTACAACGGCTGCATCATCTGTAAGAACCTGTATTCCTACGCAGAGGGCCATCTTTACGCCTACACGGCGGATGAGACCAGCTGGGATGTGGGCTTTACGGTCGAGAAGATCTGGGTGGACGGCGATGATGCCGACGGCATCCGCCCGGAGCACATCGAGATCCAGCTGCTGGCGGACGGCAAGCCCCACGGTAAGCCTGTGCGCCTGACGGCCAAGGACGGCTGGTACCATATCTGGAAGAACCTGCCCGAGACCGATGCTGCAGGCAAGGAGATCGTCTACAGCGTCCAGGAGGTCAACGTACCCGCGGGCTATGTGTCCGTCTATAATCCGGATAATCAGACCGTCGTCAACACGCATGACTATGAGACCGTTGATATCTCCGGCACCAAGACCTGGCTGAATGAGTGGGGCTGGAGCCGCCCGTGGAGCATCACGGTGCGCCTGTATGCCGATGGGCATGAGGTGGCCAACCAGGTGGTCAATACCTCCATATGGGGCGGCACCAATGCGTACTCCTTCAAGGGGATGCCCAAGTACAAGGACGGCAAGGAGATCGTCTACACCATTCACGAGGATCCGCTCCCGGGCTACATCGGCAAGGTGGAGGGCTACGACCTGATCAACACCTATGGCGTGGAGCCGGTGGTCGTCTCCGGCACGAAGATTTGGGATGACAACAACAACGCCGACGGAATACGGCCGGACGAGGTCGTTATCCAGCTGCTGGCCAACGGACAGGTGATCGAAGAGCATCACGCTGCGCCGAACACCAGTTGGACGTTCACCTTCGGCAACCTGCCCTCCAACGATGAGCAGGGCAACAAGATCACCTATACCGTTCAGGAAAAGAACGTCCCCGAAGGCTACACCGCCAGCGTGGACGGCTATGACATCACCAACACCCACAAGCCGGAAACCACCTCCGTGCGGGGCAAGAAGACCTGGAAGGACGACAACGACAACGACGGTGTGCGTCCCCAGAGCATCACGGTTATCCTGCTGGGCAACATGCAGGAGATCGAGCGCAAGACTGTGACGGCTGCGGACAACTGGGAGTGGGAGTTCAAGGATCTGCCCAAGAATGCCGGCGGCAGCCCTATCAGCTATACAGTGCAGGAGGAGTCGGTCAACGGCTACACCAGCCATGCGGACGGCATGAACCTGACCAATACCCACGAGAAGGAAACCACGGAGGTATCCGGCCGCAAGTCCTGGTTCGACGACAATAACGCTGCCGGCGCCCGCCCTGCGAGCATCACCATCCGCGTGTGGGACGGCGCAAAGGAGGTTGCCTCCAAGGTCGTGACCGAGGCGGACGGCTGGGCGTGGAACTTCACCGGCCTGCAGAAGTTCCGCAATGGCGAGGAGATCAAGTACACCATTACGGAAGACCCGGTGCCGGGCTATGAGACCAAGGTCAGCGGTTACTATGTGGATAACGAGTACACTGTCGAGGCGGTGGAGGTTTCCGGCAAGAAGACCTGGAACGACTCGAACAACCAGGATGGTAAGCGTCCGACGAGCATTACCATCAACCTGCTGGCTGACGGTCAGGAGGTCGACAGCAAGACCGTGACTGCTGCAGACAACTGGAGCTGGCAGTTCACCAACCTCCCCAAGTCCAACGGTACAACAGATATCGTCTACACCATTACCGAGGACGCCGTGAAGGACTACACCACGGTCGTTTCCGGTTACAACGTGGCGAACACCTACGAGACGGAGTCCACTTCCGTCTCCGGTTCCAAGACCTGGAACGACTCGAACAACCAGGACGGCAAGCGTCCCAGCAGTATCACGATCAACCTGCTGGCGGGTGGCCAGAAGATCGACTCCAAGACCGTGACCGAGGCGGATGGCTGGAGCTGGAGCTTCACCGACCTGCCCAAGTATGCCGACGGCAAGGAGATCGTCTACACGATCACCGAGGACGCCGTCGCGGACTACACCACGGTCGTTTCCGGTTACAACGTGGCGAACACCTACGAAACCGAGACTACCTCTGTCTCCGGTTCCAAGACCTGGAACGATGCGAACAACCAGGACGGCAAGCGTCCGACCAGCATCACGATCAACCTGTTTGCTGACGGTCAGGAGATCGACAGCAAGACGGTGACCGAGGCCGACGGCTGGGCATGGAGCTTCACTGACCTGCCCAAGTATGCCGACGGCGAGGAAATCGTCTACACCATCACCGAGGACGCCGTGAAGGACTACACCACGGTCGTCTCCGGCTACAACGTCACCAATACCTACGAGACCGAGACTACCTCTGTTTCCGGCGCGAAGACCTGGAACGACGCGAACAACCAGGACGGCAAGCGTCCTGCGAGCATCACGATTAACCTGTTTGCTGACGGCGAGAAGGTCGACAGCAAGACGGTGACCGAGGCGGATAAGTGGAGCTGGAGCTTCACCGACCTGCCGAAGTACGCAGACGGCAAGGAAATCGTCTACACGATTACCGAGGATGCTGTCGCGGACTACACCACGGTCGTCTCCGGCTACAACGTGACCAACACCTACGAAACCGAGACTACCTCTGTTTCCGGTTCCAAGACCTGGAACGACGCGAACAACCAGGACGGCAAGCGTCCCAGCAGCATCACGATCAACCTGCTGGCGGGTGGCCAGAAGATCGACTCCAAGACGGTGACCGAGGCGGATAAGTGGAGCTGGAGCTTCACTGACCTGCCCAAGTACGCCGACGGCAAGGAAATCGTCTACACCATTACCGAGGACACCGTGAAGGACTACACCACGGTCGTCTCCGGCTACAACGTCACCAACACCTACGAAACCGAGACTACCTCTGTTTCCGGCAGCAAGACCTGGAACGATGCCAACAACCAGGATGGTAAGCGTCCGACCAGCATCACGATCAATCTGTTTGCTGACGGTCAGAAGGTCGATTCCAAGACTGTGACCGAGGCAGATAAGTGGAGCTGGAACTTCACCGACCTGCCCAAGTACGCCGACGGCAAGGAAATCGTCTACACGATCACCGAGGACGCCGTCGCGGACTACACCACGGTCGTCTCCGGCTACAATGTCACCAATACCTACGAGACTGAGACTACCTCCGTTTCCGGCAGCAAGACCTGGAACGATGCGAACAACCAGGACGGTAAGCGTCCCGCGAGCATCACGATCAACCTGTTTGCTGACGGCGAGAAGGTCGACAGCAAGACGGTGACCGAAGCGGATAAGTGGAGCTGGAGCTTCACCGACCTGCCCAAGTATGCCGACGGCAAGGAGATCGTCTACACCATCACCGAGGATGCTGTGAAGGACTACACCACGGTCGTCAGCGGCTACAATGTCACCAACACCTACGAGACGGAGTCCACTTCCGTCTCCGGTTCCAAGACCTGGAACGATGCCAACAACCAGGATGGCAAGCGTCCCGCGAGCATCACGATCAACCTGTTTGCTGACGGTACGAAGGTCAATTCCAAGACGGTGACCGAGGCAGATAAGTGGAGCTGGAGCTTCACCGACCTGCCCAAGTACGCCGATGGCAAGGAAATCGTCTACACCATCACCGAGGATGCCGTGAAGGACTACACCACGGTTGTCAGCGGCTACAATGTCACCAACACCTACGAAACCGAGACTACCTCTGTTTCCGGCAGCAAGACCTGGAATGACTCGAACAACCAGGATGGCAAGCGTCCCAGCAGCATTACGATCAACCTGCTGGCGGGTGGTCAGAAGATCGACAGCAAGACGGTGACCGAGGCGGATAAGTGGAGCTGGAGCTTCACCGACCTGCCCAAGTATGCCGACGGCAAGGAAATCGTCTACACCATCACCGAGGACGCCGTCGCGGACTACACCACGGTCGTCAGCGGCTACAATGTCACCAACACCTACGAAACCGAGACCACCTCCGTCTCCGGCAGCAAGACCTGGAATGATGCCAACAACCAGGATGGCAAGCGTCCGACCAGCATCAAGATCAACCTGCTGGCTGACGGTCAGGAGATCGACAGAAAGACGGTGACTGAGGCGGATGGCTGGAGCTGGAGCTTCACTGACCTGCCCAAGTACGCCGACGGCACGGAAATCGTCTACACGATCACCGAGGACACTGTCGCGGACTACACCACGGTCGTCACCGGTTATAACGTGGCGAACACCTACGAAACTGAGACTACCTCCGTCTCCGGCAGCAAGACCTGGAATGATGCGAACAACCAGGACGGCAAGCGTCCGACCAGCATCACGATCAACCTGCTGGCTGACGGTCAGGAGATCGATTCCAAGATCGTGACCGAGGCGGATGGCTGGAGCTGGAGCTTCACTAACCTGCCCAAGTACGCCGACGGCACGGAAATCGTCTACACCATTACCGAGGACACTGTCGCGGACTACACCACGGTCGTCAGCGGCTACAACGTGGCGAACACCTACGAAACCGAGACTACCTCTGTTTCCGGCAGCAAGACCTGGAAGGATGGCAACGATCAGGACGGCGTGCGTCCGGCCAGCATCACCATCCGGCTGTGGCATGGTGTGACGGAGATCGCCTCCAAGACGGTCACGGCGGCGGACAACTGGGCGTGGAGCTTCACCGACCTGCCCAAGTATGCCGGCGGCAAGGAGATCAAGTACACCATCACCGAGGATCCGGTGCCCGAGTACACCACCATGGTGGTTGATCATGATGTGATCAATACCCATGAGACGGAGAAGACCTCCATCAGCGGCCGTAAGCTCTGGTTCGATGATGACGATGTGCGCGGCCTGCGCCCGGAGAGCATCACCATCCGCCTGCTGGCCAACGGCAGGGAGGTCAGGAGCCTGAAGGTCACGGCGGCGGACAACTGGATGTGGCGCTTCACCGATCTGCCGATGAACGAGAACGGCAAGCCCATCAAGTACACCATCACCGAGGACGTGGTGCCGGATTACACCACCCGCGTCGTGGGCTACAATGTGTACAACACCTACGACCGTACCTCCTTCTCCGTGACCAAGGTCTGGGAAGGCAGGGAAGGCGGCCAGATCAAGCTGACGGTCTACGCTGACGGCAAGAAGATGAATCCCCAGCCCGCATTCACCCGCTACGGCGATATGTATGTCTGGGAGGATCTGCTGCTGTACAATGAGGACGGCGACGAGATCGTCTACAGCGTGACGGAAGAGTACATGGATGGCTACATGACCATCTATGAGAACGTGGGCGAGTATGCGGGTGAGACGGATCGCGTCTATGACGGCGGTACGATCATCAACCGCGGCGTGGTGAATATCTTCGTCCGCAAGGTCTGGGAAGGCTACGAGGAGGACGAGGAGAAGCCGGAGATCGAGCTGGTGCTGTACTGCAACGGCGTCGCGACCGACGTGCCCATGCCTGAGCCTGACAAGTACGGCTGGTACAAGTACTACAACCTGCCCGCGCAGGTGGACGGCGAGGACGCGCGCTACACCGTGCGTGAGACCAAGCGCATCGGATTCATGGCCGTGTACACCAGCGCTGACGGCGAGGACGCCACGGAAGGCCTCGACGGCGGTACCATCACCAACCTGAAGATGCCTGCAACCGGCGATAACACGCCGCTGCTGCTCTGGACGGTGCTGATGGCTGCAGCCGGCGCCGGTCTGGTGCTGATCAGCCGCCGCAGGCGCGCATAACCGACTGGTAAACAAAACCACCGGCACAGCTGATGAGGAAAGAGGGATTGCTGCTGGCAGCGTCGAATATTCCATCAGCTGTGCCGGTTTTAATTCATGAAAAGGAGGTGTGCAGATGTCCGCAAGGGATTACTATGCCCCGAAAAGGAGCCCCTGGCCCCGATGGATCGCCATGGCGGTGCTGGCGGCGGTGATGATCTGGGCTGCGTCCCAGCTGATCAACTACGGCGTTCAGATGCAGGCGTCGCGCAGCCTCCGGGATGAGCTGGCGGGAGAGCTGGCGACTGAGGAGCCCGCAGTGGTCTTGCAGGCAGATCTGCATCAGCCGCCTGCGGATCTCCCAACAGAAACGGCCGCCCCTGCCGCTGAGATCCAGGTGACGGAGCCGGAGCCTGCGGCGCAGCTGCGCAGCACGGTCAGTGCAGTACAGAAGCCAAGTGCCTCCAGGGAGCCGGAGATCCTGATGACCTACCATGCCCTGTGGGAGAAGAACAACGACCTTGTGGGCTGGCTGAACGTGCGGGCCATCGCGCAGATCGACCTGCCGGTGGTGCAGCGCAACCAGAGCTATTATCTCCGGCGTGACTTCTATGGGCGCAGCAACATGAACGGAACGGCCTTCCTGGACGCCAAGTGCAGCATCTGGCCCCGGTCGGACAATCTGATCATCTATGCCCACAACATGAAAAGCGGCGAGATGTTTGGCCTGCTGCACAAGCTGCGGCAGGAAGCCTACTACCGCCGGAATCCGCTAACCTCCTTCAACACCATTTACGAGCGGCATATGTATGTACCGGTGGCGGTGGTGCTGTGCAGCATCGTCGACGGGGACGACTTCTTCAATTTCTACGTTCCGAAGTTTGAAGATCAGGCGGAGTTTGATGCTTACATCAGCCGCGCGCGGGAGCTTTCCAGCGTGCAGCCGCCCTATGACGTGCGCTACGGCGATCAGCTGCTGACCCTTGTCACCTGCTATGACGAGGCCCACGAGCAGCGCCTGCTGGTGATCCTGCGTCAGGTACGCCCGGATGAAAATGCCGAGGAGCTGGCAGCACTCTGGCAGGAATAAAGTGAAGGCCACCGCAGGATGATGGGTAAGGACTTAAGGAGCAAATCATCCAATAACAAGCAAACGAGCATCCGGTTTGGATGCTCGTTTGCTTATGGATCGGCAGACTTGCTTGCCCAACCAGCGATCTGCGGGAATGCAATACACAGGAACGGTGCGTATCATTGCGCCCTGCTGAAATAATGGGGAAGTGAGTTTTCGACCGCTCGATAAATTGGGGTTTTTGAGTTTTCTTTTTCTACAAGGCAGGCCTATTCTGCCGCAGAGAGCCGCCTTCGCGCGTCGAAAGCGGCGCAAAGCCGCCGGGGGGAAAGCAAAATGGTGCTTTCCCCCCGGTCCCCCCTCTTTTCCCTATGAGTTGTCCGCTTTGCGGCTGCGGTGCAGGGCGGCTCGGGTTGCAGAGGGTTTCTCTGAAATTCCGCTTTCAGCGGAAGAAACCCTCTGCAAATTCGCCGCTACATTTCCTTTGCGGGCCGTACT
>JAFQEB010000024.1 GCA_017399225.1 Clostridia bacterium | reverse complement strand
TGCCGGACAAGGCCATCGACCTGATGGACGAGGCTTGCTCCCGGGTACGCATCGCGGCCTTCACCACGCCGCCGGATCTGCGGGCGCAGGAGAAGGAGCTGGAGGCGGTCGAGGCTGAAAAGCAGAGCGCTGCCGCCAAGCAGGACTTTGAGGCCGCCGCCGCATTGCGGGATCGCAAGCGCATCCTGACCGAGGAGATCGAGCGTAAGCGCAAGGCTTGGAGCGAGCAGCAGTCCGGCAGCACGGGGGAGGTCACGGCGGAGGATATTGCCGCCGTCGTATCCGGCTGGACGGGCATCCCCGTGACCAAGATGACCCAGAGCGAGATCGACCGGCTGCTGCACCTGGAAGAGGTGCTGCATCTGCGGGTCATCGGACAGGAGGAGGCCATCAGCGCCATCGCCCGTGCGATCCGCCGGGCCCGCGCAGGCCTCAAGGATCCCCGCCGCCCCATCGGCAGCTTCATCTTCCTGGGGCCCACGGGCGTGGGCAAGACGGAGCTGTGCCGCGCACTGGGCGAGGCGATGTTCGGCGATGAAAACGCGGTCATCCGCGTGGACATGTCCGAGTATATGGAAAAGCACGCGGTCTCCCGCATGGTGGGCTCGCCCCCCGGCTATGTCGGCCACGAGGAGGGCGGCCAGCTGACGGAATCCGTGCGCCGCAAGCCCTACAGCGTGGTGTTGCTGGACGAGGTGGAAAAGGCCCACCCCGACGTGTTCAACATCCTCCTGCAGATCCTTGAGGACGGTCGCCTGACCGACAGCACGGGCCGGGTGGTGTCCTTCAAGAACACCATCATCGTCATGACCTCCAACGCCGGCGCCCATGATATCGCCCAGAGCCGCAGCATGGGTTTCGGCGCCCGCACCTTTGCAGACGCCGCCAACTACTCGACCCTGCGGGATGCAGTGATGAAGGCCGTCAAGGACGTGTTCCGGCCGGAGTTCATCAACCGTGTGGACGAGATGATCGTGTTCCACCCGCTGAACGAAGAGAACATCCGTCAAATTGCCGGTATGATGCTGGGGCAGGTCGCATCCCGACTGAAGGAACGGGCCATCAACATGGCCTGGGACGATGCGGTGGTCGAGAAGCTGGCCCGGGAGGGCTACGACGCCAAGTACGGCGCGCGTCCCCTGCGCCGCCTGATCCAGCGCACGGTGGAGGACACCCTCTCCGAGGAACTGCTGGCAGGCCGGGTCGCCCTGGGCGATATGGTGCGCCTGGTGGTGGAGGAGGATAAGATCGCCGTGATCCGGGCGGAGGCCCCCGATGAGGCGGCGCCGGTGCTGCCGGAGGCAAAGCCGCGCAAGCCCCGCACCCGCAAGCCCAAGGAAGAGAATGTGGGGGAGGCTGAAAAGCCTGCAAAGAAGCCCCGTGCCCGTAAAAAGCCCGAAGCCAAAGAAGAATGAGCACAGCTGCGCCCCGGCCATGATCGGCCGGGGCTTTTGCTGCGCTTTTACGGGATGCAGATGACCGCGCCCTGCGCAAAGTCGCTGGGCAGCAGATTGGGATTCAGCGACAGCAGCCGTCCTCTGGTGACGCCCAGATCCGCGGCGATGGTGTCCAGCGTTTCTCCGGCCAGCACCGTGTAGGCGCGGGTGCCGGTGCATACCTGGCGGGTGCCATGGGGCGGCGCGCAGTAGGTCTGACCGGCGATGAGGTAGCCGGGGGAGAGGCGCGGATTGGCGCTGCGCATGGCCCGGTAGGAGACATTGTGCTTCACCAGCAGGTCGGCATAGGTGTCGCCGGCAGTCACGGTGCTGCGGGTGTACCCGGCGGGGCAGTTGGGCTGGGTGGGGATGATGACGATGGGCGGATTGGGCCGCGAGGGCTGAGAGGGCGTGGGCAGGATGGGGGTGTCGGGCTGGGCGGGCTGATCCGCCGTGCCGTCATCGCTTTCGCCAGACGAGAAAGGGACGCACAGCACCTGGCCCGCCATCAGATTATCCGGGGCGACGCCCGGGTTGCGCTCCAGCAGCTCGTATGTGGTGATGCCCAGGCGCGCCGCGATGGATGTAAAGGTATCGCCGGCCTGCACGGTGTAGGGCGCGCCGGAAATGCAGGTGTAGGACTGGCTGGGCAGGCAGATCTCCGTACCTGCGGGAAGGGTGGAGAAATTCACGTCCGGATTGAGCACCTGCAGCGCCTGCACGGTGGTGCCGTTAGCCTGGGCGACGGATTGCGCCGTGTCGCCGGATTGCCATGTGTAATAGCTTGCCCCGCGGGGGCAGATGCGGCCCTGATACTCCATGATCGTCCCTCCTTGAAATTTGAAGGCACAAATTGCTGTTTTTTCGCAGTTTTGTGCAGGGGCCAAGGCATGTTTTTGCTTGCCCTTGCTCCTAATCTATGCTATAATGCACGGTGGGTGCGAAGGCGCACTGTATTTCGTGTGCAAACAGCTGCGAAATGCGCCGCTGCGGCCCATCTGCAATCCTGCGTTTTCATCAACATATTTGCAATCGGAAAGGTGGAGTATTCCCATATGAAGCACCTCCTGAAGCTGCTGGACCTGAGCAAGGATGAGATCATCGAGCTGCTGGATCTGGCGGATAAGCTCAAGGCGGAGAACAAGGCTGGCATCCCGCATCCGATCCTTAAGGGCAAGACCCTGGGCATGATCTTCCAGAAGTCTTCGACCCGCACCCGCGTCTCCTTTGAGACGGGTATGTACCAGCTGGGCGGCCAGGCGCTGTTCCTGTCCAGCCGCGATCTTCAAATTGGCCGCGGCGAGCCCGTGCAGGATACTGCCCGCGTGCTGAGCCGCTACCTGGACGGCATCATGATCCGCACCTTCGCCCAGCAGGAAGTTGAAGACCTGGCGAAGTACGGCTCCATCCCGATTATCAACGGTCTGACCGACTTCTGCCATCCCTGCCAGGTGCTGGCGGATCTGCAGACGGTGCGCGAGCACAAGGGCGCCCTCGATGTGAACATGTGCTACATCGGCGACGGCAACAACATGGCCAACTCCCTGATCGTCGGCTTCCTGAAGGTCGGCGCGAAGGTGTCCATCGCTTGCCCCGACGCGTACCAGCCTGATGCGCAGATCCTGGAGTTCGTCAAGCAGTACCCCGGTCAGTTCTTCATGACCGACAAGCCCCTTGAGGCCGCCAAGGACGCCGACGTCATCTTCACCGACGTGTGGACCTCCATGGGTCAGGAGGAGGAGCGCGTTGCCCGCGAAAAGGCCTTCGCCGGCTATCAGGTCAATGCCGAGCTGATGGCGGTCGCCCACGAGGGCTGCATGGTGCAGCACTGCCTGCCCGCCCACCGCGGGGAGGAGATCACCGAGGAGGTCTTCGAGGCCCATGCCGACGAGATCTTCGACGAGGCGGAGAATCGTCTGCATGCGCAGAAGGCCGTTCTGGTCGCCTGCATGAAGTAAATACAGGAGGGAATCAGCATGGAAAAGAAAGGCTACCTCTTGCTGGCGGACGGCCAGCTGTACGAGGGCGTGCTGCGCGGCGCTGAGAAGGCGTCCAGCGGCGAAGCAGTGTTCCTGACTTCCGTCGTGGGCTATATGGATACCCTGACGGACCCTGCCTATGCCGGGCAGATCGTGGTGCAGACCTTCCCTCAGATCGGCAATTACGGCGTGGTGCCGGAGGCTGACCTGGCTGTGAAGCCCAGCCTCGCGGGCTATGTGTGCCGTGAGCTGTGTGACAAGCCCAGCAACTTCCGCTGCGGCGGTACGCTGGAGGATTACCTTACCCAGCAGGGCATCCCCTGCCTGACGGGGGTGGATACCCGTGCCATCACCCGCCGCCTGCGCGACAAGGGCGTAATGAATGCCGCCATCCTGACCGAAAAGCCCGCCGACGTCGCTGCGGCTGCTGCCGAGTTGGTTGCGATGACCATTGACGCGCAGACCGAAACCGGCGTGGAGGACATCGTTCCCGCCGAAAAGCCCGGCAAGTACAATGTCGTTATGTGGGACATGGGCGCGAAGGCCGATACGGTGCAGCAGCTGGAGAAGCGCGGCTGCGCGGTGACGCTGGTTCCTGCCAATGTGACGGCGGAGGCCGTTGCGGCCCTGAGCCCCGACGGCGTGGTGATCACCAACGGTGCGGAGAATCCGGCGGATTACCGTGCTGTGGCTGACGAGATCGCCAAGCTCCTGGAGGACAAGCACCTGCCCATGATGGGCATCGGCCTGGGCCATCAGCTGATCGCCGTGAGCCAGGGCGCGTCCGTTGCCAAGCTGCCCTTCGGCCACCGCGGCGGCAATCAGCCTATCGAGGACGTCAAGACCGGCTCCTGCGGCATCACCAGCCAGAACCATGGCTATGAGGTCGATAAGGACAGCCTGCCCGAGAACGCCTCTCTGCGCTATATCAACCGCAACGACGGCTCCTGCGAGGGCGTCGATTATCTGGATATGCCGGTTTTCTCCGTGCAGTTCCAGCCCGCTATGACCGGCGGTATCCACGGTGGCGCCAAGATCGGCACCCATACCCTGTTCGACCGCTTCACTGCGCTGATGGGAGGTAATAAGGAATGCCGCTGAATCCTTCGCTCAAGAAAGTTATGATCATCGGCTCCGGCCCGATCGTCATCGGTCAGGCGGCGGAGTTCGACTATGCCGGCTCCCAGGCCTGTAAGGCCCTGAAGGCCGCCGGCCTTGAGGTCGTGCTGGTCAATCCTAATCCCGCGACCATCATGACCGACCACACCTCCGCGGATCAGATCTACATCGAGCCCCTGACACTGGAAACCCTGCGCCGCATCATCATCAAGGAAAAGCCCGACTCCCTGCTGTCCACCCTGGGCGGCCAGAGCGGCCTGACCCTGTCCATGCAGCTGGCCAAGGAAGGCTTCCTGGATCAGCACGGCGTGAAGCTCCTGGGCGCCAAGTGCGAGACCATCGAAAAGGCTGAGGACCGCCTGCTGTTCAAGCAGACCATGGAGTCCATCGGCCAGCCCTGCATCCCCTCCGACGTGGTGGAGAACCTGCCCGACGCCATCAAGCTGGCCGCGAAGATCGGCTATCCCGTCATCGTGCGCCCTGCCTTTACCATGGGCGGCGAGGGCGGCGGCATCTGCCAGAATGAGGAGGAGCTGCGCGAGATCGCAGCCAATGGCCTGCGCCTTTCTCCCATCACCCAGGTGCTGATCGAGAAGTGCGTCTCCGGCTGGAAGGAGATCGAGTTCGAGGTCATGCGCGACGCCAAGGGCAACGTCATCGCCGTCTGTTCGATGGAAAACATCGACCCCGTCGGCGTGCATACCGGCGACTCCATCGTCGTCGCGCCCGCGCTGACCCTCTCCAACGACGAATACCAGATGCTGCGCAAGGCCGCGCTGGACATGGTGTCCGCGCTGGAGGTGGAGGGCGGCTGCAACTGCCAGTTTGCCCTTAAGCCCGACAGCTTCGAGTACGCTGTTATCGAGGTCAACCCCCGCGTGAGCCGCTCCTCCGCGCTGGCCTCCAAGGCCACCGGCTACCCCATCGCCAAGACTGCCGCGATGATCGCCATCGGCTACACGCTGGACGAGATCCCCAACGCCATGACCGGCAAGCCCCTCGCCGGCTTCGAGCCCACGGTCGACTACATCGTCGCCAAGGTGCCGAAGTGGCCTTTTGACAAGTTCGTCTACGGCAAGCGCACCCTGGGTACGCAGATGAAGGCGACGGGCGAGGTCATGTCCATCGGTGTGAGCGTTGAGGAAGCGCTGATGAAGGCCGTGCGCGGCGCGGAGATCGGCTGCGACACCCTGCGCATGAAGTCCCTGCTGGAGCTGACGGACGATGAGCTGATCGACCTGATCGGCCGCTGCACCGACCAGCGTATGTATGCCGTGTACGAGGCCATCGCCCGCGGCGTGTCCCTGGAAAAGCTGCATGAGATCACCATGATCGACATGTACTTCCTGAACAAGTTCCAGAACCTGTGGAACATGGAAGCCCGCCTCAGCGAGGGCAATGTCGATTGCGACCTGTACCTGAAGGCCAAGAAGATGGGCTTCCCGGACAAGACCATCGAGCGCCTCTCCGGCGAGAAGGTGCCCATGCACCGCGACCCCGTGTACAAGATGGTCGATACCTGCGCGGGCGAGTTTGAGGCCCAGCGCCCCTACTTCTACGCCACCTATGACGATGAGAACGAGGCAAGCGAGTTCCTCGCCAAGCGCGAAAAGAAGCCCTGTGTGATGGTTCTGGGCTCCGGCCCCATCCGTATCGGTCAGGGCATCGAGTTCGACTATGCCTCCGTCCACTGCGTCTGGATGCTCAAGAACGCCGGCTACGACGTGGTCATGGTCAACAACAACCCCGAGACGGTTTCCACCGACTTTGATACCGCCGACCGCCTGTACTTCGAGCCCCTCACGCCCGAAGATGTGCTGGGCATCATCGCCACCGAGAAGCCCGTGGGCGTGGTTGCTGCCTTTGGCGGCCAGACGGCCATCAAGCTGACCCACGCGCTGGAGAATGCGGGCGTCAGGATCCTGGGTACCTCCGCTGACATGATCGACGCTGCCGAGGACCGCGAGCGCTTCGACGCAGCGATGGAGAAGTACGGCATCAAGCGCCCCAAGGGCACCACTGTCATGACCACCGAGGAAGCCCTTGCCGCTGCCAATGAGCTGGGCTATCCGGTGCTGGTGCGCCCCTCCTACGTGCTGGGCGGCCAGAACATGATCATCGCTTATCAGGACTCCGACATCGTCGAGTACATGAAGATCATCCTGGCCCAGGGCATCGAGAACCCGATCCTGATCGACCAGTATCTGAAGGGCATCGAGGCCGAGGCCGACGCCATCTGCGACGGCGAGGACGTGCTGATCCCCGGCATCATGGAGCATATCGAGTCCTCCGGCGTCCACTCCGGCGACTCCATCGCGGTGTATCCCGCCTGGAACCTGACCGGTGCGATGTACCAGCGCCTCGTCGAGGTTACCAAGCAGATCGCCCTCGAGCTGGGTACGCTGGGTCTGATCAACATCCAGTACATCGTCTATCACAACGAGGTTTACGTCATCGAGGCGAACCCCCGCGCCAGCCGTACCGTGCCCTACATCAGCAAGGTGACCGGCGTTCCCATGGTCGATCTGGCCGTCCGCGCGATGCTGGGCGAGAAGATCAAGGACATGGGCTACGGCACGGGTCTGTACCGCCAGAGCCCCTATTTCGCCGTCAAGGTGCCCTGCTTCTCCTTTGAGAAGCTGGCGGACGTCGATACCCACCTGGGCCCGGAGATGAAGTCCACCGGCGAGGTCCTGGGCCTTGGCACCAACCTGCAGGAGGCCATCTACAAGGGCCTGGTGGCTGCCGGCTACAAGATGCGCCACAATGGCGGCGGCGTGCTGATCACCGTGCGCGACAAGGATAAGGTCGAAGTCGTCGACGTAGCCCGCAAGTTCGCACAGCTGGGCTTCACCATCTTCGCCTCTACCGGCACCGCCCGCGTGCTGCTGCAGCACGGCGTGTATTCCGCCGTCGTGAAGCACGACTCCATGGTCAGTATGCTGGAGAAGGGCCAGGTGCAGTACGTCATCTCGACCTCCGTCAAGGGCCGCGATCCGCTGCTGGATTCCGTCCGCCTGCGCCGCAAGGCTGTCGAGCGCGGCATCCCGCTGTTCACCTCCCTGGACACCGCCTCCGCCCTGGCCAACGCGCTGACCAGCCGTTACACCCAGGACAATGTGGAGCTGGTGGACATCAACAACATGCGCAAGGCCCCCAAGAAGCTGAGCTTCGTCAAGATGCGCGGCACGGGCAACGACTTCCTCTACTTCGACTGCTTCGAGCAGCAGGTGGACAGCCCCGAGTCCCTGGCGGTGCGTTTGTCGAACCGTCGCACGGGCGTTGGCGCGGATGGTATCGTGCTCATCATGCCTTCCCAGAAGGCGGATTGCAAGATGCGCATGTTCAACGCCGACGGCTCCGAGGGCACGGTGGCGGGCAATGCGCTGCGCTGCGTGTGCAAGTACCTCTACGAGGCTGGCCGCGTGGTGAAGAATGAGATGACCATCGAGACCGGCAGCGGTGTGAAGGTCGCCAAGCTCTTCATCCGCGAGGATCTGGTCTACTCCGTGCTGGTGGATATGGGCCGCCCGGCCTTTGCGCCTGAGCAGGTGCCTGTCAAGATGGACGGCGACCGCGTGATGAAGCGCCGCGTGTTCCTCGCCGGCGAAATGCGCGAGATCAGCTGCGTATCCATGGGCAACCCCCATGTGGTGATGTTCGTACAGGACGTCAACCGCATCCAGCTGGAGCAGGTCGGCCCGATGATCGAGCAGGACCCCATGTTCCCGGAGCGCGTGAACGTTTCCTTCGCGCAGATCGTGGACAAGAACAACATCGTCATGCGCGTGTGGGAGCGCGGCATCGGCGAAACGCAGGCCTGCGGCACCGGCGCATGTGCGGTGGCTGTGGCTGCGGTGGAGAACGGCCTGTGCAAGCGCGGCGCGGACATTGACGTCCAGCTGCCCGGCGGCACGCTGGTCGTGCGCTACCAGGATGACGGCCAGGTCTGGCTCACCGGCGACGCGGTGATGGACTTCGAAGGCACCATCCGCATCTAAAACACACAAGGAGAGGGCTGCGAGGCTCTCTCCTTTTTTGTGCAATACAAAACAGCCGCTTGACCATGCGCATTCATGGGTCGGGCGGCTGTCATGTATGCTGATAGATATTGTGGCCGGAGAGGGGAGCGGGCGTGTTGCTGAGCTCGGCGATATAGTCGATGGACACGTTGTAGAACTGCGCCAGGCGGATGACCAGCGCGAAGGGAATTTCACGCTTGCCCTGCTCGTAGTTGGTGTAGGTGGTCTTGTTGAGCCCGAGTCTTGAAACAAGCTGGTCTTGCGTCAAATCATGGTCTTCGCGCAGATCACGCAAGCGGCGATAGTGCATAACAACACCTCTCTTTCGCTTCTACTATTGACAGAATACAACAAACGATGTATTATGCTTGTAGAATACCACAAACGTGGTATATTGAAAGGAAGTGCATACAATGGCTAACTACTGTGGCGAATGCGCGGTGTGGCGCGGTTCCTCCGATACGAACCGGTATGGTGAGCGGTGGTGCCCCTATTCCCGGCGCTATGAAAAGGCAGACCAGAATGCTTACGGCTGCAAGGGCTTTGCGGATGGGAGCAGACGGTACTTTGACCCGCTGACGGAGGAAGAGAAACTGTGCCTGTTGGTGGAGAAAGGGGAGACGGCTAATGCGTGATGTGAGCGCAGAGGCTTTCTGCCTGATTGTGTTGATTTATTTAGTTGGTATGATTGTACTCGTTTTCTATTGCGTGAATTACTCTGAAAAGAAACGGAAGGAGATGATGAAGGAGCATACCGGTGCGGGGAAGGCTAACTCGTATTCAGCGAGCAGCTCTTATAGCAGCAAGGGTGCGGCAAATGCAAGAGCTTTGAAGGATTTTAATGTGCCTAATGATGCGCATGATGCGGTTGAGATGTTTGCTAATTTGGCGTGCTACACATATCGACTCATCAATCAAATGGCTCCGGACAGAGATCGATGCTTCTACCGAATTTTAATACTGCTGAAGCAGCGGACAGAAATGGAGTACGGTTGTGCGAAGTTTTCGTTCGATTTCGATTGGAATATGGATGGCTTCCATCGAACATTTGGAATTAACTTAGGTGATGGATTTAAGATTGATGGCGATACAGTAATATATGAGTCGAACTCGATAGATAATTTGGAATCGTGGCTTGTTACAGGGGCTGAGTGGCGCAAGACGGCAGGGTTACCGTTGAAAGATGCAGCAGACCCTATAGCTGCTACGGTGTTGAATAACTGCTCAGATGCTTACGTTGATTTACAAAATGTAAGTAGCGATAATGGGTGGAGCTTCTTAGTAACTTTCAAGTTTAGATAATAAGTAATACCCCGCCGCATACCTGCGGCGGGGCTTCGCTATCACTTCGTATTCTTAACTTCCATCCACATCGCTTCATAGATGCTCAGGAAGTTCGCGTCGATATCGTTGAAGAACTCGCACTTTTCCAGCACGGCGGGGTCGGGGTTCTGCACGTGGTTGCCCGTGTATTCCTCGCCCATCAGGTCGATGGCGCCCTGGTTGGGGCTGGAGTAGCAGATGTACTCGCAGTTCATCTGGGCAATTTCGGGGCGGCAGAGGAAGTCGATGAACTTCTCAGCATTCGCCTTGTTCTTGGCGGTCTTGGGGATGACAGCGCCGTCCACCCACACGTTGGAGCCCTCTTCCGGCACGAAGTAATCCAGGTTCTCGTTCAGGTCGATGGCGTACATCGCGTCGCCGGACCACATCAGCGCCAGGGCGGCCTCGCCGGCGACCATCTTGTCCTTGGTCTCGTCCACCTGGTAGGCCTTCACCACGCCGGACTGCTTCTGCTCGATCAGCTTCTGCTTGGCGGCCATGATAGAGGGGATGTCGTGGGTGTTCATGCTGTAGCCCAGGGACTTGAGGGTCACGCCCATGCTGTCACGGATGGAGTCGAGCATGAAGACGTTCTTCTGGTACTGCGTGTCCCAAAGGATGGACCAGCTCTTGACCGGATCGGCGATCAATTCCTTGTTGTACAGGATGCCGACGGTGCCCCACATATAAGGTACGGAGTACTTGTTCTCGGGGTCGTAGGCAGGACTGCGGAGGTACTCGATGGTCTGATCTGCGCCGGGCACATTGGCGAAATCGATCTCCGCCAGCATGTCGTTCTTGATCATACGCTCGATGATGTAGTCCGAGGGGAAGCACACGTCAAAGGCGCCGGGGTTGGCCTCCACCTGCACGATCATGTCCTCCACCGTGGTGAAGCACATGTAGTTGACCTTGATGCCGGTTTCCTTTTCAAACAGGGTGATCACGGCAGGGTCGATGTAGTCCTCCCAGTTGTAGACGTTGACGACCTTGCCGGTATGCACGGGAACAGCAGTGGCCTCCGGCTCAACAGCGGGCACCACGGTGGCGAGCGTTTCAGGCATTGCCGTGGCCTCGGCGGGGGTCTCAGCGGGCTCAGAGGAGCAGCTCGCCAGCAGCAGAGCGCAGAGGGTGACGACGATGAGCAGGGCAATCTTGCGAAGCTTCATGGTAGTTCATCCTTTCATAATCAAGACTTGTCTTCAGCCGTGCGGCGGTTGACGATGAGGAGCAGCACCAGCAGCGCCACGAACATCAGGGCGGAGAGTGCATTCAGCGAGGGGTCGATGCCCTTGCGGGCGGAGGAGTAGATCAGCGTGGACAGGTTCTGCACCAGGGGCGACGTGGTGAAATAGCTGATGGTGAAATCGTCCAGGGAGAGGGTGAAGGCCAGCATCGCGCCGGTGATGATACCCTGCTTGCACTGGGGAATGATGACGTGGAAGAGGGCGTACATCGGCGTTGCGCCCAGATCCAGCGCCGCCTCGTAGGTGTGGCGGTTCATCTGTTTCAGCTTGGGCAGCACCGACAATATGACATAGGGGGTATCGAAGGTGATGTGGGCCAGCAGCATCGTCACATAGCCGCGCTCCACCTTGGTGAAGATGAACAGCAGCATCAGGGAAATACCGGTGACGATGTCGGGCATGGTGTTGGGCAGGTTGGTCAGGGTCATCATGAGCGCCTGGGGGCGCTTCTTCATCGCGTGGATGCCGATGGCGGCCAGGGTGCCCAGGACGGTGGCGATGACCATCGCCAGCACTGCAATGGAGAGGGTGACGAAGAGTGCGTTCAGGGTGCGCTCATCCTGGAAGAGCTCGATGTACCAGCGGAAGGAGAAGCCCTCCCACTTCGCGCGGGACTTGCCTGCGTTGAAGCTCTGCACGATCAGCACCAGGATCGGTACATACAGGAAGACCAGGATCAGGCCCAGGTAGCAGCGCTTGAACCATTTCATCATGCAATGCCACCTCCTTCGCCGTTGGGGTCGGCCTTGCGTAGGATGGACAGGCTGATGAGGATCAGCACCATCATGATCAGCGACAGGGCGGAACCGACGTTCCAGTTGCCTTCGGTGAGGAACTTCGATTCGATCAGGTCGCCGAACATCATCGTGTTGCCGCCGCCCAGCACGCGGGGGATGAAGAACGTCGTCACCGAGGGCATGAAGACCATGGTGATGCCGCTCACGACGCCCGGCACAGACAGGGGCAGCGTGACCTTATACAGCGTGCGGAAGCTGTTGCAGCCCAGATCGGCGGCGGCCTCCGTCAGGCGGTAGTCCATCTTGCTCAGCACCGTGTAGATGGGGAAGACCATGAAAGGCAGGAAGTTGTACACCATGCCCAGCAGCACGGCCTGGGAGTTGTACATCAGCTGCACGCCATCAAAGCCCATCCATTTAAGGACGGTGTTGATCAGGCCGGAATCCTCCAGCAGACTCATCCAGGCGATGGTGCGCAGGAGGAAGTTCATCCACATGGGGATGATGAAGAGCACCACCAGCGTGGGGCCGATCTTCATCTTGCGGTCTGCCATGAACAGCGCCGCCGGGTAGCCCAGCAGCAGGCAGATGGCCGTGCACTGGAAGGCCATCCACAGGGAGTAGACCAGGGTGTCCACATTCACGGTGCCGCGGGTGATGTAGGCCGCGCCCGCTTCGCCCATGACGTCCAGGATCACCTTGTTGGACTCGTAGTTGGAGTCCCAGAAGTTCTTGAAATTATCCAGCGTGAAGGCACCGCTTGCATCCGTGAAGGCATAATAGCCGATCAGGATCACGGGCACGACGGTGAAAATGATCATCCACAGCGTGTAGGGGGAGGCAAAGAGGGAACGGTGTATGCCGCGGTTGCGGCGGACGCTGAAGCCCACCAGCACTGCGAAAAGCACCAGACCCAGCCCCATTGCCGCCCATGCCCACCATGGCAGCGACAGGTCAGCTCTCATCAGCAGCGTCCTCCTCCATCGGCTTCATGATATGGATGTTGAAGGGAACGATGTTCAGGCCCACCTTGCTGCCCTGGGGCTGCATGGTGGTGGAGTGTACCTTAAAGGTGTATTCGCCGGCGTCGATCATCATCTCATAGTGAACGCCCTTGAACAGCACGGACTTGATGGTGCCAACGATCTGGCCCACGTCTTCGCCCACCAGCATGATATCCTCGGGACGGATGACCACGTCCACCGGGGCGTTCTCGCCAAAGCCGAAGTCCACGCAGGGGAATTCAGCGCCGGCAAAGCGTACCAGCTCGTCCTTGACCATGGTGCCCCGCAGGATGTTGCTCTCGCCAATGAAGTCCGCGACGAAGGCGTTGGCCGGCTCGTCGTAGATGGTCTTGGGATCGCCGATCTGCTGGATGGTGCCGTCCTTCATCACCACGATGGTGTCGGACATGGTCAGCGCTTCCTCCTGGTCATGGGTGACGTAGATGAACGTGATGCCCAGGCGCTGCTGCATGTTCTTCAGCTCCAGCTGCATTTCCTTGCGGAGCTTCAGGTCCAGGGCGCCCAGCGGCTCGTCCAGCAGGAGTACCTCGGGCTCGTTGACCAGGCTGCGGGCGATGGCCACGCGCTGCTGCTGGCCGCCGGAGAGCGCCTCCACATGGCGCTTGCCGTAGCCCTTGAGGTTCACCAGCTCCAGCATCTGCTCCACCTTTTCGTCGATAACCTTCTTGGGCAGCTTCTTGAGCTTGAGGCCAAAGGCGATATTATCCCGCACATTCAGGTGGGGGAAGAGCGCGTACTTCTGGAAGACGGTGTTCACGCGGCGCTTGTAGGGCGGTAGATCGGAGATCTCCTGGCCCTCGAAGAGCAGCGCGCCCTCGGAGGCAGTTTCAAAGCCGCCGATGATGCGCAGGGTCGTGGTTTTGCCGCAGCCGGAGGGGCCCAGCAGGGTCACGAATTCCTTCTTGCGGATGTACAGGTCGATGTTCTTGAGGACCTTTACCCCGTCGTATTCCTTGGAAATGCCGATCAGGTCGATCAGGTGATCCTTCTGTCGGGCCTTCTGGATGCGGTCGTCCAGCGTGGGAACCTGTGCGTTGATGACGTACTTCTCGCTCATGGAGGGCTGCTCCCTTCAATATATATTGGGATCTCAGGAGGGATCAAACTCAGAAGATGGGCGGATTGCTGACCCACAGCACGCGGGCCTTCGTTTTGCCGGCGTTGATGAGGTGATGGGCCTGGCGCGGGTGGATGCAGAAGCTGCAGCCGGTGCGCACGCGGGTTTTTTTGTCGCCGGTGACAAGGTACACCGAGCCGGAAAGGACGTAACCGAATTCCTCGCCTTCATGCGGCGGCAGGGGATAGGTCTCACCGCCCTCGTCCATTTCCACCAGGATGGGTTCCATTGTGTTTTTCTGTGCGTCTGGCACCAGCCAGGTCACCGAGCCGCGCATCCCCTCGGCGTCTTCTTTGACGAACATGTCCTGCGGGGCAAAGACGGTCTTTTCTGCCTTGGCCTCGGAAAAGAACTGGCTCAGCGAGGAGCCCAGGCATTCCAGCATGTCGGTCAGCGTGGCGATGGAGGGGGAGGCGAGGTTGCGCTCCACCTGTGAGATGAAGCCCTTGGACAGCTCGCACCGGTCCGCCATGTCTTCCTGTGTCAGTCCCCGCTGCAGCCGCAGCTGACGAAGCTTTTCACCGATATCCAACAGCGTATCCCTCCCTGCTGATGTAAGGTTCACGAATTATCAGAATACTGCGTTCGGAAGTTTAGCAAAACTAAACCTGCAAACGATATACATTAAACCATACCCTATGCCCTCTGTCAATAGGTTTTGGCGAAAAAACGTGAATTTCGCTTGTACTTTTTGCACATGGGACGACATGCACGCCTAAAACGGCGCAAACCCGGTAAATGACAGGCTTTGAGGGGGAACGCCGGAAAAGAAAAAAGCATCCCGCAGCGTGTGCGGGATGCAGTATGGCTAAACTTGGGGTTTACTCCAGGTAGGCGGACTTGACGAAGCCGTGCCAGCCCTCGATCTCCACTTCCGTCCAGGAGCCGGTCTCGCCCAGGGTGACGACCTCGTTGCCCACGCGCCACTGGTCGATGCGGCGCTTGCCGTTGGTGGCGGTGTAAACGGAGATGGTGGCGGAGGAATCCGTGCGGCCCTTGTAGCTCAGGGTGGCGGTGGTGATCTCCTCCTCGGGCACTGCGCCGCACAGCTTGATCGCGGCGGTCAGCACGCAGCCCTCCTTGCCGTCATACATGATGCGGGTCCAGGTCTTGCCGACCTTGAGCACTGCCACGATGCGGCCGTCCTCGCAGTCGTCCAGCTTCTTGGCAGAGCTGCTGGCGGAGGCGCGCAGGGTCGCCTTGCCGGTCTTGGGAGCGTTGATGATGCCCAGGCGCTGGTCGTCCTCAGCTTCGGTCTCCCACTGGAGCTTCTCGGTGGGGACGGTCATCATTTCCTCGCCGTCAAAGACGATGGACTGCGCCGTGCCCAGCACCTCCAGGGAGACGGAGGTCGTTTCGTCGTCCTCCAGCAGCAGGGTGACGTCCAGATCCTCCCAGACCTTGGAGGACTGGATGCGCTTGGGGTAGTAGCGGCCGCCGGAGGAGCCGGAGCCCAGGTTGGTGTTGGTGCTCACGCTGCCGGAGGAGCCGGAACCGGAGCTGCCGGAACCGCTGGAGCCGGAACCCGTGGAGCCGGAGCCGGTGGAGCTGCCGCCATCCCAGCGGACGGCGCTTTCCAGCACCCAGGCGGAGCGCTTGCCGCCGTTCCAGTAGTAGATCTCGCGCATACCCGTGGCAGAGGAGCGGATGCTCACCTTGGAGCCGGCGGAGATGGTGCCGATGGGGGTGAACTTATACAGGTCGGTGTTGGTGGCAGCATCCTCCACATAGGATGCAGTATAGAGTGTTGTGTTATGGGAGATGACCCAGTTGCAGCTGGCGTTCCATTCCTCCTCGGTGCTGGCTGCCATGGCAGGCAGGGTCAGCAGGATCGCGGCGAGCAGCAGCAGGATCGGGAGAAGCCGCTTCGTCATGGTATCATTACCTCCTTTGAATACAGGGTTACGCCTCAAATATAGCATATGGGCGGGGGGAATGTCAATCAAATGCTGTGTCGAAATGTAAACAATGGGCGGGTTTTGCTGCGCTGTCAGACGAAATACAGATAAAATCCCACCATTGGGCTTGCCAAGCGGAGGGTTGTGTATTATAATAGTACGCAAACCGATGAGAAGCATGGGAATCGTCAGGTCACCCCCAGCGAGCCGGAGAGAGTGGAAGCCCGGCGGCGGACGGCGAGGACATTGGGGCTTCGAGGGCGCAGGGGAAGGGCTGTATCAGCCTGCGTATCCTGCGACGGCTTCCTCCGTTAACAGGATCGAGCGCACGGGCGTATTGTCCGTGAAGTGGGGTGGCACCGCAGTCATCTGTCCCCAGAGGGATAGAGGGGCTGTGTTTTTTATTTCAATCATAGTGCTGACGTCGGGCGTCCCCGGTCTGTGGTCAGTCAATACGTTGGGAGGTATTTCCTATGTCCGAGACCATCGTCAAGCCCGAGAAGAAACCCATCATTTTTTCCGGCATCCAGCCCTCCGGTACGCTGACCCTGGGCAACTACATCGGCGCGCTGAAGAACTTCTCCAAGCTGCAGGACGACTATGACTGCATCTACTCCATCGTGGATATGCACGCCATCACCGTCCGCCAGAATCCCGCTGAGCTGCGCCGCCGCTGCCTGGAGCTGGCTGCCCTTTACATCGCCAGCGGCATCGATCCCAAGAAGGCGCTGATCTACTGCCAAAGCCATGTCTCCGGCCATGCCGAGCTGGCATGGATCCTCAACTGCTTTACCTACATGGGCGAAATGAACCGCATGACCCAGTTCAAGGACAAGTCCGCCAAGCACGCCGACAATATCAACGTGGGCCTGTTTACCTACCCCGTGCTGATGGCCGCTGACATCCTGCTGTACCAGACCAACCTGGTGCCCGTGGGCCACGACCAGAAGCAGCACCTCGAGATCTGCCGTGACATCGCCCAGCGCTTCAACGGCATCTATGGCGACGTGTTCACCATCCCCGAGGGCTATATCCCCAAGGTGGGCGCCCGCGTGATGAGCCTGCAGGAGCCTACCCGCAAGATGTCCAAGTCCGACCCGGAGGACACCTTCATCGCCCTGACGGACGATGCGGATACCATCCGCCGCAAGATCAAGCGCGCCGTGACCGACTCCGACGGCGAGATCCGCTTTGACCCGGAGAACAAGCCCGGCGTTTCCAACCTGCTGAGCATCATGTCTGCGCTGGGCGCGGGCGAGATCGACGCGCTGGTGAACGAACTGCAGGGTCAGGGCTACGGCGCCCTCAAGAACCGCGTGGCGGACTGCGTCATTGCGGCTCTTGCGCCCATGCAGGCCGAGTACAAGCGCCTGATCGGCGACAAGGCCTATCTGCAGGGCGTGCTGGATGAGAATGCCAAGACCGCGACCTACCTGGCGACGAAGACCCTGCGCAAGGTACAGAAGAAGGTCGGCTTCGCTGCCCGCGGCTGAAGCTGAAACGCTTAAATGAAAGGCGGCGATGCGCATGGAGAAATATCTCACAAAGAAGGCTATGCCCGGCAAGGGCCTGCTGCTGGCGGAAAACGCGGCGCTGCTCCTGCTGTTCCTGCTCCTTGCGGCCTGCGTTTACGGCGTGGCAACGGTCGTAATGTACGGCGCCCGCGTGATCACCGCTATCGGTGCGGAGGCGGGTGGCCTCAATTGGAGATCCCTGCTGCTGCTCGTGCCGGTCATCCTGCTCGTGCTGGTGATGAACCCGCTGGCTGAGCGGATCCGTGCCCGCAAGCACGCCCGGCTGATCGTTTCTGCCCTGCTGAAGAGCGAAAACGGCGCGCTGCCCATGGAGGAGATGGACGAGGCCTGCAAGATCCGCGGCGCTGCGGACCGGGCAATGACGCTGGTCAACAAAGGCTACCTGACCGGCGTAACGACGCACAAGGACCTTGTGTGCCTTTCGGACAGGATCCCGGAGGAGGCGCAGGAGCCGGAGAAGATCGTGCCGATCTTCCGTGATTAAGTGAACAGGAGCGGCTGTCGCAGTGAATGCGGCAGCCGCTTTTGTGCTGGAACAGGGTGCGGATCAGGCAGCCGTATACCGGAAAAACAGCTCATCCGGGGAGGAGATGAAGCATGGGAAACACTTGTATTTTCTCTGTATATCCGGCCCAAATACAGAACGAAAACAGCACAAAAACAGGTTGCTGTGATAAGATATGTGCACACGATGATACCAGCAAAGGAGATCCCTACGCTTATGGATATGACATTTTCTCCCGCACACCTCGCTGGCACGGCGGCTGCTCCTGCCTCCAAATCCGAGGCGCACCGCCGGATGATCTGCGCCGGTCTGACGGACGGTGAAACGCTGCTGAGCGCTTATATGGACTCGGCGGATATGGCGGCGACGCGCCGGTGCCTCCGGGCGCTGGGCGCGGCGACGGAGCGGGGCGAGGACTGGCTGCGCCTGCAGGGCTTTGCGAAGCAGCCCAAGAAGCTGCCCGTGCTGGACTGCGGCGAAAGCGGCTCGACGCTGCGCTTCTTCGTTCCCATTGCCCTGGCGCTGACGGGCGGCGGCGTGTTCCGTATGCATGGCCGCCTTGGCCAGCGCCCCATGGATGTTTATCAGGATCTGTTCGTCCCGCGCGGCGTGCGCTGGCGCATGGGCGTGGGCTGCGACGGCGCAGCGGAGCTGACGGTGCAGGGCAAGCTGGAGGCCGGCAATTATGTGCTTCCGGGCAATGTGTCCAGCCAGTTCGTTTCCGGCCTGATGTTCGCCCTGCCCCTGCTGCAGGAGGCTTCCACCCTGACGGTGCAGCCCCCGGTGGAAAGCGCCGGCTATATCCGCATGACGGTGGAGGCCATTACGGCCAGCGGCGTGGTGATGGAGGAGCAGGCGCCCTATAAGTGGCATATCCCCGGCGGACAGGCCTATCATGCGAAGGACGGCCGCCTTGCGGGGGATTACTCGCAGGCTGCGGTGCTGCTGTGCGCAGCGGCGCTGGGGCATGACGTGACTGTCACCAACCTTGCGGCGGACACCACCCAGGGCGACCGGGCAGTGCTGGCGCACCTGAAGGCGCTGGGGGCCTGCGTCACGGAGAATGACGGCTGCGTGCAGGTCAGGGCAGACAAGCTCGCCGGCGCAACCCTTGATATGTCGGATTGCCCGGATATCGCGCCCATCCTTGCCCTTGTGTGCCAGCTGGCCGAAGGGAAGAGCCGCCTGACTGGCTGCGGTCGCCTGCGCATCAAGGAATGCGACCGCCTGGCGGCCACGGTGGAGATCCTCAATGCCCTGGGCGGCAATGCCCGGGCTGAAGGTAACGATATCGTGATCCAGGGCGTGAAGCAGCTGCGCGGCGGCGTGCAGCTCAAGGACTACAACGATCACCGCATGGTCATGCTGGCCGCCGTTGCTGCGGCAAAGGCGGAGCTGCCCGTGACGGTCGCCGGGACGGAAGCGCTGAACAAGTCCTGGCCGGAGTTCATCACCGTATACAAGCAGCTTGGAGGAATCGCTGAATGAGCAGCACCTATGGGCAGTGTCTGAAGCTGTCTATCTTCGGCCAGAGCCACGGCGAGGGCATCGGCGTGACCCTGGACGGCTTCCCGGCGGGCATGACGATCGATATGGATCGTCTGCTTGCCGAGATGGCGCGCCGCGCTCCCGGGCAGAGCGCCCTGACCACCGCCCGCAAGGAGGCGGATGCGCCGGAGTTCGTTTCCGGCGTGCTGAACGGCCGCACGACCGGGCAGCCCATCTGCATCCTGATCCGCAACACCAATCAACGCAGCCGGGACTACGGCGACGGCGTGGATCTTGTCCGCCCGGGCCACGCGGATTATACCGGTCATGTGCGCTACTTCGGCTTTGAGGACTGGCGGGGCGGCGGCTCCTTCTCCGGAAGGCTCACGGCCCCTGTGGTGGCTGCCGGTGCGCTGTGCAGCCAGTGGCTGGAGCAGCAGGGGATCAGGATCTCCTGTCACATCCAGCAGCTGGGCGGGGTGAAGGACGCCTCCTTCCTGCAGGCCGACCCGAACGGTGACTATTCCTATATGAAGCAGATGCACCTGCCCGTGCTGACGGAGGGCCTCGACGCGCAGATGGAGGCGGAAGCCATGGCTGCCCGCAATGCGGGAGATTCCATTGGCGGCGTGATCGAGTGCATGATCACGGGGCTTCCGGCAGGGCTGGGCGCGCCCTTCTTCGACAGCGTGGAAAGCTCGCTGAGCCATCTGCTGTTTTCGGTGCCTGCAGTAAAGGGCGTTGAATTCGGCGAGGGCTTTGGCTTTGCGACCCTGCGCGGCAGCCAGGCCAACGACGCCTTCCGCATGGCGGAGGGCAAGATCGTGACTGAAACCAACCATTCCGGCGGCGTGAACGGCGGCATCACCAACGGGATGCCGGTCATCTTCCGCTGTGCCGTCCGGCCCACGCCCTCCATCGCGCAGCGACAGCGGACGGTCTCCCTGAAAACGGGGGAGGACGCTGTGCTTGAGATCCACGGCCGACACGACCCGTGCATCCTGCCCCGTGCGGTGCCGGTGATCGAGGCCATGGCTGCCATTGCCATCGTTGATATGTGGAAGGAGCGACAGGGATGTCTTATGTGATCGCCTATCCCGGCACGGCGGGGAGCTTCTCCCACGGCGCGGCGAGGGCGGCCTTCCCGGAGGGAAAGTGCGTTGCCTACGAGACCTTTCCGGAGGCGGCGAAGGCGGTAGCTGATGGCCAGGCGGATTACGCCCTGCTCCCGGTGGAGAACTCCTTTGCAGGAGCGGTGCTGCCGACCTACTCCCTGCTGGAGAAGCTGCCCCTGCACATAGTGGGCGAAACGATGAAGGCTGTGCGGCATCATCTGCTGGGCGTTCCCGGGGCGGAGCTTGCGGACATCCGGTATATCGCCAGTCATCCCCAGGCCATTGCGCAGTGCGATGAGTTCCTTGCGACGCTCCCGGGGGCGCAGATCGTGCCCTCCGCCAACACGGCGATCTCTGCCCGCGAAGTGGCTGCGCTGGGGGATAAGTCCCATGCGGCCATCGCCAGCATCGAGGCGGCGAAGGAATACGGCCTGGTCCCCCTGGCGGAGAACATCCAGACCAGCGAGCAAAACACGACCCGCTTCTTCATCCTCAGCCTGAGCGCTATTCCGCTGGGCGCGCCCTCCAAGGCGACGGTGACCTTCCGCGTGAACAATGAGGTCGGCGCACTGGTCAAGGTGCTGTCCTCCTTTGCGGACAGCGGCCTCAACATGAGCCGCATCGAGTCCCGCCCGCTGCCGGAGACACCCTTCCAGTATTTCTTTTCCGCGGATTTTGAAGGGGAGATGGACGCTGCCCACCTTTCCCGGGCCATGGCTGCGGCGAGGCCCTACACCTGCGCGCTGCGCCTGCTGGGGGTATATCCCCGGGCGGAAAGACCGCAGTGAGCAAAATCTGCCGACGTTATCTGTCGGCGGGCAGCGTGTCAAAAAAGTGGCTGCGGCCACTTTTTTGAGTGGAGGTTTTGCATTTTTTGCTGTCAGCTAAAGCTGACGGCCGCAAAAAATGTAAGAAATGGTTTCGGCACAAG
>JAFQEB010000023.1 GCA_017399225.1 Clostridia bacterium | reverse complement strand
GCCGATCATTGCATACGCGAAAGAGGTGAAATCGCAATGAAGGAAAAGATCCATCCCAACTACGGCAAGTGCATCGTTCGCTGCGTGTGCGGTGAGACGTTTGAGACCGGTTCTACCAAGAAGGAACTGAAGGTGGATATCTGCTCCAAGTGCCATCCCTTCTACACCGGCAAGCAGAAGCTGGTTGATACCGGCGGACGCGTCGATCGTTTCAAGAAGCGTTTCGGCCTCCAGTAAGGCTTTTCATAAAGGCGATCTCATCACGGGAACGCCCCAAGCTATTACGAAGGCTCATCGCTTCCGATCAGATGAGATTGCAGAGACAGGCTGTCGCATTGCGGCAGCCTGTTTTCGTTTGTCAACGCAAAGTCATAGTTGACAATTTCAGTAGTCTTTGGTAAGCTATAAGCAGAGGTCACATGCCGACATTTTCCAAATCACCCAACCCTGATTTTGATGAAGGAAGGTGCCCTTATGAAGAAGAAACTGTTCCTCGCCCTGCTGACAGCTCTGCTGCTCCTACTGGCATCCTCTTATGCGCTGGCAGAAAACTATCCGTCCCACAGCTGCGACTGTGGCGAGAACACCTGGAGCACATGGCAGTATTCCTCAGAAGCGCAGCACTATAGCTTCTGCATCGGCTGCGGCGCACCGGAGTATGGCGATCACTACGGCGGCATGGCCACTTGCATAGCGCAGGCCATCTGTGAGGGCTGTGGCAGCGCCTACGGCACGACAGGCAACAAGCACTTCAACCTGTCCGACTGGGAGTTTTTCAATGACGCCCTGCACACCCGCTTCTGTCTGGACTGTGGCGCTCCTGATACCAAGGAGTTCGGCAACCATTCCGGCAGCAACGGCTCCTGCATCGCGTTCTGCGATGATTGCGGCTCTCGCTACCCCGACCTGAATGGAAAGCACAACATGTCAGGTTGGATGCCCTATGATGACACGCAGCACTATCGCTACTGCCTGGACTGCAATCTCAGCAGCACCTACGAATACGCCAGCCATACCGGGGGTACGGCTACCTGCTGGGATCTGGCCATCTGCGAGGGCTGCTATGCAACCTACGGTGAGCTTGACCCCAACAACCACGATTGGGGCGATTGGGAGGGGTTCTCTGCCAGCACCCACATCCGCGTGTGCCGCGACTGCAGTAATGAAGAGGAAGCCCCTCACACCGGCGGTGACGGCTCCTGCTGGACCACCTGCGAGGAGTGCGGCTGGTATTATTTAGACCCCGATGGCGAGCACCGCAACATGTGCGACTGGTTCCCCGAAAGCGACACACAGCACCGCCGTTACTGCACGGATTGCAACACCTATGAGTCCAACGAGTACGAAAACCACTACGGCGGCACCGCCACCTGCACGCGAAGGGCTGTCTGCGAGGGCTGCGGCACAGAATATGGCGAATACAGCGATGTGCACCCGTGGGGTGAGTGGGAGTATCTCGACGACACCAGCCACCAGCGTCCCTGCACCAATCCGGACTGCCATACGAGCGATTACGCCGACCATAGCGGCGGCGACGGCTCCTGCTGGACCGAGTGCGCGGACTGCGGCGATCACTACTATAACGCAGAAGGACAGCACCTCACCATGTCTGTGTGGTACTACCTGGATGGCGCCCAGCACATGCGCCACTGTATCGACTGCGGCTACTACAATGAGTATGAAGATCACACCGGCGGCGACGGCTCCTGCACACCTGTCTGTGCGGACTGCAGCCAGCTTTACTCCGACGAGAATGGCGAGCACCGCAACGTGACTGATTGGATCTTCGTCAATAACGATCGGCACTTCCGCTACTGCCCGGACTGCGGTTCGAGTAGTTCCTACGAGTATGCTGACCACTCCGGCGGCGAGGCAAACTGTTCCGAGAAGGCCGTCTGCGAGGACTGTGGCAAAGGCTACGGCGAGCTTGCTCCGGACGTGCACCTCCACATGTCCGAATGGGAACCCTATGCTGGCGGCCATGAACGTTCCTGCCTTGATTGCCACAGTCCTGACTCCATCGAGCGCGCGCCCCATACCGGCGACGGCGCCTGCCAGTCCGCGTGCATCGACTGCCACGAGAACTTCATCGACCCCAACGGCGAGCACCACCTCACGGACTGGCTTCCCGTAAACGGCACCCAGCATGAACGCCACTGCGACCGCTGCTACGGAGAATCCACCTACGAATATGCTGACCATGTGGGCGACGGCACCTGCACCAGCGAGTGCAAGGACTGCGGGATGACATTCACGGATCCGGACGGCACACACAACCTGACCGAATGGAGCCCCCATTCCAGCAAGCAGCACATCCGCTACTGTCCGGATTGTGAACTCGAATTCACCTTCGAATACGGCGAACACCACCCCAACGCCAATGCGGAAGACCTGCCCTGCTACAAGTCCATCACCTGTGCGGACTGCAGGTACAACATGGGCTGGGGTACGCAGCATTCCCTGTCCGATTGGGTGCCGTATTCCCTCCTGCAGCACATGCGTTACTGTACCGTCGGCGGCGTCGACCACGTTGCGGAGTACGATCTTCACTACGGCGGCACGGCCACCTGCTCGGAGCTGGCTGCCTGCGAGGCCTGCGGCGATTTCTACGGCGATTTTGCTGCCGACGCCCATGCCTGGGGCGAATGGAAGCCTGACGCCAACGGTACCCACACCCGCGTTTGTACCCTTGACCCCACCCATATCGAAACCGCCGACTGCACATGGGGCGACTGGACGCACCTGACCCACATCCACCACGAGCGCCGCTGCACCGTCTGCAACGCACAGGAGCTCGGCGAGCACACCGGCGGCACGCTCACCTGCTACAGCCCCCGCATCTGCGACGTGTGCAACGAAGGCTACAGCAGCCCGGACAACTCCGGCCTGAGCGGCCATCCCAACCCCACCATCGAGGTGAAGCCCGGCACCTGCTACGACGAAGGCTACTACCGCGTCACCTGCGACCACCCCGGCTGCTCCATGCCCTTCTTCGAGATCGCTATCCCCGCCAACGGCCAGCACCTGTACACCCATTGGGATATCCTCGGCGATCACCGGCACCATACCGACTGTGCCCAGTGCGGCGAAAATGCGGACGTGGCCTGCACGCTCTGGGGCATGTACGACGGCGAGACCCTGCTGACGGTCTGCCCCGTGTGCGGTGCATTCGGCGATACGCTCTTCGAGCTTCTCTTCGCCCGTGAGGACGTGGCGGTGCCCATCGGCACGCTGCTGGTGCGCGGCGCAGAGACTCCCTATGAGGGTGCGCTGTACGGCGTCACCGTCGCCGCTGTGTACGGCGGCGAGGTCGTCAACATCCATGGCAAGGTGACCATCACCCTGCCCGTCGCCCCGGAGAGCTTCGCCCTCGTCCGCGTGGATGTGACGGATGGCGTCGAGACCCGCACGGAAGTCCCCTTCTCGCTGGAAAATGGTCAGCTGACCTTCTCCATCGACGCAGCAGGCCTGTTCCTGCTCGTTCCGGCGGAATAAGCGCCTTCAGGACGTGGCTATTGCAGCTGCGTCCTGTTTCTTTTCCTTGCAGAAGCGTCTCCCCTGTGCTATAATGACAGTAGTCGACAATTTCTGTCAGCACAAAGGATGGTGTACCCTATGAAGAAGATCTTTGCGCTCATTTTGATGCTTTCCCTGCTGCTGTCCCTTGCGGCCGCAGGCTGCGCCGAATCGCATACCCACACCGGCGGCACGGCCACCTGCCAGTCCCTGGCGGTGTGCAGCGAATGCGGCCAGAGCTATGGTCACCTGGCCGATCACAGCTGGGGCAGCTGGGTCAGCGACGGCGATTCCACCCACACCCGCACCTGCCAGACCAATCCCGGCCACAAGGAGACCCGCTATCACATGGGCGGCGCTTCCAACTGCACCCAGGGCGCCCAGTGCCTCACCTGCGGCGCGGTACATGAGCCTGCGCTGGGGCATATTCCGGTATTCACCGCCGGCTATGCAGCCACCTGTGAAAACGGCGGCCTGACGGACGCACAGATCTGCGCCCGCTGCGGCCACGCCACTGTACCCCACAAGCGCATCCCCGCAACGGGCCACAGCTTCAACACCTGGGATCCCCTGCCCGGCGGCCTGCACACCTCGACCTGTGCCACCGCCAGCTGCGGCAACGCCCTCGCCCTGATGTGCCAGCCCTTTGAGGTCACCGTGGGCGATACGCTGATCACCGTCTGCCCCATCTGCGGCAGCTGCGGCGAAACGCCCTTCCCGCTCCTTCTTGCCCGCGCTGAGGAGGCGCTCCCCATGGGCCAGCTGCTTGTTCGCGGCATGGCCGAGCCCTTTGAGGGCGCACTGTACGCCTTCACGGTCACCGGCAGCTACGCCGGCAATCCCGTGGCGCTGAGCGGAAGCATCACCGTCGCCCTGCCCGAGGATCTCTCCGCCCTGCCCACCTTCCGCCTGGAGCGCGTGGATGTGACCCCCGCCGAGGGCGATACGCCCCGCACCGAGGCCCGGACGGAGATCGAGTACAAGCTGGAAGCCGGTAAGCTCACCTTCGTCACTGATACCACCGGTCTGTTCCTGCTCGTTGCAGCAGATTAAGACGCGGCAGCACACAAATACGCCCGGCAGAGCTAAGCTCTGCCGGGCGTATTCATATTTCTTCGGGTCAGTTGAAGTCCGGCAACTCGTCACGGGTGATGACGTATTCGCTGTCGTAGACCTTCTTGAGCAAGTCGGCCTCGGTGTAGGCTTCGGAGTACCGGCCGTTCTTCTGCACGAAATCGCCGCACCAGGTATTGAACCAGGCCCAGCGGGCGTTGGACATGACCATCTGGTCGATATCCGGCACCACGCCATTTTCCGTCAGGGCGATGATCTTGTTGGTAGCGGTGTAGTCCAGCACCTCCATGAACTTCGAGGCCTGCGGACCATAGGAACGCTGGGCTGCGTAGATGTCCTCACCAATGATATCGACGTATTCATCGCCGGGGTACCAGGCGGGATTCTGGCCGTTCCAGACCCAGATGAGGTTGTTGCAGCCGTAGGTGAAGGTCAGCTCGTTGTACAGGTAGATCCAGAGCTGCTTGCAGGGCTCCGCGCCCTTCGCGCCCCACCAGAACCAGCCGCCGCTGGCCTCGTGCAGGGGCCGCCAGAGCACCGGCACGCCCTCATCCTGCAGGCGGAGCAGCTGCCGGGCGATCTCGGCGATGTCGCGGTCGAGGAGTTCCTTGCCCTTCGCATCCGTGCCGTTCATGACGGCAGCGACGTCAAAATTGGTGTTGTCGGTGTAGAAGCCGCCCCACCAGCGCGGGCTGCCATTGGAGGACGCGCCGTCCTTGAGGTACTCGGTGGGGGCGTTCCAGTGCCAGCAGAAGGCCACCAGACCGCCCTCATCATGGTACTTGATGGCCTGATCCACCGCCACGCCGCGGGCGCCAAGGGCCGTGCGGGAGGGGGTGTAGTCCATCATGTCCAGGCCGAGGATTGCCGGATACTTGCCGGTCAGGGCATGGATGGCGCGACATTCCGGGCCCAGCACGCCGTAGTCGCAAACCTGGCCGGAGAGAGTCACCTTACCGTAGGACTCGCACAGATAGGCAAAGAGCTTCCTGGCATCCTCGTTGGCGTTGGGGTTGATGAGGGTCGCCTCCACCTCGTACACGCTGTCCGGGATGCCCTGGGCTGCGGCGACCTCCAGCTTGTCCAGGTAGATCCAGCCCCAGGAGGGCGTGATGGTCACGGCGTGCTCGCCGGCGGTCAGCAGAATGCCGCGCAGGGTATCCGTCTCAAAGGTGGTGCCGGTGCACTTGAACTGGCCCACGTCCTGGCCGTCCACCAGAACGTTGTTGTACTTGCCGCCACCGATGCCCTTGCTGGTGAAGCTCAGGTCGTACACGCCGTCGGCGGGGACGCTGATGGCGAAGGTCACGGTATCGTTCTGGCCCTCGAAGCGGCCGACGACCTTGCCGCCGGAAGCCTGGGTATCGGCAGAGACGGTGATCTTGCCGTTCAGCTGGGCGTTTTCGGCCTCGTAGACCATTCCTTCCGCCAATGCGGCGGGCGCAGTGAGCAGAGCTGCGGCCAGCAGGACCGCGATGGACTTCTTCATATTCATCCCTCCTGATGATCGATGTGCATTTCAAAGGGGGCAAGGGTCAGCGCCTTACCGTCCAGGGTGAAGGTCTGCTCCCGGCCGGAATTGTTGAAGACAAAGCGGGTCGTGCCGCTTTCGCCGGTGCGGGTGGCGATCTCCACCCGGGGCGGCAGATCGGGGATGAATTCCAGCCCGGCAGCTTCCGCCGCGCCGCACGCCACCTTGTTGTACAGCGCCTGATCGCCCACCGCGCCGATGTAGTATACGCTGCCGCTGCCATAGGCGTTGCGGGTGATGACGGGCTTGCCGGAGAAATACTCGCCGTCGTAGCGGGCCAGAACGTCCGCGCCCTCGGTCTCCAGCACGTCGCACCACTGCTTGCCGGACACGCGCGTGCCGTCCTCAAAGCGGATGGCCACGCTGTCGTAGCCGATGGGGTCGTACTCGGCGGCATACGCGCCGGTCATGTCGCGGTAGACCGTGGGCAGCTGGGCCATGATGGCATTGTTGTGCGCATCCTTTACGCCGCTGCGGGTGGTCATGATCACCGTGCCGCCCTGGGCTGCGTAGTCGTGCAGGCGCTGCACCACGCGCTCGTCCGTCACATACATCTCCGGCGCGCAGACGATGCGGTAGCCGTCGAGGTGTTCATGCTGGCTGATGATATCCACATTCAGGCCCAGGGCGGTAAAGGCCGCGTGCAGCCTCTGCAGCTGCTCCAGGTAGTAATAGCCGTTGGTCTGGGGCTGGATCTTGAAGGCATACTCGTCGTCAAAGGACAGGAGGATGGCCACGTCCGCCCGGTTGTCCGCGCCCTGCACATGCGACAATGTGTCGGCGATTTTGCACAGGTCGGCGAACTCAGCGAAACGCCGTCCGGGCACGTTGGAGTGGTCGATCAGGCCGTGCCAGTGCATCTCCGCGCCGATATTGGCCGTGCGCCAGCGGAAGAACACCACCGTATCCGCGCCGTGGGCGAAGGCCTGCAGCGCATAGCCCTTGATCATCCCCGGCTCGGGCATACGGGCCATGGGCGACCAGCAGCCCATGCCGCCGCTGAGCTGCTCCATGATCCAGAAGGGGCTTCTCTTCACGCCGCGCATCATGTCCAGGTGGAAGGCGTGGGTGTAGCATTCCTCCGGATTGTCCGGCAGCTTCGTGGCGGGGTAATTGTCGTAGGAAATGAAGTCGAGATTCGCAAATTCCTTGTAGAAATCCGGCATGTGGCCGCAGAACCACACATTCGTGGTCACGGGCAGGCCGGGGCAGTTGCGGCGGATGATCTCCGCCTGCCAGGAGGCGAAGTCGATCACATTGTCCGAGGCAAAGCGGGCGTAATCCAGCATGAGCGCCGGGTTGAGCCACGCGTCCGGGTAGTGGCCCCAGGGCGGCTGGATCTGATCCCAGGAGGAGTACTCACCGCTCCAGACCACATTGCCGTAGGCCCGATTGATATTCTCCAGCGTGCCGTATTTCGCTTTCAGCCAGTCGCGGAACTTCGCATTGCAGGTCTCACAGAAGCAGAAGTAGGCCTCCAGCTCGTTGTCGATCTGCCAGGCCACGACGGCCTTGTTGCCCGCGTAGCGCCGGGTCATCTCCTCGATGATCCGGCGGCTGTGGAAGCGAACCGCCTCATGGTTGACGCAGCGGTGCCCGCGGATGCCGGTGCGGGTGGGCGTGCCGTCCTTCTCAATCATCACCGCGTCCGGGTGCTTTTCGTACAGCCACAGCGGCGGGCAGCTGGTGGGGGTGCACAGCACCACGCCGATGCCGCGATCGGCAAACAGTCCGATGGCCTCGTCCAGCCAGTCAAAGGTGAACTCGCCCTCCCGGGGCTCCAGGCGGCACCATGCGAACTCCGCCAGACGCACCAGCTTCACGCCGGTCTGCTGCATCAGATCCGCATCCGCCGCCCACAGGGCTTTGTCCCAGTGCTCGGGATAGTAATCCACGCCGATACGCATTTGCTTCACTTTCCTTCCATGTCGTTTTCTTCAGCGCATGATATCTGTTCTTCGTTTCTTCTGATTCCTATCATACCACGCTTTGCAGGGCTGTTCAATCGAAATTCCTGAACCGGCTTCTAAAATATGAACATTTCTTCTCCCCCGTGCATTGACGGAGAATGCCGTCCGCGCTATACTGGGATCAAACGTTGCGAGGAGGTATGCCCATGACGCAGGAGCTTTGCCTGTACCCCTATCATCTGGAGGCCCGGAAGCTGCCCGTGTACCTCACGGGCATCGGCAGCACGGCTTATCAGCAGCCCATCAGCCGACCAGAGGGCTACTACTGGCATCAGCTGCTGTTCTGTACGGAGGGCAGGGGCGTCCTGACCTGCGGAGAAGAAACGCATCCCATCGCTGCAGGAGACTGCTTCTTTCTCCCTGCAGGTCATCCCCACGCCTACCACGCAGAGAACTCCCGCTGGAGCGTCCAGTGGCTGACCTTCGACGGATATGCCCTCCCGCAGCTTCTCTCCCAGCTCGGCATGACTGCGCCGCACATCGTCCACGCCGGAAGCACCGCCGCCTTCCAGTCGCTGTTCAGCCGCATGGTCGCTGCGCAGACCTCCGACAGATTCTTCGGCGATTACGCCTGCTCCGGGCTGGTATACAGCTATATCCTGGAATTCCACCGGCTGATGCTCACCGTAACGGACGCGCGGAACCAGCTGCTCATGAAGGTGCTGAATCACATCGACCAGGCGTATCCATGTGATATCTCTCTCCAACAGCTCTCCGACATCGCTGGGGTCACTCCCCAGCACCTGTGCCGCGTCTTCCGCGATGCGCTGCACATGCGGCCCGGCGAGTACATCACCCAGCGCCGTATCCGCGCCGCGCAGGAGCTCATACAGACCACCGAGCTCCCCCTGGCCGAGATCGCCGGACGGGTCGGCTTCTCCAGCGCCGGGTATTTCAGCACCGTGTTCCGGCGCTATGTGGGCATCGCCCCCAGCAGCTACCGCAGCCACGCCGCGGATCTCTGAGCGGCAGTCCGCTTTTCACTGGTAAATTCATTATTTCGCGCCATTCAGCAGGGATTGCAGGCTTTCACCGCGAATGTTATTATGTTGGGGGAGCAGTATCGTTCCCCCGGCTGAAAATGTATTGCAGCGCACGCATCTGCGTGCAGAAAGAAGGAGACCTTATGTCCAACAACGCAAGCTGTCCCCGTGTGGATATCGGCGGTCAGGCCGTCATGGAGGGCGTGATGATGAAGGCCCCCGACGCCATCGCCATCACCGTGCGCCGCCCTGACGGCAATATGATCGTGCAGCGCAAGGAATACACCCCCGCAGCCAGGAAGCACAAGTGGCTGGGCTGGCCCATCATCCGCGGCGTGGTCAACATGGGCTCCATGCTCTCCATGGGCATGGGCACCCTGGAGGACTCGATGAAGATGCTGGGCGAGGAGTTCGAGGAGGAGCCCTCCCGGTTTGAAAAGTGGCTGGCCGAAAAGCTGGGCAAGAGCATCGACAAGGTCGTGATGGGCGTGGCGATCGTGCTGGCCGTGGTGCTGGCGCTGGGCCTGTTCATCGGCATCCCCTCCGGCGTGGAATGGCTGACCGGTCAGCTGATCGGCTTTACCCAGGCCGCCCCCGAGCTGGCGGAAGGCGCTGCTGATGCGGCCGCTGCGGCTGCTGCGGATGCAGAAAGCTGGAAGGGCGTCGTCGTGACTGTTGTGGGCGGTATCACCAAGGTGATCATCCTCATCGGCTACATGTTCCTGTGCGGCCTGGTGCCGGACGTGCGCCGCACCTTCCAGTATCACGGCGCGGAGCACAAGACCGTTTACTGCAACGAGAACAACCTGCCCCTCACCCCCGAAAACGCCCGGCAGTTCACCACGCTGCACCCCCGCTGCGGCACCGCGTTCATGCTGATCGTCATGGTCATCAGCATGGTGCTGTTCCTCTTCGTGGGCCGGGATATCTCCGCATGGCTGCCCCGCTTCCTGCTGCACCTGGCGCTGCTGCCGGTGGTCGCCGGTGTGAGCTACGAGGTGCTGAAGGGCCTGGCCCATAAGGACAACGCCTTTACCCGCATCGCCCGCTGGCCGGGCCTGCAGATGCAGCGCCTGACCACCAAGGAGCCGGACGACAAGATGCTGGAGGTTGCCATCGTGTCCATGAACGTGGCGCTTTACGGTATGCCCAAGAACGCCCCTCTCACCGAGGAGGGCTGGGCGATCCTGACCGATTACCGGCAGTCCGAAAAGGGCTACGAGTTCCCTGCCGAGGAGACTGCGGAGGCAGCACAGTGACGCCCCGCGAGCTGCTGAAGCTGCTGGCCGCAGACATGACCGCAGCCGGCGTTCCCGATGCAGAGGTGGACGCATCGCTGCTGCTGAGCCATGTGACCGGACAGAACCCCATGAACCTGCGGCTGGACAGCTGGTCGCAGGTTTCTTTGGCTGATGAAGCCGTCTTTCGCGCCCTGTGCGAGCGGCGCATGACCCGCACGCCCCTGCAGTACCTGACCGGTGTGCAGAGCTTCCTGGGCCGGGACTTTTATGTGGACGAGCGGGTGCTCATCCCCCGGCCGGAAACGGAGCTGCTGGCCGAGCGGGCCATCGCGGCGCTGCGGGCGCACGAATCCCCTGCCGCGCTGGATCTGTGCTGCGGCAGCGGCTGCCTGGCGGTTTCGATGGCGCTGGGCGTCCCCCGGGCCGACGTGCACGCCGCCGACCTCAGCGAGGGCGCGCTGGCCGTGACCCGGCTGAATGCCGATCGCCTGGGCGCGAAGATCACCCGCCACCAGGGCGACCTCTGGGCTGCGCTGCCGGCAGGGCTTGCCTTTGACGTGATTGTCTCCAATCCGCCCTATATCCCGGCGGCGGACTGCCTCGAATTGCAGGAGGAGGTCCGCCGGGAGCCGATGATGGCCCTGGACGGCGGCACGGACGGGTATGACTTCTACCGGCGCATCGCTGCGGAGGCCCCGCGCTTCCTCAAGCCCGGCGGTACGCTGCTGATGGAGGTCGGGTTCGATCAGGCGCAGGGCGTGATGGCCCTGTGCCGTGCGGCGGGCTTCACTTTTGTCACCGCCCATGAGGATTATCAGCACATACTCAGAATGGTCGAAGCGAGGCTGTAATGCTTAACAAGTTTGACTGGATCGTCAACCGGTACGAAGAGCTCTCGGAGGCCATCGTGCAGCCGGAGGTCATCGCGGACATGGCGAAGTATCAGGCCTGCCTGAAGGAACGCTCCCAGCTGGAGCCGCAGGTGCAGGCCTGGCGGCGCTATCAGCGGCTGCTGGCCCACATCGCCCAGGCGGAGGAGATGCGCGCCGATCCCGACCTGGCCGCCATGGCCCAGGAGGAGCTCGCTGCCCTGCTGCCCGAAAAGGCAGCCCTCGAAGACGAGCTGCGCATCCTCCTGCTCCCCCGCGACCCGGACGATGACCGCAGCGTCATCATCGAGGTGCGCGGCGGCGCGGGCGGCGAGGAAAGCTGCCTCTTTGCGGCAGATCTCGTGCGCATGTACAGCCGCTATGCGGAGTGCCGGGGCTTCCGGGTGGAGCCGATGTACACCCAGGATACGGAGCTGGGCGGCGTGAAGGAGTGCGTCTTTGCCATCACCGGCAGCGGCGCCTATGCCCGTTTCAAGTACGAAAGCGGCGTCCACCGGGTGCAGCGCATCCCCGTGACCGAGGCCAACGGCAAGCGGCAGACCTCCACCTGCACCGTGGCAGTGCTGCCCGAAGCCGAGGAGGTCGATTTCGACATCGATCCCAGGGATCTGCGCATCGACACCTACCGCGCCAGCGGCCACGGCGGTCAGCACATCAACAAGACCGACAGCGCCGTGCGCATCACCCACCTGCCCACGGGCATGGTGGCCGCCTGCCAGAGCGAGCGCAGCCAGATCCAGAACAAGGCCCGCGCCATGCAGGTGCTGCAGTCCATGCTGCTGGAGAAGAAGCGCGCCGAATCCGATGCGGCCTATGCCGAGAACCGCCGCATTCAGGTGGGCACCGGCGACCGCAGCGAACGCATCCGCACCTACAATTTCCACGAGGGCCGCGTGACCGATCACCGCATCGGCCTGACCCTCTACGCCATCCAGAACATCATGGACGGCGATCTGGACGAGATCATCGACGCGCTGAAGGCGGAGGAACAATCCGCCCGGCTGCGCAGTCTGACATAAGGTGATACACATGAACACCCAACTGCTTCCCGCGACGGACGAATCCCTCGCGCTGGCCGCCCGCCTCCTGGCTGACGGTCAGCTTGTCGCCTTCCCCACCGAAACCGTGTACGGTCTGGGCGCCCACGCCATGGACGCGCAGGCTGTCCTGGGCATTTTCGCCGCCAAAGGCCGCCCGGCGGACAATCCGCTGATCGTACACATCCACGACCGCAGCCAGCTGGAGGGCATCTGCGAGGTGAACGACCAGGCGCTCCGCCTGATGGACGCCTTCTGGCCCGGCCCGCTGACCATCATCCTGCCCCGCAAGGACGCCGTGCCAGACGAGGTCACGGCAAAGCTGGATACCGTAGCGGTGCGCATGCCCTCCCACCCCGTGGCGATGGCGCTGCTGAAAGCGTGCAATCTGCCCATCGCCGCCCCCAGTGCGAACCGCTCCGGCAAGCCCAGCCCCACCAGCGCCCGGCACGTCTTTGACGACATGGACGGACGAATTCCGCTGATCATTGACGGCGGCGAGAGCGACGTGGGCCTGGAGTCCACAGTGATCTCCCTGGCGGGCGACAGGCCCTGCATCCTCAGGCCCGGCGGAGTCACGCAGGCCATGCTGGAGGCCGTCATCGGCCCGGTCGACCTGGCCGGCAGCATCCTGCGTCCGCTGGAGAAGGGCGAGAAGGCCCTCTCCCCCGGCATGATGTACAAGCACTACTCCCCCGACGGCCAGGTGACGCTCATTGAGGGCGAAGAGGCCGACGTGGTGGAAGCCCTGCGCCGCCTGTATGCCCACGCGGTAGGCGAAGGCCACCGTGCCTGCGTGATGTGCTTCACCGAGCATGTGGATGCGCTGGCGGATTGCCATCCCCACGACATCGGCCACCGGGATGACGCCTCCGAGGTGGCGCACCGGCTGTTTGCCACCCTGCGCGGGATGGACGACGAGAAGATGGACGTGATCTTCTCCGAGGTCGTGCCGCCGGAGGGTGTGGGCCTGGCGGTCATGAACCGGCTGGGACGGGCAGCAGCTTTCAGGACGGTCAATGCGGAGGATATCATCCGCAGTTGGCAGGTACAGGAGTAGGCTATGGAATGGTTCAACCCCTTTGGGCTGGTTTTCATGCTGGCGATCATGATCCCCAACATCATCTATGCCACCCGGCATCCCGATGGCTTTGCCAACAAGTGGCACTGCAAAACTGTTGAACTCATCGAGCAGATCGGGCGCTACGGCTGCTTTGCGCTGATGATTTTCAACATCCCCGGCACCTGGTTTGGCTGGTGGTCGGACGAGACATTTGCCCTCTACATCATCATCAATGCGGTGCTGGTCGTTCTCTACTGCCTAGCCTGGATGGTTGACTTCAAGGAGCAGCACATGCTCCGCGCCATAGTGCTGTCCGTGCTGCCGTCGCTGGTGTTCTTGTTCAGCGCCGTCATGAGTCGCTCCCTGCTTCTGGGATTGTCAGTGCTGCTGTTTGCACCGACGCACATCCTGATTTCCTGCAAAAACGCGGAATAATCGTCCGAAAAGCAGGAAAATGGGTAAAGTTCCCCCTTGACGAACGCTGTCGGATATGATAGTATATGTCCCGCAACTGAATACCTTATCACGAGTGGCAGAGGGATGGGCCCGATGAAGCCACGGCAGCCCGCGAAAGCGAAGGTGCCAAATCCCACAGAGACGCACACATCGCTCCTTTGATGAAAGGGAGACGAAGTCTTTGGCAGATAAGGACGATCTTTGTGATCTACCCGGCTGTTTTGTGTGCAAGACAGTCGGTTTTCTTTTGAGGCACTCGCCTCGTTTCGACCTGCGAAAGGAGTACAACCATGCACAAGCTCTTCACTTCCGAATCCGTCACCGAAGGCCATCCCGATAAACTCTGCGACCAGGTGTCCGACGCCGTTCTGGACGCAATGCTCGCTCAGGATCCCATGTCCCGCGTTGCCTGCGAGACCTGCGCCACCACCGGCATGGTGATGGTCATGGGTGAGATCACCACCACCGCCAAGGTGGATATCCCCGCCATCGTCCGCGACGTGGTGCTGGACATCGGCTACAACTCCAGCGAGCTGTGCTTCGACGGCAATACCTGCGCGGTACTGACCGCCGTGCACGCCCAGAGCCCCGACATCGCCATGGGCGTTGATGCTTCTCTGGAATCCCGCGACACCGACGAAAATGACACCGGTGCGGGCGATCAGGGCATGATGTTCGGCTTTGCCTGCGACGAGACCGAGGAACTGATGCCCCTGCCCATTTCTCTGGCCCACAAGCTGAGCTTCCGCCTTTCCGAAGTGCGCAAGAACGGCATGCTGCCCTGGCTGCGTCCCGACG
>JAFQEB010000022.1 GCA_017399225.1 Clostridia bacterium | reverse complement strand
CGACGCTCCCCGGTTCTGAAATGGCTCCGCTGGCATATAGCAGGCTCTCCGTCAAGGTCGTCTTTCCAGCGTCTACATGGGCAAGAATTCCAATATTGATTATTTTCATGTGATTGTCCTCCCTTTACTGCCCCGAAGGGCATAAAAATCCCCAGCAGTAAAATACTTTTACCACTGGGGATGATAATTTGCGGACATACACATATACAGCATACACCTGTTTGTGAGTGCTGTTTTTGGGGATATGTCAAAATTGATAAGGCAAAAGTATTCTTAAATTGGGTACAAAAAACTAAGCCCCTACAAAAGGGACTATCATAATCCTTTGTTCCCACTATTTGATTATAGTTTTATTTAAGAATACCTTGCCGCATATTTTTTACTCCTTTTCTGGAATTGAATTATTATATCACATCAGTTTTAGGAAAACAAGTATCTAAAAGAAATTTTTGGCTCTTCGGTGGTTTCTGTGGGAGAGATTCCGGCATAGGCCCAGCTCAGCGGGCGAAAACAACGATCTGGAACTGAAACGGCCCCGGGAGGGGCCGTTTCCGCGTCATCCGCCTATGATTGCTAAGCCAAATTCAGACAACCGAAGAGGTGTGACGCATGAAGAGTCTACTACTTCTCGCCCTCGGTCTGGCCCGCACGGTCGTCCTGGGCGCGCGCATCGAGGCCGAGCGCATCGTCGTGAGCGTCCGGCCCTACAAGCGCGAGCAGCGCCGCTGCCCCGTATGCGGCAGGGCCTGCGACTTCTACGACATGGCGAACCGCGGGGCCCCCAGGCTGTGGAGGGCGATGGACCTGGCGCGCTCGGCCTGCTACCTGGAGTACGCGCCCTGCAGGGTGCGCTGCCCGGAGCACGGCGTGCGCACCGAGGCCGTCCCCTGGGCGCGGCACGGGGCGCGCTTCACGCGCGACTTCGAGGACTGGGTGGCGTGGCTGGCGGTCCGCTGCACCGCCCCGGCGGTCTCCGAGCTCGCCCGCGTCGAGTGGCACAGCGTGGGCGGCGTGTGCAGGCGCGTCTACGCCGAGCTGGAGGCCGCGCGCGGCGCCTCGAGGTTCGACGGCGTGCGCCGCATCGGCATCGACGAGACGTCGTACAAGAAGGGCCACAAGTACGTCACGGTGGTCGTCGACCACGACCGCGGCTGCCTCATCTGGGCGCACGAGGGCACCGGCAAGGACGTGCTCAACCTGTTCCTCGACGAGCTCACGCGCGAGCAGAGGCGCGCCATAGAGGTGGTGACCGCCGACGGCGCGAGGTGGATAAGGCAGCTGGTCAAGCGCCGCTGCCCCAACGCGAGGTGGGTCATGGACCCCTTCCACGTGGTCCAGTGGATGAACGACGCGCTCGACGCCGTGCGCTGCGAGGAGTGGAACGCCGCCAGGGCCGCCAGGCCCAGGCCCGAGGGCAAGCGCGGCAGGCCTGCCAAAGGCGAGCTGCCGCCCGAGGAGGTCAGGGCGCTCGAGGAGGAGGCGGCCTCCATCAAGGGCAGCCGCTACGCGCTCGTGAAGAACCCCGAGGACCTCACCGACGGCCAGAGGGCGAGGCTCGAGGCGCTCAAGAAGAGGGCCGGCTCGCGGCTGGTCAGGGCCTGGGAGCTCAAGGAGGACCTGCGGGCCGTCTTCCGGGCAGCCGACGGCTCCGAGGCCGCCGAGCTGCTCGACGACTGGATGCACAGGGCCGCCTACTGCAAGATCGCCAAGGTCGTCGCCGTGGAGAAGAAGGTGCGCCGCCGGCGCGACGACATCATCGCCGCAGTCGAGCTCGGCATCAGCAACGGGCGCGTAGAGGCCATCAACAACAAGATCAAGGTGACGGTGAGGATGGGCTACGGCTTCCGCAACACCGACAACCTCGTGGCCCTGCTCATGCTCAGGTGCGGCGACTGCCAGCCCCAGCTCCCGGGTCGCCCGGTGAAGGCGAGGAAGAAGGGCGTGAAGGGAGCGAAGAGCGTTGCTGCCTAGGCTAGCCCCTTGTCACACAAACTACCGAAGCCTCCTTTTTTCACCTGCTGAAGGTTATCAATCTTCTTATTGAGTATCTCGGCATTCTTTCTTCTGCCAATGCCCTGGCGGGCAGATCCACCCCCCTTTCGGCTGGTTCGGGGGCACAGGCATGCCCTGACGGGCAGATCCACCGCCCTTTCGGCTGGTTCGGGGTCGCAGGCATGCCCTGGCGGGCAGATCAGCGACTTTTCGGCAGGTTCGGGGGCGCAGGCATGCCCTGACAGACGGCTGCATT
>JAFQEB010000021.1 GCA_017399225.1 Clostridia bacterium | reverse complement strand
GCTGATCGACCATCTGAATCAGTACGATCCTGACCAGGCCACCGAGCTGGTGATCTCCACCGGCAAGGCCAAGTTCGACGAGACCGTCGAGGCTCACATCCGTCTGGGTGTTGACCCCCGTCACGCTGACCAGCAGGTCCGCGGCGCCGTCGTTCTGCCCCACGGCACTGGCCGTACCATCCGCGTGCTGGTCATCGCCAAGGGCCCCAAGGCTGATGAAGCCCGTGCCGCCGGCGCTGACTACGTTGGCGATATGGACATGATCACCAAGATCCAGCAGGAGAACTGGTTCGAGTTCGACGTCTGCGTTGCCACCCCCGACATGATGGGCCTGATCGGCCGCATCGGTCGTATCCTGGGCCCCAAGGGCCTGATGCCCAACCCCAAGTCCGGCACCGTCACCATGGACGTCACCAAGGCCATCGGCGACATCAAGGCTGGTAAGGTTGAGTACCGTCTGGATAAGACCGCCATCATCCACTGCCCCATCGGCAAGGTTTCCTTCGGCAGCCAGAAGCTGCAGGAGAACCTGCAGACCCTGATGGAGGCCATCAACAAGGCGAAGCCCGCCGCCGCGAAGGGCACCTACATCCGCTCTCTGTACCTGAGCAGCACCATGGGCCCCTCCGTCCGCGTGAATCCCCTGAAGTTCTAATCAGAACGATGAAGACAGCCGCTCCGAGTAATCGGGGCGGTTGTTTTTTTATCTGGGAAAGTTCGGGTGTAACAGATGATGGCGATGAGCGGCTTGTGCTGTTTATGTGACTGTGATAAAATGAAAGAGGCAAACTTGGATTTGATGAGGTGAGAATATGGCAATGTGGAATCCGTGGAGAGGTTGTGTAAAGTGCAGCGACGGCTGCCTCTATTGTTATATCCACAAGGGCGATGCAAAGCGTGGTGTTGATACAAGTGTCATTGCAAAGACGAAGGACTTCGCAAAGCCCACAGAACGCCTAAAGAACGGTAATTACAAAATGAAATCCGGCATTGTTTATACCTGCTTTTCTACCGATTTTCTGATTGAGGAAGCGGATGCATGGCGCACTGAATGCTGGCAGATGATCAGGGAGCGCGAGGATTGCACCTTTCTCTTTCTCACCAAGCGCATCAAGAGATTTATGGACTGCATCCCCGATGATTGGGGTGACGGTTATGAAAACGTAGTCGTTTGCTGTACGGTTGAAAATCAAAAAAATGCAGACCATAAGCTCGGAATTTTTGAAAAGCTTCCGATCAGGCATAAGTGTATAACGGCTCAGCCGCTCATCGAAGCCATTGATATGGAACGGTATCTTGACGACATTGAACTTGTGGTTGTCGGCGGTGAATCGGATGTGAATGCAAGACCGCTTGATTACGATTGGGTGCTTGACATTAGAGAGCAGTGCATCAAGAAAAACGTGTCTTTCGAATTCAGGCAATGCGGAACGCATTTTATCAAGAACGGCAAGGAATATAAGTTGCAGACAAAGGATCTGTGCGCTCAGGCGAGGAAGGCTGATATAGATTTCAAACGCAAGGGCTGATCCGGTTCCGGTTTGTCGAATACCACAAGTGCACTTGCTCGTCACCTTACGGTGGTATACGTTGACAACAAAGTGATAGAGAAAACCTCCTGCACCAAAGCGGCGCAGGAGGTCTTTTGCTTATACCAGCCGGAAGCCGGCCGTGTTGTCCGTCTGGGCGTCCGGGCCGATGAAGATCTCAAATTCACCGGGCTCGCTGACGTAGTTCATGCGGATGTCGTGGAAACGAAGCATCTCTTCCGTGATGGTGAAACTTACCTCGGCGCTTTCACCGGGCTGGAGCGTTACGCGCTTGAAGCCCTTCAGTTCGCGTACCGGGCGGGTCACGCTGCCCACCAGATCGCGGATGTAGAGCTGCACGGTCTCGGTACCCTCGCATCTGCCGGTGTTGGTGACGCGCACGGAGGCGGTCAGGGTGCCGTCCTTCGTGAGGCAGTCCGCATCCAGCGTGACGCCGGAATAGGCAAAGCTGGTGTAGGTCAGGCCGAAGCCGAAGGGGTACAGCGGCTCGTTGGGCATATCCAGGTATTTGGAGGCCATCCGCTGCGTGCGGAAATCCCCGTGGAAGGGGCGGCCGGTGCTCATCTGATCATAGTGCAGGGGGAGCTGGGCCACGCTGTAGGGGAAAGCCATGCTCAGGCGGCCGCTGGGGACGCACTGGCCGTAGAGGGTGCGGGCGATGGCGGGGCCGCCTTCGGTGCCGGGCATCCAGACCACCAGGATGGCCTTCGCCTTTTCCTGCACGGCCCGCAGATCCATGGGCCTGCCGCAGTAGAGCAGCACGATCACGTTGGGATTGACCTTGGCCACCTCGTCCAGCAGGCGCTGCTGGCAATCGGGCAGCACCAGGCGGGCGCGGCTGGAGGACTCGCCGCTGTGCTCGCGGTGTTCACCCAGGGCCAGCACGACCTTATCGGCCTTTTTCGCCAGGGCAATGGCCTCTTCTAAAGCCTTCTCGGCGTCCACTTCGTACCCGGGCACCGGCTTCTGGAAGCCCAGCACCTCTTCGCCCGGATCGACGATGGGGCTGCCGGCGCCGAAGACTGTGTCGTCCAGCTGCTCCTGGGTTTTCAGAGCCGTGCGAAGGGTGATGGCGTCCGCATCGTCGGAGAAGATGGCCCAGGAGCCGCAGGTCAGCTGATTGTCCACGTAAGGGCCGATGAAGGCGACCCTCTCGCCGTGGGACAGGGGGAGAATTTGCTCCTCGTTGCGCAGCAGCACGAAGGACTCCTCCGCGCAGTGCTGGGCAGCCTGGCGGTGCGCGTCGCACAGCAGCAGGGCGGCCTCGTCGTCGGCGCTCAGGTCGCGGTAAGGGTTTTCAAACAGGCCCAGGCGGTTCTTGAGGGCCAATACACGCCAGCAGCTTTCGTCGATCAGCTCAACCGGTACCTTGCCGGCTTCCACCAGCTTCTTCAGCTCATGGGTGTAGCAGGGGCTGGACATATCCATGTCCACACCGGCTTCGATGGCCAGCTGGGCGGCCTGAGCGAAGTCCGCCGCAATGCCGTGGGGCACCAGTTCCATCACTGCGCCCCAGTCGGAGATCAGCACGCTGTCAAAGCCCATTTCGCCGCGCAGCACGTCCCGCATCAGCCAGCGGTTGGCGGTGGAGGGCACGCGATCCAGGGTGTTGAAGGAGGTCATGACCATTTCGCATCCGGCGTCAATGGCGGCCTTGTAGGCGGGGAGATAGTCGTCCCGCAGGGTGCGGGGGGAGAGCTCCACGGTGTTGTAGTCGCGGCCGGCCACCGGCGCGCCGTAGCCCGCGAAGTGCTTCAGGCAGGCGGCGATGCGGCCCTTCTCCTTCAGGTCGGCGCCCTGATAGCCTCGTACCATGGCCGCGGCCATCACGCTGTTGAGGTATTTGTCTTCGCCGGTGGATTCCATCACGCGGCCCCAGCGGGCATCGCGGACGAGGTCAGCCATGGGGGAGAAGGTGACGTGTACGCCGCTGGCCGCAGCCTCGCGGGCGGCGATGCGGGCGCCCTCCTCTACCAGCTCCGGCTGAAAGGTGCAGCCCTGGGCCAGCGGTACGGGGAACACCGTACGGTAGCCGTTGATGATATCCGCCATGAAGATCAGCGGAATATGGTGGGGATGGTTCGCCATATACTCGGTCTGGAGCCTGCGGACATCCTCCGCACCGACGATGGACAGATAGCTGCCCGCCAGGCGCAGGTCGTCGTTGGTGATGCCCATTTCACCCGCCGGGCCGGTGATGTGGCCGCCATTCTGGAAATAGGAGGGCATCTGCACCAGCTGGCCGATCTTCTCCTCCAGAGAAAGCTCGCTCATGAGCTGACGGAGTTCCTGTGTTGTCATGTGTGTATCTCCTTTTCACGGATCGTTGTCTCCATTATACAATGGTTTCATCGTTTTGAACAGGGGGAAACCACTAATTCCTCAGCCCAGCGCGACGTCCAGGATCATCATCACCGCGAAGCCCAGCATCGTGGCCAGGGTCATGAAGGCCGGGCGGGAGCTCCGCTGGCTTTCCGGCACCAGCTCTGCGATGACGACCATGACCATCGCCCCGGCGGCAAAGGACAGTGCGAAGGGGAGGATCGCCTGCACATGTACGGCCAGCAGCGCGCCCAGTACTGCGGCAATGGGCTCGACGACGGCGCTGAGCTGCCCCCAGAAGAACGCTTTGCCCCGGGACATGCCCTCCCTGCGCAGGGGGAGGCTCACGGCCGCGCCTTCAGGGAAGTTTTGCAATCCGATGCCCAGGGCCAGCATCCAAGCGCCGGTCAGGGCGGCAGGCGTGGGCAGGGCCGCCAGGGCGCCGAAGGTCACGCCCACGGCCAGGCCTTCGGGGATGTTGTGCAGCGTAATGGAGGAAACAAGCAGGGCCGAGCGCCGGCGTGCATCGGAGCGGACGATGCGCTCGGGCAGCAGCCGTTTGAGCAGGGCGTCGCACCCCATGAGGATCAAACCGCCGCTGAGAAAGCCGGCCGCGGCGGTGATGAAGGGGGATTGTCCCAGCTCGCCCGCCAGCTCAATGGCCGGGGACAGCAGCGACCAGTAGGAGGACGCCAGCATCACGCCGGCGCCAAAGGCCAGCATCCCGTCCATCACCAGGGGATGCGTCCGGCGGGTGAAGACCACCAGCGCCGCGCCTGCCGCTGTCAGCGCCCAGGTCATCACCGTGGCCAGAAAGGCTTGCAAAAGGGGAGATATCGTCAACAGTTCGCCCATGGCAAACCGCCTCGCTTCCATTTCGGGATGCCTCAGCGTATGCGCAGAAAATGGAGAATGTGAAAAAAGCCGCCGGAATGCTCCTGCGGCAAACGGTGCGCAGACGGTGATCTACCCGGCGGCGCGGCGGAAGGCTTTCTGCTTGCTGCAAGCGTGTGGCTTCCGCTCCGTTCGCTGTCAGGATGCCCGGAAACGACCAGGGTATTCCGACTTGCAAAAAAATGTTGCGAAGACATGATTTTCCGGCAGGGATTTTGCCTTTGGAGGCAGAAGTTATCAGAGTTGCCGTTTTGGCTTTTTGCAAAAGCGGCTCTGACAGATATGGAGTGAATTGCATGTCACAGATACCTTATACCCTCCGGACGATGGCCGGCGAGGAGGAGGCCCGTATGGGCGAAAGGCTCTTCCGGGCCGGGAGTGTGCGGATCGCTGAGCAGAGCGCGAAGCTGCTGCGGCTTTATGTGGCGGATGAGGGCCGATATGAAGTGACCTTTACCCCCGACGGCAGCGGCAAATGCGCTTGCGCGGCCTGCCAGGAAACGGGCGCCTGCCGTCATGTGGTGGCAGCGCTGCTGTCGGCGCAGGAGGCCGGCGCGATGGGCGAGATGCTCCGGCGCAAGGCTGCCGCCTCCGGCCCCCGGCTGATGGCGGCCATGGAGAAGGCGCTGCCGGAGGAGGGGACCCTTCGCCTGGCGGTCCGGCTGATCGCCGAGCCTGTCCGCAACGATCAGGCGCCCCGCCTCAGGATCGTTCTCCTGATGGGCGAGGAAAGGCTCTATGTGGTCAAGTCCATCCCACAGATGCTGGAGGCGATGGATTCCGGCACGCCCATCGAATACGGCAAGGGCTTCACCTTCCACCCGGAATGGATGCGCTTTGGCCGGGTGGAAAACCGGATCTTGCGGATCCTCCGGGCCATGTGCATGGCGCAGAAGGAGACCGGCGTGCTGCTCAAGGCTGCCGACCAGCGGGAGCTGGCCCTGCCTGACCCGTATGCGGAGGCCATCCTCGGCGAGCTGCACAATCTACCCTTTACCATCCGGGATGGGGACAGCACCCACACCGTCAAGCGCGTGTATCAGACGAGGATCCCGCTGTACTTCCGCGTATCCTCGGATATTCGCGGGTTGACCGTTTCTACCCGCTTCCCTGCGGAATTCCGCCCGTTGACGGCCTCCTGTGCCTATGCGCTGGTGAATGAAAAGGTCATCGCGGTGGAGGAGGCGCAGCGCTCCGTGCTTCGCGTGCTTTATGCGGAGCAGATGGGCGGCCAGTGCAGCTTTGATTACCCCGTGCGGGAGGCGGCCCGCGTGATCGGCGAGCTGGTGCCCTTTTTGCAGATGACCGGCATTGTGGAGATCGCCGAGGAGCTGCAGAAGCAGCTGATCCGCTTGCCGCTGCTGGCCCGGGTGTATTTGGATCGCTCGGCCAACGGGCGGGACGTGGTAGCCCGTGCCCAGTTCCGCTACGGCGACAGGGAGATCGACCCCTTTGACGAAACGCCGCTGCCGGAGAACCTGTCCCGGTCGGAGAAGCTGCTCCTGCGCGATGCAGCTGCCGAGCGGCAGGTGCTGGATGCGCTGGGCGCTTCAGGGTTTACGGTCAGCAGGGGGCATGTCTATCTCACCGGTCAGGATGCGATCTTTGATTTCGTGTCCGAGGGCGTGGGACGGCTGCAGCAGCTGGCGGAGGTCTACCTGTCCAACGATTTCAAAAAGCTGACGCCCCGCAAGCCGCGTTTTGCAGGGCGTATGCGCATGAACGGCCCGGCGCTGGAGCTGAAATTCACCCAGGACGGAGAGCCGGCTCAGGAGATCTACGCGATCATGGAGGCGCTGGCCCGCCGCCGCCGGTATTTCCGGCTCAAGGACGGCTCCTTCCTGGATCTGAGCGCCATGGAGGAGTGGCAGCCCTTGGCGGACAACATCTTTGAGGTCGCCACGGCCGAGGGGCTGGACGCCCTCAGCGGCAGCGACGATACCCTGCAGCTGCAGGCTTACCGCACCTGCTACATGCAGAGCATGCTGGAAGGCTTGAAGCTGCCGGTCGAGGTGGAGGATTCCGTCCATGAAACCGTCCGGGCCCTGACCGAACCTGCGCCGGACGCCGTGCGCCTTCCTGACGGGCTGACGCTGCGGCCCTACCAGCAGCGCGGCTTCCAGTGGATGTACACCCTCGATCAGCTGCATATGGGCGGCGTGCTGGCGGATGACATGGGCCTGGGCAAAACGGTGCAGGTCATCGCGCTGCTGCTGGCCACCCGGGAGATAGGGCAGACCAGCCTGGTGGTCGCACCCACGACGCTGACCTACAACTGGCTCAGCGAGCTGGAGCGCTTTGCGCCGGACCTTTCCGTCATGGTGCTGGCGGGCAGCGCTGCCCAGCGGGCAAGCCAGATCCGCCATGTCAAGACGGTCGGGGATGTGGACGTCCTCATCACCTCCTACCCCCTGATCCGCCAGGATATCGAGCAGCTGACGGATATCGAGTTCCGCTTTGCCATCCTGGATGAAGCGCAGCACATCAAAAATGCGGGCAGCAAGGCGGCGATGGCCGTGCGGCAGCTCAAGGCCCGCACCCGCTTTGCCCTGACCGGCACGCCTCTTGAAAACGGCGTGGGCGAATTGTGGAGCATCTTCAATTTCGTTCTGCCGGGATACCTGCTTTCCTACAGCGCCTTCATGCGGCGCTTCCAGAACGGCGCCGGTGGAGACGTGGAGGCGGAGGATCTGCGCCGCCGCATCAGCCCCTTCCTTATGCGCCGTTTGAAGAAGGAGGTGCTCAAGGAGCTGCCCGACAAGATCGAAACGGTCATGACGGCTACCATGAGCCCGGAGCAGTCGAAGGTCTATCAGGCCACGATGCTGCATCTGCGGGATCGGGTGGACTCCATCGTCCGGGAAAAGGGCTTCGAGCGCGGCCGCACGGAGGTGCTGGCGGCCATCACGCAGCTGCGGGAGATCTGCTGTCACCCCTCCCTGGTGATGGAGGACTACACCGGCACCAGCGGCAAGCTGGATATGCTGCTGGACATCCTGCCCGAGGCCATCGGCAAGGGCCGCCGCGTGCTGCTCTTCAGCGCCTTTACCTCCATGCTCAAGATCCTGCGCAAGGAGCTGGAGCAAAGCGGCTATGCCACCATGTATCTGGACGGCGACACTCCCGCCCAGCAGCGGGTGCAGATGACCGAGCAGTTCAACGGCGGCCAGGGGTCGATCTTCCTGATCTCCCTGAAGGCAGGGGGCACCGGCCTCAACCTGACCGGCGCAGACATGGTGATCCATTACGATCCCTGGTGGAACCCCGCCGCAGAGGATCAGGCGACTGACCGGGCTTACCGCATCGGTCAGACCCGCAAAGTGGAGGTCATCCGCCTGGTGACCCACGGCTCCATCGAGGAACAGGTGGTGGCCCTGGGGCAGCGCAAAAAGGCGCTGTTCGAGCAGCTGATCAAGCCCGGCGAGAGCCAGGTGACAGGGCTCAGCCCCCAGGAGATCCTGTCGTTGTTCCAATAAACAAGAGCACGCAGACAAGCGGTCTGCGTGCTCTTTGCGTATGCGGATGGCTTAGTTGAAGTTGAGGTACTTCTCCTTGGGGGCGGGGGCGGGTTCGGTGCGGACCTCGGTGAGCATCAACATGCTCTCGCCGCCGGAGGTCACGCGCTTGCAGCTGGCGGTCAGCTTGATATAGCCCTTGCCGCCGGGCTGGGTGACGCCCTGGGTGATCCAGCCGATGGGAGCGATGTCGTCCGCGCAGCAGGTCATGGCCATGCGCCCGAACATGTAGAAGCCCTTGGGCAGCTGCTTCTCCCGGAAGCACTGGCCCACCATGCGGACGGTCTTGCGGTCGTAGCGCTCGGGGTGATCCATGCTGTCCAGGTAGAAGATGGGCAGGCATTCGTCATCAATGTCGATGATGGCGGCCTTCATGTCGTAAGGCAGATCCTCGTCGGCCACGCCATCCTCGCTGGTGCCGTCGGTATTTTCAAACATCACGTTCACGCGGGGGGCGACTGCCTTGATCTGGCGGCGCCAGGGGCTCTTGTTCGCCTTGGGATCGCAGCGGTTGAACAGCACCAGATCGCTCACCTTCATCGGATCGGTCATCAGCTGGCGCATGTTGGTGAAGTAGTTGTCGAAGGTGGTGGCGTCCACGGTGGTGATGATCTGCACGACCTCCCACTTGCGGGGCAGCATACAGCCGCCCAGCCGCTCGATCTGCCACATGCTGTTGTACTCGATGATCACGCGCTCAGGCTTGTACTGGGCGTTCAGCTCCGCAAAGCGCTCGGTGGTGATCTCCTCGGCGGAGTCCAGGGTGACGATGCTCGTGTCGCCCTTGGCGATGGCGTCCACGTCGTACTCCTCCATGCCCTCCTCGCAGCAGACGATCAGCGTCTTCTGCCCGCAGGAGAAGTTTTCATCCTGCAGCATACTGTTGATCAGACTGGTCTTGCCGCTCTCCAGGAAGCCTGTGACCAGGTAGACGGCGATGAATTCCTGATTGCTCATGCGTTAAAAAGCTCCTTCAGTGCCTTTTCGTCGATATGGGCGCCGATGATGCAGATGCGGCCGGTGTAGTCCGCGCTGCCGGGGCGGAACTGGCTCTCGCCGGGGACGTAGTCAAACTGGAACCAGTTGCCCGCAGCGTCCTGCAGGATGCCCTTGGCGCGCAGGATATTGCCGTACTCCTCCTCATCGGAGAGGGCGTTCAGCTTGCTTTCGATATCTGCCTGCTCGTAGCGCTTGGCCGTCTCCCAGCCGATGGAGATGAACACCTCGTTGGCGTGGTGGTGATGATGGCCGTGATCATGGTCGTGGCAGCCGCAGGTGCAGTGCTCGTCATGCTCGTGGTGATGGTGCTCGTGGTCATGGTCATGGCAGTGGCACTCCTCACCATGCTCGTGGTGATGGTGCTCGTGGTCATGGTCGTGGCAGTGGCACTCCTCGCCATGCTCGTGGTGATGGTGCTCGTGGTCATGGTCATGGCAGTGGCACTCCTCGCCATGCTCGTGGTGATGGTGCTCGTGCTCATGGTCGTGGCAGTGGCACTCCTCGCCATGCTCATGGTGGTGATGCTCATGCTCCACATGCAGCACGATGGGGCGGCCGGACTCGACCACCTCCAGCAGTACCTCGGCAGAGAGGTCGTCCCAGGGGGTGGTGACCACGCGCACGCCGGGATGGGCCTCCTCGATCAGCACGCGGCTCTTCTCCACGCGGTCAGCGCTGAGCAGCTGGGTGCGGCTGAAAATCACGGTGTCGGCGGTGTTCACCTGATCCAGGAAGAATTCGCCGAAGTTCTTCATGTGCATACGGCACTTGCCAGCGTCCACCACCGTCGCGCAGCCGGCGATCTCCATCTCAGGGTGATTGGCCTTGCACTTCTCCACCGCAGAGACGATCTCGCTCAGCTTGCCAACGCCGCTGGGCTCGATGATCAGGCGGTCGGGGTTGTACTTCTCGATCAGCTCGTCCACGGCCTTCTGGAAGTCGCCCACCAGCGTGCAGCAGATGCAGCCGCTGTTCAGCTCGTCGACAATGACGCCGGCGTCCTTCATGAACGCGCCGTCCACGCCCACGTCGCCGTACTCGTTCTCCAGCAGGATGATCTTCTCGCCCTTCATTTCAGCGGGGGCCTGCAGCAGCTTCTTGATCAGCGTGGTCTTGCCAGCGCCCAGGAAGCCGGAAATAATGTTTACCTTAACCATGTCGATGATCTCCATTTCAAACTGTCGCAATGTCACGCGGGTCACATGGCCCGCCACCTTTTATTATACCACGCTCGTCAAGAGGAATCGAGCCCTTTTGGACACAAATTTGGAAACTTCCTGTGAACATCATGCTGATTTGTAAAATCTGGCGCGGAGGGATGACAAATGCAGACTGTTGCGATAGAATGGATTCAAGGAAGCGTATGACGGGAACGAACAGGAGGGAAAAACGTTGCAAAACAAGCGCTTTTGCCGATACTGGCTGCTGGCCTGCCTGGAGGTGCTGCTGGCCTCCTGGTATCCGCTCGCCATGGGCGTGCAGGTGGTTCGGGATATGCTCCTGAACGGTACAGTGCTGAAGGAGAACTACCCGAAATATGTCATCCCGTACACGCCGATCTGCCTTGCTGTGCTGCTGGCGGTGCTGCTGATGCCGCTGTGCATGAGGCTGCTGCGCCGCCATGCGCTGGCGGGGGGCGCGGCGCTGGGCATCGGTGCATTCTTTGCGCTGGAATGGCTGTTTGAGCAGCGGGTGGTCGTGACGACGGCGGAAACCGTGGTCCGGCTGGAGGACTGGCAGATGTTCATGTGCTACAGGCCGCCGAACGGTTGGGGCACGGCGGAAACCGCCTACAAGACCCAGACCGCCGTTGAGATCCTGATGGGGGAATATAGTCCGGCGTTCAAGCTGCACTTTTACGTCATCTCCGTCGTGCTGATCCTTGTGCTGCTGAACTGCCTGTACGGCTTCGGACAGCTGACCCGAACGGGCGACGGGCGGCGCGTGAAGGCGCTGGTGCAGCAATCGGTCTGCACGGCAGTATTCCTGGGGCTGTGCATCCTGGCGTGCTTCACGGCCTTCTGGCGGGATGGCAGCTTGCGGGTGTCGCCCCTGTCCGCGGCGCTGATGGCGCTGTTCTTCATCCTGCTCGGCATGACGGCGGGCGGCTTTGCGGGTTCCTTCCTGCTGGGAAGGGGAAGAGCCGCTGTCTGGCTGCCTGCGGCCGTCGCCGCCGGGATGACGCTGCTGATGTACGCAGGCGAGATGATCCTGCTGCACGGGCATCTGTATCGCTTTGGCGCGGGCTTCCTCTTTGACGGCCTGCCCGGGATCGTGCTGGCGCCCGTTGATCTGCTGGTCATTCTGGCAGCGGGCTTCGCAACAGCCGGGTGCTTCCGGCTGCTGAACAGGCCGGAGCAGCAGGGCTAACAGATTAAATCCCCCGGATACAGCTGAAATGCTGCACCGGGGGATTTGCTATGCGGCTGTGGATATGGGATCAGCGCCGGGCATTCCAGCGGCGCATCAGCCAGGACGTCGCGGCCATGACACTGCCGGCTACGGCGATCAGGAGGAGCAGGCCGATGCACTGCTGCGGCCCGAGGGTGGTCAGCAGGAAGATGCGGCCCAGCACCAGCACGGCCCCCACGAAGGCGGCGGTCATCGTGCCCAGCAGGACGGCTCTCATACGGGTCAGAGGCAGACATACGGTCATGAGCATCAGCAGCCCCACCGTGCCCGCCGAGAGGGTCGCCAGGGTGGAGCAGTCCTCCGCGGACCAGCCCCGATAGCGGCACAGCATGGCGGCCAAGGCGCAGACGGTCACCGCAGCCGCGCCCGGAATGGCCCGGAGCAGCACCGTTTGCAGGAAGCCGCCGCGGATGCGGGCGTTGCGGGGCTCCAGCGCCAGGAAAAAGGAAGGTACGCCGACCGTCAGGGAGCTGACGAGGGTCAGCTGGATGGGCTGGAAGGGGTAATCCACCGGCAGGAACAGCACCAGCGCCGCCAGCGCAAAGGAGTACAGCGTCTTGACCAGGAAGAGGGAGGCAGCCCGGGTGATGTTGCCGACGACGCGGCGGCCTTCGCCCACCACCAGGGGCAGGCTGGAAAAGTCGCCGTCCAGCAGCGTCAGCTGGGCGACCTGGCGTGCTGCGTCTGCGCCGCCGGGCATGGCGATGGAGCAGTCCGCCGCCTTCAGGGCCGGGATGTCGTTCACGCCGTCGCCGGTCATGGCGACGCTGTGTCCCTGGGCCTTGAGGGACTCGACCAGCAGCTTTTTCTGCACCGGCGTCACGCGGCCGAAGATGGTGAAGCGCTCGCAGGCGGCAGCCAGATCGGCGTCGGAAAGGGTGGAGGCGTCCACGGCCTCGCCGGTCAGGCCGATGCTGCGGGCGATGGCCTCCACGGTGCGGGGGTCGTCGCCGCTGATGACCTTGAGCGTCACGTCCTGCTCGCGGAAGTACTGCAGCGTTTCGGCGGCGGAGGCGCGCAGCTCATCGGCCAGGATACACAGACCGGTGACGCATTGTACCGGCGGGAGAAGCTCGCCGTCGATGCAGCCGTCGGCCTCTGCCAGCAGCAGTACGCGGCAGCCCCGGGCGGCATACCCGGCAATGGTGCTTTCCAGCGGCGCGAGCTCCTCCGGAGGCAGCACATAGTTCGGCGCGCCCAGGATGAGCGTCGTGCCGTCACGGAAGGAGACGGCAGATTTTTTGCGTTCGGAGGAGAAGGGAAGGCGGGCGAGCGCCTCTTCCGTACCGGGCTTCACGGCGGCGCGCAGGGCGTCCAGCGTGCCGGAGGGTTCGTCCACGGCCCCCAGGAAGCGGCTGAGGGCCGCCTCCAGATCATCGGCGGACAGATCCACCGGCACAAGCTCCTGCACGATCATCCGGCCGGTGGTGAGGGTGCCGGTCTTGTCCAGGCACAATACGTCGGCACGGGCGAGGGTCTCGATGCCGTAGAGCTCCTGCACCAGCGTATGGCGGAGACCCAGCTTCACCACGCCTACGGCCATGGCCACGCTGGTCAGCAGCATCAGCCCCTCGGGGATCATGCCGACCATGGCGGCGACGGCCTCGGGGACGGCCTCCTGCAGGGGGGCTTGGCTCAGCAGGTACTCCTTGAGGAAGAGCAGCACGCCCAGGGGCAGCAGGATAATGCTGACGAAGCGGATCAGCTTGTTCAGCTCTGCCATCAGGGCGGATCTGGGCCGCTTGATCTCCCGGGCTGAGCTGGTGAGGCGGGCGGCATAGCTGTCGTCGCCCACAAAAACCAGCTGGGCGGTGAAGCTGCCCTCGGTGACGTAGCTGCCGGACATGAGCCAGTCGCCGGGCTGCTTGCGGATGGGGTCGCTCTCGCCCGTCAGCAGCGATTCGTTCGCTGCACCCTGGCCGCTGACGATCATCGCATCGGCCATGACCTGATCGCCCGCGTGGAGGAGGATCAGGTCGCCCTCCGCCAGCTCCTCTGCGCGGCAGGTGCGCACCTGCCCGTTCCGCATCACATGCGCCCGGGGGGCGCTCAGCAGCGTCAGGCGGCGGATGGTGGCCCGGGCCCGCAGCTCCTGCACGGTGCCGATGACCGTGTTGGAGATCACCACGCCCATGAAGAGCATGTTCCGCCAGGAGCCCACCAGCGCCAGGCAGACCGCCAGGGCGACGTTGAGCAGGTTGAAGGGAGTGAACAGGTTTCCCGAAAGGATCTGCCAGACGGATTTGCCGGGGCTGGCAGTCGTTTGGTTGCTTTTGCGACCTGCGGCTTCCTGATCGCTCAGCCCTTCCGGCCCGGTGGGCTGGAAGTCGGCGGGAAGCCCGGCGGGGATATGCAGGGGTTCAGTCATGACTCCTCCTGTGCCCTGTTACAGCCGGTATTCGGGCACGGGAAGTCCGTAGCCTTTCAGGGCTGTGTTCAGGGCGCTTTTGAATACGGGGATAAAGGCGGGATCGCCCGGCGCGCCGGCAAAGCTGCCGGAAACGCGGATGCAGTCCTCGGCATACTCGTCGTCGCCGGAGACGTCGGCGGGGGAGAAGAGCATCACGCTGCGTCCGGAAACCAGCGATATGCCGCTGACCAGCGGCGGGCGGCGGTTCATGCGGAAGAAGCCCGGGCGGCGCAAATCTGCCAGGATCGCGGTGACGCCGCCCTGGGCGGCAGCGCTGCGGGCGCACCATTTGGCGACGATGTGCGCTGTTTCCACCGCATCCATGGCGCTGATGAAGGCGTGATCCTCCTCGGTGAGAGAGGCCTCTCCGGCTTTGCGCTTATGGAGGAAGAACTGCTGCAGCGCGTCCTGCGGCTGCATGGCACCGGAGGCAACCTGCGCCAAAAGGTCGTCCAGCCAGGTGTTCTCGTTGGGCATGGGAGAGCCTCCTTACGGATATCAGTGGATATATTCCGGTGCTGGCAGCCCCTGAGCGGTCGGGGCGGCAGTCAGCGTCTCGCAGAACAGGGGGAGGAATTCAGGGCGATCCTGCCAGTCGCTCCATGAGGCCTCCACATGACGGCAGTCCTCCAGGTGATCCTCATTGGCACGGGAAGCCTCGTTCACGTCAAACAGGAAGACCTCTCCGCCCTCGGTGCGCGCTATGACAAGCGGCGGCTGATCAGGCTGGCTTACATCCACGGTGATGCCAAGCACTTCTTCATCCAACGGCAGTGCATAGATGGACCACTTCGCTACCAGCTGCGCGATCTCGCGGGTGTCTCGTTCAAACAGGCTGTCTCCCGAGGCCGCGGCGGCCGTTGCTGCACACGCCTTCTCCCCGAAGAGCATGTCGACTACCTCATCCTTGTGCTGCTCAAACAACCCGAGCGCGTCTACCATACGCTCGCCCTGGGCCATTCTTTGCAGCGCCTTCATCCAGTCTTGCTTATTCATTTCAGTACCTCCAGCCGCTCCAGAACCTCGTTCAGAGAAGGAACGACCATGGCATTCTCCGCCGTATCCAGCACGCTGCGCTCCTGGTGGCCGCCCTCGACAAGGAAGCAGCGGCAGCCGATGGCCGCGGCGGTTTCCGCGTCGTGGGTGGTGTCTCCGATGAAGGCACAGTCGGCAGGATCGACGCCGGTGCGGGCCAGGAAGTCCGTCGCCAGGTGCACCTTGCTCACGGCCAGCTGGTTGCTCAGACCCAGTACCTCGTCAAACATGCCCCGCAGCTCGGGGAAGTGCTCCACCTGGGCCCGCAGCTGATCCACCTGGGAGGCGGAGATGATGACCTGCTTATGCCCGGCGGCCTTGAAGCGGCGAACCGCGTCGGCTGCACCGGGGGCCAGGGGCACGCGGTCAAAGCCATCCACATAGGCCTTGTTCCACACCTTTGCGATCTGGGGGAAGTCCTCCGCCGTCACGCCCAGGTCGTAATAGTATTCATGTACCGGGTGGCGGAACTTTGCGCGGTATTCCTCTTCAGAGGTGTGCCGGTAGCCGAACTGCTCCAGCACCAGGTTGTTCATTTCCACCACATGGGGTACATCAGCCACCAGCGTGCCGTTCCAGTCCCAGAGAATCGTCATGGGTATACCTCCGAAAAAGACGTCATATACTTATCTATGATACCCCGGGCAGGCACGGCCTGTCAAGGGAGAGTCTTCTCCCCGCACCCTGCCTGCGCCGGTGCACGCGCCGATCCCTCCTGCAAGGGAAGGAACCGGCAGCACCTCGGCCCAAAGGGGTCTCAGGGGCGCAACGCCCTTGAGCGGGGCACAGGGGCAGCGCCCATGCAAAAGCCTCTTGCCCCCGCAGGCGATCTGTGCTACAATGCAAAATGGTGTGTTATGCGCCAATCTATGAAACAGAATGGAAACCATCAATATGAGCTTTGAATCCCTGGGCCTGATGCCCGCTATCCTCAAAAACGTACGCAACGCCGGCTATGAAAAGCCCACGCCCATCCAGCAGGCGACGATCCCGCTGGTGGCCTCGGGCAAGGATGTGCTGGGCTGTGCCCAGACCGGCACTGGCAAGACGGCAGCCTTTGCCCTGCCGATGATCCAGCAGATGGCGAAAAAGCCCGTCAAGCCCGGCCAGCCCTGCACCATCCGCCAACTGATCCTCACCCCCACCCGGGAGCTGGCGCTGCAGATCTACGAGAACTTCGTCCTTTACGGCAAGAACCTGCCCGTGACCCCCTGCGTCATCTTCGGCGGCGTGGGCCAGCAGGGGCAGATCGACGCCCTGCACCGGGGCGCGGATACGGTCATCGCCTGTCCCGGCCGCCTGTGGGATCTGATGAACCAGGGCTATGTGCGCCTGGACTTCGTGGAGACCTTCGTTCTGGATGAGGCCGACCGGATGCTGGACATGGGCTTTATCCATGACGTGCGCCGCATCGCCGCCAAGCTCCCCAAGAAGCATCAGACGCTGCTCTTCTCCGCCACCATGCCCCCGGAGGTGGAGAAGCTGGCCATGGATCTGCTGCATGAGCCGGAGACGGTGAAGGTAGACCCGGTGTCCTCCACGGTGAAGAAGATCGACCAGTGCCTGTATTATGTGGACAAGGCCAACAAGAAGCTCCTGCTGGCCAAGCTCCTCAGGGAGCCGGACGTGGAGAATGCGCTGGTCTTCAGCCGCACCAAGCACGGCGCGGATCGCATCGTCCGCGAACTGAAGCGCGAGGGCATCCAGAGCGTGGCCATCCACGGCGACAAGAGCCAGGGCCAGCGCCAAACTGCCCTGGCGAAGTTCAAGTCCGGCGAGAGCAAGGTGCTCATCGCCACCGACATTGCCGCCCGCGGCATCGACATCGCCGGCTTGTCCCATGTGTTCAACTACGACATGCCCATGGAGCCTGAGGCCTATGTGCACCGCATCGGCCGCACCGGCCGCGCCGGGCGCGACGGCAAGGCGATCTCCTTCTGCTGCATCGACGAGACCAAGCAGCTGGATCAGGTGGAGAAGCTGATCGGCAAGCGCCTGCCCGTCAGGGAGAGCGAATGGCCGATGCTGGTGACCACCCCCACCGATCCCAAGGAGAAGGAAGCCGCCCGTCAGCTGGCGAAGGCCGCCCGCCTGGCCAAGCTGGAGCGCGCCTCTGTGCTGCCCAAGAAGGTGACCGCCTCCGGCCAGGCAGCCCCGGAGAAGAAAGCCCGCAAGGCTGTTCAGGCTGTCAAGGCTGCGGAGAAAAAGCCGGATGCGGAACGCAAGGCAGCGGCGCCGGAGCGCAAGCCTGCACCCCAGGAGCGCAAAGTGCCCGTGCAGGAGCACAAGCCCCGCTTTGGCCCCGGCGCGGAGAACCGCGCCCCCGATATGAGCCGCTTCAGCGTTCCCAAGGGCGGACAGGCCATCGTGATCGGCAAGGGCGGCAAGGTGCAGGCGGCTAAGCCGGAAAAGGCAGCCCCTGCCCGGGAGAAAAACGCCGCGCCCCATAAGGCGGGCAAGCCCTCGGCAAAGTCCGGCCTGGGCAAGCCTGTGCAGCGCGTCAACCGCGCCCGCGGCCGCAACGGCGAAAGGTAAATACAGCAAGAGCAGGAGTCTATGCGGCTCCTGCTCTTTTCGTGCAAGCAAAACGGCTGCACCTGATCGGTACAGCCGCGTGGTTTTATTCGCTGACGGTAAAGGGGACGGACCAGACCTCGTTGCCGTTGAAGTACAGCGTCACGTCATACTCGCCCGTAGGGACGCCGCCGTAGTAGTTCTCCAGCAGGGCGAAGAACTCGTCCATGGGGATGAAGCCCCAGACGGGGATGGCGGACTTGCCGTGGTGCAGCTCCAGCGTGCCGGAGAAGATCACGTTGCTGAAGTCGTTGGGCGCTTCCACGGCGATCTGGAAGTCGTAGTTGCGGGTCTTCTTCAGCGTGGAGTAGGTCAGGCGCAGGTACAGGCCGTGCTCCGTCCCGTTGTCCTGGGCGATCTCAGCGGCGGAGAAGCTCTGCTGCTGCTTGGTCATGCGGCCCGTGCGGTTCATGGGCTTGAGGCGGATCTTCGCGCCGATCTCCGTATCCTCCTGGGGGACGGGGGCGAAGTAGGTGTGATCTGCCTTGTTGCCCTGAGCGTCAGTCACCGTGATCACATAGCTGATGCCGGGCACCAGACGCTTCAGGGTAATGCTGGTGTTCCAGGTGCTTTCCGCGGCCGTCCAGCCAAAGGGAACGGGCGCCGTTTCCAGCAGCTCGTAGGTGACGGTGTAGGGGGCGTTGCGCTCCTCATCCGCCCAGGTGACGGTCACTGCGCCGCGGTCATTCTTCTCCGCACCGGTGATGGTCAGCGTGCTCTCCCGCTTGGTGTTCAGCAGGGTCAGCAGGCAGTTGGTGCACAGATAATCATCGCTGCCGGTCTCGCTGCCGCACAGGGTACAGGTGGCCGCGGAGGCGATGGCGGGCAGGCACATCATCAGGATGGCGGTGAGGATAAGCAGGAGGTTGCGGCGCATATGGATGAACCCCTTTCGTACATTACTTGCAGATCAATACGACATTGCCGGAATGGGCTGAGGCAGGTGACGGCGTCAATGGTGACCTGCAGCTGGCAGTGCCAAAGGCATACACCGTGTCGACGCCTGTGCGGTTGCCGTAGGAGAATGGAAGGACAAGCAGACACTTTTCCTTGCAGGCCATTCCTTGTCCATGACAATACACTGCATTTAGTTTAGCATGTACGCGAGGGATTGTCAATCAATCATTTCCATCCATTGTATCTTCGTCAACGGCGGCCTTGCTGGCCTTGAAGTTGTACACGGGGGTCAGAAGTGCCGTGACGGCAGCGGTGTCCTCCACCACGTCCAGGATCTCGTCGATGGCGCGGTAGGCCATGGGGCTTTCGTCGATGGTGGACTCGCTGACGGAGGTGGAGTAGATCCCGGCCATGGCCTCGCGGTATTCTTCAAGGGTGATCTCCTCCTTGGCCTGGCTGCGGGTCATCATGCGGCCAGCGCCGTGGGGGGCGGTGCAGTTCCACTCCGGGTTGCCCTTGCCCACGCAGATCAGGCTGCCGTCGCGCATGTTGATGGGGATGATCAGCTTTTCCCCGGCCTGGGCGCTGACGGCGCCCTTGCGCAGCACGCCGTGGGCGGTGTCAATGTAGTTGTGGATGGTGGCGAAGCTCTCCTCCACGTGGAGGTTCAGCGCGGAGAGGATCGTCTCGCCCATCAGCTCGCGGCTGCGCACGGCGTAGCGCACGGCGATGTTCATGTCGTGCAGATAGCCCTCCAGGGCCTCGTCCTCCAGGTAGCACAGGGGCTTTTTGACCTTGGCTTTGCTGATATCCACCTTGCGCTTTGCAAACAGCTTGGGGTCGAAGCCGTTGGTCTGGCAGAAGGCCTCGTTCTGCCAATAAGTGGCTACGTCGCGGCCCAGACGGCGGCTGCCTGAGTGGATGACCAGGTACAGCGCGCCGTCCATATCGCGGTCCACCTCGATAAAGTGGTTGCCGCCGCCCAGCGTGCCCAGGGACGCATCGACGATCTTCTTGCGCGTCCACTCATGGCAGATCAGGTCGGTCAGTTTCAGGGCGCGCACAGCCTTGTTTACGCCCGGGAAGATGGCTGCGCCGGAGGGGATCTCGCTGCGGATAACGGCGTCCAGCGCCGGGCAGTCGATCTCCCGCTCCTTCAGCTTGTAAACCTGCATGCCGCAGCCGATGTCGCCGCCTACCCATGCAGGATTGGCTCTGTTCGTAATGGTCATGGAGGTGCCCACGGTGCAGCCTTCTGCGGCGTGCATATCGGGCATCATGCGGATGCGGCTTTCCGCCAGATAAGGGGTGTTGCACATGGCCATGACCTGGGCGACGGAATCCTGATCCGTGCGCTCGGCGTAGACGATGGCAGTGTTGTACCTGCCGCGGATTTCAAACATAATCATATTCCTTTCTGTAGGGGCCGTTCAGTTCTAAGTGTCGTTGCGAAGCATCACTTTGGACTCACCTCTTTCTTCCCGATGGCCCGGGATTGATCGTTGGCTATTGCCAACATGGCGAATTATAGCATGATGTATGCGCGGTGTCAACAAGCAAATCCGCTAAAATCAAGGCTTTCGGAGAAAATGTATTACAGCAACAAGTACACAGCTCCGTGAGTGCCTATATAGCGATAAAAGAAGCCGGGACATGCAACTACATGCCCCGGCGGTTGATTCGCTTTTCTCAGAAGACCATGCGATCCTCGATGTACTTGCGCAGGTCGGCGATAGCCACGCGCTCCTGCTCCATGGTGTCACGGTCACGGACGGTGACGGTGCCAGTCTCTTCGGTGTCGAAGTCGACGCAGATGCAGAAGGGGGTGCCGATTTCGTCCTGGCGGCGGTAACGCTTGCCGATGGAGCCGGTCTCGTCGTACTCCACGGGGAAGTATTTGGCCAGCTGGGCGTGCACCTCGCGGGCCTTGTCGCCCAGCTTGTTCTTCTGCAGGGGCAGCACGGCGGCCTTGTAGGGCGCCAGGGCCGGATGCAGGTGCAGGACCGTGCGGACGTCGTTCTTCTCCGCATCCAGCAGCTGCTCCTCATAGGCGTTGCACAGGAAGGCCAGCACCAGACGCTCAACGCCCACAGAGGGCTCCACGCAGTAGGGGATGTAGCGCTCGTTGGTGACGGGATCGAGGTACTCCATGGACTTGCCGGAGTGCTCCATGTGCTGCTTCAGGTCGTAGTCGGTGCGGTCGGCAATGCCCCACAGCTCGCCCCAGCCGAAGGGGAAGAGGTACTCGAAGTCGGTGGTCGCCTTGGAGTAGAAGGCCAGCTTCTCCGGCTCGTGGTCGCGCAGGCGGAGCTTCTCTTCCTTCAGGCCCAGGGACAGCAGCCAGTTCTTGCAGTAGGAGCGCCAGTAGTTGAACCACTCCAGGTCCTCGCCGGGCTTGCAGAAGAATTCCAGCTCCATCTGCTCGAACTCCAGCACGCGGAAGATGAAGTTGCCGGGGGTGATCTCATTGCGGAAGGACTTGCCGATCTGGCAGATGCCGGCCGGCAGCTTCTTGCGGGTGGTGCGCATGGCGTTGAGGAAGTTGACGAAGATGCCCTGCGCGGTCTCGGGGCGCAGCAGCACCTCGGCAGCGCTGGACTCATTCACGCCCAGGTGGGTCTTGAACATCAGGTTGAACTGGCGGATGCCGGTGAAGTCCTTCTTGCCGCACACGGGGCAGACGATATCATGCTCATTGATGTAGGCCTCGAGCTCCTCGTTCTTCCAGCCGTCGCCGGTCTCGGCGCCCCCCGTGAAGTCCTCGATCAGCTTATCCGCACGGAAGCGGGCCTTGCAGGCCTTGCAGTCCATCAGGGGATCGTTGAAGCCGCCCACGTGGCCGGAGGCGACCCAGACCTCGCGGTTCATCAGGATGCCGCAGTCCAGACCCGTGTTGTAGGGGCTCTCCTGCACAAACTTCTGCCACCAGGCCTTCTTGATGTTGTTCTTGAACTCCACGCCCAGGGGGCCGAAGTCCCAGGTGTTGGCCAGGCCGCCGTAGATCTCGGAGCCGGCAAAGATGAAGCCGCGGTTCTGACACAGCGCCTTCAGTTTATCCATCGTCAGTTCAGCCATTGCAGTATCCTCCTTATTGGTACATGGCTGGCGTGCCATGCCCGTACTCATACCATTGTATCATAGGCGGAACCGGGCGGTTTGTCAAGGGAAAGACGCAGAAAAAACGAAGGGCAGGGCAGTGCGGCGCGAAAATGTTCGACATTATCCGAAAACGTTTGAAATTGTCAAGAATATATCGTTAAATTATTGACAATGGCTTTCGGGTATGCTATACTGACCCTGCAGACGAAGGTAAAACCCGTCTGCAGGATGAAAGAAGATATCCCCTGATGGTGTGAACGAAGAAGGAGAGACAAGATCATGGCCAAGGAATACCAGATCGTCGATTCTGTGGAAAGCTTTGAGGCGGCTCTGGCCCGCGTGCGCGCCGCCCAGAAGAAGTTTGCGACTTATACCCAGGAGCAGGTGGACGCCATCTTCCGCGCTGCTTCCCTGGCTGCCAACAACGCCCGCATCCCGCTGGCGAAGATGGCTGTGGCCGAGACCGGCATGGGCCTGGTGGAAGACAAGGTCATCAAGAACCACTATGCTGCCGAGTACATCTACAACGCCTACAAGGATACCAAGACCTGCGGCGTGCTGGAGCGCGACGAGGCTGCCGGCGTGATGCGCGTGGCTGACCCCATCGGCGTGGTGGCTGCGGTCATCCCCACCACCAACCCCACCTCCACCGCCATCTTCAAGTGCCTGCTGTGCCTGAAGACCCGCAACGGCATTATCATCAGCCCCCATCCCCGCGCCAAGAAGTCTACCATCGAGGCCGCGAAGATCGTGCTGGAGGCCGCTGTGGCCGCCGGCGCGCCCGAGGACATCATCGCGTGGGTGGACGTGCCCAGCCTGGAGCTGACCAACATGGCCATGAAGGAGGCCGACACCATCCTGGCCACCGGCGGCCCCGGCATGGTCAAGGCGGCGTACTCCTCCGGCAAGCCCGCCCTGGGCGTCGGCGCCGGCAACACCCCCGCCATCATCGACGAGTCCGCCGACATCAAGGTGGCCGTCAACTCCATCATCCACTCCAAGACCTTTGACTACGGCATGATCTGCGCCTCCGAGCAGAGCTGCATCGTGATGGACAGCATCTACGACGAGGTGAAGGCTGAGTTCGCCGCCCGCGGCTGCTACTTCCTGGAGGGCGAGGAGCTGGACAAGGTCCGCCGCACCATCATCATCAACGGCGCGCTGAACGCCAAGATCGTCGGCCAGCCCGCCTGGAAGATCGCCGAGCTCTCCGGCGTGACCGTGCCCCACACCGTCAAGGTGCTGATCGGCGAGGTCGAGTCCGTTGACCTGAGCGAGGAGTTCGCCCACGAGAAGCTGTCCCCCGTGCTGGCCATGTACCGCGTCAAGGACATGGACGAGGCCTTCGACAAGGCGGATCAGCTCATCGCTGACGGCGGCTACGGCCACACCTCCTCCATCTACCTCAACGCCGTCACCCGCAAGGATCTGATCGATCGCTTCGCTGCCCGCATGAAGACCTGCCGCATCCTGGTCAACACCCCTGCGGCCCAGGGCGGCATCGGCGATATCTACAACTTCGTGCTCAAGCCCTCCCTGACCCTGGGCTGCGGCTCCTGGGGCGGCAACTCCGTCTCCGAGAACGTGGGCGTGAAGCACCTGATCAACGTCAAGACCGTGGCGATGCGGAGGGAGAATATGCTGTGGTTCCGCGCACCTGAAAAGGTGTACCTCAAGAAGGGCTGCCTGACCGTGGCCCTGGATGAACTCAAGACCGTCATGGGCAAGAAGAAGTGCTTCATCGTCACCGACGCGTTCCTCTTCAACAACGGCTACACCAAGCCCGTGACCGACAAGCTGGACGAGATGGGCATCGTCCACACCACCTTCTTCGACGTTGCGCCCGACCCCTCCCTGGCCTGCGCCAAGGAAGGCGCGAAGGCCATGGCGGCCTTCCAGCCCGACTGCATCCTGGCCCTGGGCGGCGGCTCCGCGATGGACGCGGCCAAGATCATGTGGGTGATGTACGAGCACCCCGAGGTGGACTTCATGGACATGGCCATGCGCTTCATGGATATCCGCAAGCGCGTGTACACCTTCCCCAAGATGGGCGAGAAGGCCTACTTCATCGCCGTGCCCACCTCCGCTGGCACCGGCTCCGAGGTGACGCCCTTCGCTGTTATCACCGATGAAACCACCGGCGTCAAGTACCCCCTGGCCGACTACGAGCTGATGCCCAACATGGCCATCGTCGACGCCGACCTGATGATGAGCGCCCCCAAGGGTCTGACCTCTGCCTCCGGCATCGACGCCCTGACCCATGCCCTGGAAGCCTACGCCTCCATCATGGCGACCGATTTCACCGACGGCCTGGCCCTCAAGGCCACCAAGCTGGTCTTTGACTACCTGCCCGCCTGCTACGACAACGGCATGAACGAGCCCGTCGCCCGCGAGAAGATGGGCAACGCCGCCACCATCGCCGGCATGGCCTTCGCCAACGCCTTCCTGGGCGTGTGCCACTCCATGGCGCACAAGCTGGGCGCTTATCACCACCTGCCCCACGGCGTGGCCAACGCCCTGCTGATCGAGGAGGTCATCCGCTTCAACAGCGAGGAAGTGCCCCCGAAGATGGGTACCTTCCCCCAGTACGCCTACCCCCACACCAAGGCCCGCTACGCCGAGGTGGCCGATTACCTGAACCTGGGCGGCGCAAACGATGACGAGAAGGTGGAGAACCTGATCAAGGCCATCGCCGAGCTGAAGGCCCGCGTGGGCATCAAGAAGTCCATCAAGGAATACGGCGTGGACGAGGAGAAGTTCCTGGCTACTCTGGACGAGATGGTCGAGCAGGCCTTCGACGACCAATGCACCGGCGCCAATCCCCGCTACCCGCTGATGAGCGAGATCAAGGAAATGTACCTCAAGTGCTACTACGGCAACTGAGAGGTTTCTGACCGGTTTTCACCTGTCGGGGGAGAGAAAGCTTTCCCACCGGCAGGAGAAAACGGCCGCAAGTAGAATGTAAGAGGTATATGTATCGTTGACCATCATCAGTAACAGGAGGTAACACAATGAAGCTCGATACCATCATCGCGACCCCTGAGAAGAAGGTCGTGTACCGCGACGGCGATCAGGCCATCAAGGTCTTTGACGAAAGCTACAAGAAGTCCGACGTCCTCAACGAGGCGCTGAACACCGCCCGCGTGGAGGAGACCGGCCTTGCCATCCCCCAGCTGATCGACGTGCAGCAGATCGATGGCAAGTGGGCCATCATCACCGAGTACATCCCCGGCAAGACCCTTGCCCAGCTGATGGAGGAGAACCCCGAGAAGGAAGACGAGTACCTTGAACTCTTCGTCGACCTGCAGCTGGATATGCACAAGCACGTCTGCCCCATGCTGAACATGCTGACGGAGAAGATGAACCGCAAGATCGACCAGAGCAAGCTGGACGCCACCCAGCGCTACGAGCTGCACGCCCGTCTGGCCTCCATGCACGTGCATAAGAAGCTCTGCCACGGCGACTTCAACCCCTCCAACATCATCATCACCCCCGAAGGCAAGCCCTACATCATCGACTGGGCGCACGCCACCCAGGGCAATGCCTCTGCCGACGTGGCCCGCACCTACCTGCTGTTCAACCTGCAGGGCAAGGAAGCGCTGGCCCGCAAGTACCTGAAGCTGTTCTGCAAGAAGAGCGACACTGCCAAGCAGTACGTGCAGAAGTGGATCCCCATCGTCGCGGCCTCCCAGTCCGTCAAGGGCAAGCCCGAGGAGCAGGAGCTGCTGATGAGCTGGGCATCTGTGGTGGAATACTATTAAGAATTCGGAATTCAGAATGCGGAATTTGAAGTGTGGACGGAAGGAGGCTGCGCGATGCTTTGTCCCTTTTGTCAGAATGAGATGCAGCATGGCGTATTGAGCTACGACCGCCGCAGCGCCATGTACTTCCAGGCGGACGGGCAGAAGCTGGGCTTCTTTGACCAGCTTGCCGGCACGGGGCTGGTGGAAGCCTCGAAGGGAACCTGGATGGCCAAGCCGCTTCCTGCCGACTACTGCCCCAAGTGCAAAAAGATGATCTTCGAGACGGAGGTCAGCAAATAAAATCAGCGCCGGATACCGTACATGATGCGGTATCCGGCGCTTTGCTGATATACACGGTTGTAGGGGCGACCATTGGTCGCCCGCTCTGCTGCAAGAAAGGACTGCTGCGGGAGAACCCTCTCAGTCACCTGCGGTGACAGCTCTCCCAAAGGGAGAGCCTTATTTACCTGTACTCCCCAAACCGCCTGCGCGGTCTTTCTGCACCTCATCCTCTTCCGCCAGGCCGTAGGGCAGGAACACCCCCTGGCAGAAGCGCTCGCCCCGGGCGATGGTCACGGGATGGTCGCCGCCGCACACGATGCGCACCATGATGTGCCCCTTGTTGGCGGCGTGATAGTAATCGCTGTCGATGACGCCCACGGTGTTCGCCAGGCGGATCTGATGCTTGAAGCCCAGGCCGCTGCGGGGGAAGAGCATGAGCACCCAGCCGGGCTGCATCTCGCAGCGAATTCCGGTGGGTATGGTGATGGCCTCGCCGGGCTGGAGGGTGACCTCCGCCGTGCAGACGAAGTCATAGCCTGCGGAACCGGCCGTGGCGCGGCGGGGCAGGGGGATGTCGCCGACGGGCAGGGCCTCCGGCAGCTGCTGGTCGGCGGCGTACTGCGCTTCGGAGACATGCAGAAAACGCGCGATGGCCATCACTGCGCCTCCTTCCAGTCGGTGTAGGCGTCGGACAGCCGGGCCAGATCCTCAAAGCCAAGCTTTTCGCCGCGGATGCGCTCATCCAGGCCGGCGGCTTGCATCAGGGCGACGGCTTCGGCGCGCTCCATGTGGAAGGCCGCGCACAGACCGTTGGTCATGGTCTTGCGGCGCAGGGCGAAACCTGCTTGCGCCACGCGGAAGAAGTCCTCCTCGCTCTTCACGGAGACCAGGGGCTTCTCGCGCCGGGGCAGCACGATGAAGGCGCTGTCCACCTTGGGCACGGGGGTGAAGCACTCGGCGGGCACGTCCATGGCCAGGTACGGGTCGCAGTAGAACTGGCAGCGCAGGGCCAGCGGGCCCCACGCGTCCGTGCCGGGCTCGGCCAGCACCTTGTCCGCGACTTCCTTCTGCACCATGAGGGCCATCTGCTTGATGTCAAGCGGGCCAATGGAGGTCGGGCTTTGCCCGACGAGCGACTGCGATTCCTTGGAATCGCCGAGCGAAGCCCTCGACGGGGCTTGCACCCGGCGAGGGCCGGATAAAAGCATCGTCATCAGCGGCGTGGTGATGTAGTAGGGGATGTTCGCCACGACGGACAGGGGCTTGCGGAGGTTCGCGGTGATTTCCGGCAGATTGACCGTCATCACGTCGCCGTGGACGAGGGTAAAGTTGTCATAATCGGCCATGAAGCCGTTCAGCAGCGGGATCAGCCGGTCGTCCAGCTCCACGGACATGACGTGATGGGCCGCTCGGCACAGGTGCTTGGTCATGCTGCCCGCGCCGGGGCCGACCTCCAGCACGTCGTCCTCCTTGGTCACGCCGGCGGCGCGCACCAGGGACGCGAGGAGATCCTCGTCATAGATGAAATTCTGGCCCAGCCCCTGCTTGTAGCGCAGCTGGCTGTCGCGGATGCGTTCCTTGGATTTGCTCATGGTTGGTGTGTCTCCTATCGTAGGGGCGAGCATTGCTCGCCCGTTGATGTCTTAGGCGGGCGAGCATTGCTCGCCCCTACATTATCATGCAGATTATACCACACTTTACGGGCAAAAGGAAGTGTGCTACAATAATCCGCAGAAAGGCGGGTGAATGCCCATGCGGCAGACCATGCGAGGTAACCTCCCGGTGCAGTGAGGCAGGCTGTATCGGATGATTTTGACTGCCCCTGCACCGTTCGTGTATCGGCCCGCATCAGCCCAAGGGCTGTTGTGGACTTTTCGTCATCAAATACATGAATGGAGGCATCACCATGAATTTATCCCCATATCTGTTCCTTGACCGGCTTGAATTTATCCTGACCAATCACTGCTCCGGCCGCTGCAGGCACTGCTCCGTGGGCGGAAGCCACACCGGCTGCGTGCATCACGTCCCGGAAAGCGCCGCGGTGGAGGCTATCCGCACGCTGGCGGCGCATTACCCCATGCAGTCCGTGATGACCTTCGGCGGCGAGCCCCTGCTGTACCCCGAGGTCACCTGCCTCATCCACCGCACGGCGATGGACGCGGGCTTCCCGAAGCGCCAGCTGATCACCAATGGCTTCTTCAGCCGGGACGAAGGGCGCATCCGCGAGGTTGCTGCCATGCTGACGGCCGCCGGCGTGAACGACGTGCTGATCTCCGTGGACGCGTTTCATCAGGAGACTATTCCCCTGGAGCCGGTGCGGCTGTTTGCCCTCGCGCTGAAGGAAAACGGGATGGAGCGGCTGCGCTGGTCGCCTGCATGGGTGGTCAACGAGGGGTTCTCCTGCCCGGAGAACACCCGCACCCGCGAGGTGCTGGACAGCCTGCGGGATATCGGTATTCCCGTGCACAGCGGCAACGACATCTTCCTGGCGGGCAATGCCTTCGAGCACCTGGCGCATTATTATCCCCCGGCCTGCCTGGACGCGGCGGACTGCTGCGGCTCCATGCCCTACACCGAGCCGCTGACGCATCAAACTTCCCTGTCCGTGGAGCCCGATGGCCGTGTGTCGGTGTGCGGATTCAGCATCGGCGACCTGACGCGGGAACCCATGGCGGATATCATCGCCCGGTATGATCCCCACGCAGAAGAGGGGATGCGGGCCGCCATGGACGGCGTGCCCGGCCTGCTGGCCCTGGCGCAGAAGCGCGGGATCAGCGTGGATCTGGCCCGGTGCTATTCTGTCTGCGATCTGTGCAGACTGGTCAATCAGGTATCATCATAAATAAAGGCGGCGCGCCTCTTTGAGCCGATATCAGCTCAAAGGGGCAGCGCCGCTATGATTTTTGCGATATTCTCATCCAGCGGAAGAGTGCCGTTTATGGTCAGCACCGGGCAGGGAAGGGTCTGCTGCCATGCGTCGTGGCAGGCCTTGCTGCGCATGGCGACGTCGCCGGCGTCGTATTGGGACGCCCACTCAAGGAAGTCCAGATGATTCTGGTACATGTCGCCGCCCTCGTGGATGCGGTCGCCAAAGTGGGCGTATTCCCGCTGGCGCAGGCGTTCCAGACGGACGGTAGTGTCCGTCACTACGCGCACGGCCAGCGTGAAACGCGAAATCAGCACATCGCCCCAGCCGGTCAGGGAGCCGGAGATCACCGCGCCCTTTTCTGATGCGTCGATATCGGCGTTCATCATCGCCAGCCGCTCCGGGATGGGGCGCTTCTGCGTGAAAGCCGGATCGGTGGGCAGCCAGTAGTAATCGTCAGTGTCCATGTGGACGTATCCCAGCCGCTCTGCCAGTGTGCGTCCCAGGGTCGTGGTGCCGGAGCCGGAGGCGCCGAAGAGGTGGATGACGGGGCGGGGCTGCACGTTGGTTCGCAGCCAATCTCTCGCAGCCAGCAGATTCTGATGCGGCTGCAGGATCATACCGTGGTTCATCACATAATCGAGGTATACCCAGCAGGCGCTGTCCAGGGAAGTCTGCAGGGCTGCCTGCACAGGAGCCAGGAATGGCGGTTCGCCCGGCTGATCCCATGCGATCTTGTCCGCCAGGAACAGCGCCATATCCAACGGGGAGGCTTCTGCGTGCAGCGTGGTGTGGCACGCGATGGCCTGCAGAACGGCGTCGTCATTCACTCCAAAGGCTTCCTGTGCGATGACGGCGCTCAGACGCTGGTGCAGCAGGAAGGGGTGGTTGATTTCCGCAGCGTCCAGCGACATGCCGGTGTGCTGCGCGTACCGCAGCATCTCCGCAGCCGGAACAACGGCGGAGATATCGTGCAGGATGCCCGCGATGCGACACTGTGCCTCGTCCAGACCAAAGCGTGTAGCCAATTCCACGCAGGCGTCTGCTACGTTCTGTACATGCCGCCAGGTGGCCACTTTCCTGCGTGACATCAGGAGTGTTTCGGCGTCAGCTGCGATATCTCCGGTGCATCCGGTCATTTCGATTCCGGAGAATTCCAGTAGGCTCGGATGGCCGCAATTTAGAGAAAGTCTTTTTCGCGCCTCCCAGTCACAAACGAGATTATACAGCCCGTCCTGGCTGAGCACGCCGCGCTTCATGGTCGGGGGGATGCGCCCCTGCTCATCGGCGGTATAGTCCTTCAGCCAGTCGCCGGAGTCCATGTAGGCGGTGAGGACACGCAGGTCGTCCTCCGTGGGCCGGATGGAGGCACGGTCGAAGGCGGCTTCCATCTCGGCGATGCGCTCCAGCCGGTCAGCGGGCAGCATGGCCCAGTCCGGCAGCTGCTCGAAGCGCAGCGTTTGGCCCTTCCAGGGGAAGGTCAGGCAGCAGGAAAAGAGCTGCGGCGCGGTCAGGGCGTCCTTCGCGCCGTATTTGTGGTCGCCCAGCAGGGGGTGCTTGCGGCTGGCAAACTGCACGCGGATTTGATGGCTGCGGCCCGTGTGCAGCCGGATGCGCACCAGGGAGGTCTCGCCGTCGGTTTCCAGGCGGGTGTACTCCAGCCGGGCCTTCTTCACGCCCCCGCGCTCGCGGGTGACGACGAAAACCTTGTTCTTCCGCGCGTCCTTGAGCAGCAGATCCGTCCAGTCGCCGCTTTCCTCCGGCATGCCGCCCACGCGGGCAACGTACTCCTTCACCAGCGTGCCCTCCTGGATCAGCCGGGAGAGTGTGGCGGCGGCCTGCTTCGTGCGGGCGTAGACCATCACGCCCCCGACGTTCAGGTCGAGGCGGTGCACGGTGAACACCTCGCCGCCCAGAGCCTCACGGATGGCGGCAGGCACCGCGGATTCGGAATCCAGCCCAACGGGTTTGATGACGACGGCAAGGTCGCGGTCATGGTAAAGGATCTGCATAACAACCTCCGGAAAAGGGATGTACCCATCATATCACAGGGGAGCCGCGCCGTCAAAGGAAAAGCGCAGCGTCCCCTCGTCCCCCCATCCGCACGCGCGACCACCCTCCAAAGCCTACCCAGCCGCATTGCGAAAAGGGGTTCTTAGGGGCGTAACGCCCCTGAGCGGGTCAAGGGCAGAGCCCTTGCGGGGTGGAGGGGCAGAGCCCCTCCCGCTTCCGGCAAATGTCCAGGTAATGATTGGTGATGCCGGTCATGTCCGGGCGCTCGCAGATGAGGAAATGGTACTGGAGGTAGTACTGGTACATCTCCTCGCTCATCCCTTCGATGACGTCCTTGATGTACTGGGTCATCATGTCCGTGCCGAGGAAATGCAGGCGCTCGGCGGGCAGATCGGCCATCAGCGCGGCGATCTCTCCGGGGCGGTGCAGCACGAAGCGGTCCTCCGGGTTGGAGGTGCACTTGAAGGTCTCCTTGTCGATCAACGGGAAGAAATGCGGGTCGAACAGGTAGCCCCGCATGAAGCAGAAGTTGTAGATGGTCGCCTCGTTGTTACAGTAGGCGGTGTAGAGCAGCCCGCCGGGTTTGGTCACGCGCAGGGCCTCGGAGAGGGCGCGGTGCTGATCCTCCTTCGTGAACAGGTGGTACATGGGCCCCAGCAGCAGGGTCATGTCGTAGGTATCGGAGGGGAAGGCGCTCAGGTCGATGGCGTTGCCCTGGGTGATGGTGATGTTCTCCCCGGGCCGGGTGTTCTGCCGGAAGACATCGATGTTGTGCTCCAGCAGCTCGATGGCGTCCACCTGGTATCCCATGCGGGCCAGGGCGTGGCTGTAGCGGCCCGTCGCCGCGCCGATTTCAAGGATGCGCATACCGGGCCGCAGGTACCTTTCGATATAGCGCATGGTGGTCAGAAATTCGACCTGCCCGGTGCGGCTGAGCAGGCGGCCGTCTTCGTCGTGGGTTTCGTAGTAGGCCTGCAGGTAGGGGGTGGGGTTGGTGTTCTGGCACATGGTCGTGTCCTCCTTTCGATATGAGGGAGGGGCTCCTGCCCCGACTAACGAGGATCAACGCTCGCGTTGACCGAAGTGTAGTCAGCGCCGCTGAAAAGCGGTGATGACCGGATAAAAAAAGCAGTGCAGGTCATGCCGGATAAGGCAAGCCTGCACTGCTTCTGCTCCGCCGGATGCGGAGGTTTCACCCGTCAAAAAGGGTACCGCAATGAAAGCCTGCCCGTGCGCCAATAAACGACGACAGCATGCCAAACGTTGCAGTTGACGATGTAAGCGAAAGCCTTCATGGGGTGCCCTCCTTTCGGATAGAATGGAGTCATCCTATCACGAAAATGACGAACTGTCAAGCACGAATAAGTGAAAAGGTTCGGACATATACAAAAAACAGCGCCCGGAAAGGAATCCGGGCGCAGAAAACCATATCAAATTCCGAATTTCAAATTCAGAATCCCTCATCCACATCCAGCGTGGCGAAGTAATCCTGCGCGGTTTCCGCCCGGCGGATCAGCTTGAAGGAGCCGTCCTCCCGGTGCAGCACCTCGGCAGAGCGCAGGCGGCCGTTGTAGTTGTAGCCCATCGCGTGGCCATGGGCGCCGGTGTCGTGGATGACCACCAGGTCGCCGTTTTCGATGGCGGGCAGCATCCGGTCGATGGCGAACTTGTCGTTGTTCTCGCACAGGCTGCCGACCACATCGACCATGCAGTCGTGGGGCTGATCCTCCTTGCCGCAGACGGTGATGTGGTGGTACGCGCCGTACATGGCCGGACGCATCAGGTTGGCGCAGCAGGCGTCCACGCCGATGTAGTGCTTGTAGGTGTCTTTGCGGTGGATGGCACGGGTCACCAGCCAGCCGATGGGGCCGGTCATCCAGCGGCCCAGCTCGGTCTTGATGGCCACGCCGCCCTCGGGGAAGATCTCTTCGTAGACCTTGCGCACACCCTCGCCCACGGCGAAGATATCCGTGGCGGCCGCGTCGGGCAGGTAGGGGATGCCCACGCCGCCGGAAAGGTTGACGAAGGCCAGCTCCAGGCCGGTCTCCTCTGCCAGCGCCTTGGCGGTGCTGAAGAGGATCTTCGCCAGCGCGGGATAGTAGCCGTCGTCGGTGTTGTTGGAGGACAGGAAGGAGTGCAGGCCGAATCGCTTTGCGCCCTTCTGCTTGAGGATTTTGAGGCCCTCCTGCAGCTGGGCATAGGTGAAGCCGTACTTGGCGTCGCCCGGGTTGCCCATGATCTCCGTGCCGATCTTGAAGTCGCCGCCAGGATTGTAGCGGCAGCAGACCGTTTCCGGGATGCCGCCGTGGTTTTCCTGGATAGCGATGTGGGTGATGTCGTCCAGGTTGATATAGGCCCCCATCGCGCTGGCATGGTCGAACTCCTCATAGGGCATGGCGTTGGCGGAGAACATCACGTCCTCGCCGGAGAAGCCGCAGCATTCCGCCAGCATCAGCTCGGTCTCCGAGGAGCAGTCCACGCCGCAGCCCTCCTCTTTGAGGATGCGCAGGATGGCCGGGTTGGGCAGGGCCTTGACGGCAAAGTACTCCTTGAAATCCGCGCACCAGGAGAAGGCCTTGTTCAGGTCGCGGGCGCGCTGGCGAAGGCCGGCTTCGTCATACAGGTGGAAGGGGGTGGGAAACTTGGCGGCAGCAGCCTCAAATACGCTGTCCGTCAGGGTGAAATTCGGCATAGGTATCCACTCCGATTGCATAATGAAAGTACCTGCCCACTATAGCACAAGGCGGGGGGAAGTGCAAGTATTTCTGCTGTTCCGCGCCCTGTTGCGCTGAAAGATGACGCATGATGGAAAATTTCCGGCAAATTTCGCACGAAAGTGATAAACCAACGTTGAAGAACGGCGAAGTGTGTGATACAATGTATACAATGGAATGTTGTACGATGCACCCGCATCGCATCAATAGATAAGGAGAGATGAACATGGCAGATAAGCAGATCAGTGTAAGCTGCCCCAAATGCGGCCTCGGCGTGACGCTGGAGAAGGGCTTCTTTGGCTGGAAGAAGGAAGAATGCCCCAAGTGCAGAACGAAGATCAGCTTTGACGAGGCGCGCACGCAGATCATGACCTGCACCGGCTGCGGCAGGGACGTCGCTTATGACCTGGAGCGCAAGAACAACTGCCCCATCTGCAACCGCGCGCTGGTGGACAATGACGAAAACCATGTTTCCGTCCAGTGCCCGGAATGCCATCTGGTGGTGGAATTGGTGCGCGGCATGTTCGGCTGGAAGAAGCAGGAATGCCCCAAGTGCGGCAAGAAGATCCGCATGAAGGATTCCGTGACCCAGATCGTCACCTGCCCGGGCTGCCAGCGCGAGGTGGTCTATGATCTCAAGCGCGGCAACAACTGTCCCAGCTGCAACCATGCGCTGACGGATCTGGCTTCCCAGGCGCTGCGCACTTCCGTGCCCTGCCCCAAGTGCCAGGTGCCGGTGATCTGGTCCCCGGGGGATACCTCTGCCGTGTGTGTCAGCTGCGGCTATGCCTTCAACCCCGCCGGAGAGGCTGGCAAGCAGGACGGTATCCTCTCCAATGACGCTCCCGACATCCGCATGACCGAGGAGCTGGCGGCGGACGAGCTGGTCTGGCAGCATCCCCTCAACTGTTTCCCCCTCAACGCCCGTATCATCGCCAGGCCCGGCTACACGGCCGTGTGCGTACAGGGCGATCAGCAGGCCTTCGCCGTCAACGGCCAGAGCGTGGTGCTCTCCGAGACCAACCTGACTGCCGACGCCTATCAGTACGGGGAGTATAAGAACAAATTCGTTTATGTGAATATCTATTACGTCCGCAATGCCGTCAGCGGGAGCTTCCCCTGGGGCGGCGCGGCGACGCTGGTCAACGAGCATAACCAGATGCACAAATTCAGCATGTTCGGCAGGGGCGAGCTGGCCCCCATTGCCGACCATGCGGCCTTCCTGCGCTGGATCCGGTTCGATACCTCGGTGAAGGCGGCAGATTTCGCCTCTGCGATGGACAGCCGCGGCGGCGAAACGGTGGGCGAGTACGCCAAGCAGATCCGCAGCGCCATGCTGGGCTGCTACGATATCGCGCTGCGCAGCGTGCGCGACAGGCTGGGGCTCCCGGCAGAGATGATCCCGGCTCACCGGGCGGAGGTGCAGGAGGAGATCCTCGCCTGCGCGAACGAAAAGCTGGCTGAGTGGGGCGTGCAGCTACGCAGCGTGGCGGCCGAGAAGATCGAGCTGACCGCGACGGAGGGCTATGTGGACGTGCTTCGCGCCCGCATCGAGGGCAGCGCTGTCAACTGGCAGACCGACCTGATGCACGTGCACGTCAAGGACGAGCCGGGCAAGTATGCGCAGATCCGGATGAACGGCAGCTTCTATGTCCGCATAGCGGATGAGGCAAAGCTGAACCAGTCCGTTTCCGCCGCGCTGTGGCGCAAGCCGGAAATGGCCGAGGACTGTGCCCGCCGCGAGATCGCAGAACATGCCGGCAATATGCTGGGCAGCATGTTCACCGCTCTCTTCCAGCAGCTGATCGACGATATGAACCCGCCGCTGGAGACGCTGCAGACCTTTGCCGGCTATCTCAAGGCCAAGGCGGAGCAGCTGCTGAACGCCCAGGGTGATTACCTGGCCGACCGGGGCCTGAACGCCAGCCAGCTGGTGGTGAAGGTCGGCATCGTGGCCAAGTCCGAGGCCTATGCGCGCCATGAGCAGCTGGTGAACGCCGAGGACAAGGCGACCGTGGAGGCCAAGCTGTACGAGTACCAGAAGAAGCTGGACGTGGCCAATGCCCGTACCGACAGCGCGGCCAAGCGGGAGATCGAGGAGCTGAAGACCGAGGACGAGCTTGCGGGCCTGAAGAATGAAGGCAGGCTTGACGACGCCCGGACGGAGGCGATCATTCGCAAGGCTGAGAACGAAGCGAAGCTGGCCGGCGCCCGTGCCGAGCTGGAGCATAAGAAGGTGCTGGAGGATATCGCCCGCCAGACCGCCCAGGTCCGGGCCAAGGGCGAACTGTCCTTCCAGGCCTGGCAGGAGCAGAGCCGTCTGGAGACGGAGAAGGAGAAGCAGGCCTATCAGCAGGCCCGCTACCGTCAGGGCCAGGAGCAGGCGATGCAGATCGACAAGGCCATGCACGACAAGGCCATGCACGACATCGTCCGCGCGGTGGAGGAGAGCGACATGTCCTGGCGCGAAAAGCTGGATGCTTATGAGCGCCTGTGCCGCAGCAATGCCTTCCAGGATGCGCTGGAGCAGGATACCGCCCGCAGCCGCGCGGAAACGGACAGCAAGACCTACGCCGGTCAGCAGGAGTTGAAGCTGAATGCGGAGACCAGCCGGCTGATGGCTGAATTGGAGGCGGCGGCGAAGCAGCGCGAGGAGGAGCAGGAGCAGGCAAGGTTTGTCCGCGACCTGGAGCTGCGCCGTCAGCGCCTGGCAGAGGATATGGAGCGCCTGAACGCCCAGTTTGCCCAGGAGCGTGCCCTGGCGGCCGAGGAGAGCCGCAGGCTCGAGCTGCAGCAGGAGAATACCGCCATGCGTCAGGTGCTGGAGTACCTGGTGAAGGTGGGCGACCAGCAGGTGACCCAGGCCACGCTGCAGACCCGTCTGGCCGAGGCTAAGGCAGCGGCGGAGCGCGATTATCAGGAGAAGCGCGAGGCGGAGGAGAAGCAGCAGGCTGAGAAGCGCCGCCAGGAGCAGCTGCGACGGGAGGACGTGATGTCCGAGCGTGCGTACAACCTGACCCAGGATATGATGCAGATCCAGGGCAAGCTGGAGGAAATGAAGCTGGAAAACGTGCGGGCCTACGAGAGCGGCCGCGCGATGGTGGACGCCAAGGGCCGTGAATACCAGGAGGATCAGCTGCGTGAGCTGACCCGCCGGATGGAAACGCTGCGGGATACGGTGACGGAGATGAAGAACGTCCTGCCCGCGCAGAATCAGGATAACAGCGGCATTCTGGACAAGGTGCTGGCGACCCTGCTCAACGGCATGGGCGGCCTGAGCAATGTGTTCTCAAGTGCGGTGCAGGGCGCGGTGAAGACCGCTGCTACGACCGTCGCGCAGACACCCGCTGCTGCCGTGCAGACGCCCGCTGCGCCTGCCGAGCCTGCGGCGAACCTCCGTGCCTGCCTGTACTGCGGCTACCTGTTCAACGCCAATGAGATCAAGTGCCCCAAGTGCGGCAAGATCTGATGAAGGCAGCTGAGTAACCGCGCCTCCGGGCCGTATGCGCTGCCGGAGGATGCGGATGATCCCTCTGTATGGGAAAAGTGAATCAAGCGGAGTGGCGAAGCGGAAGCGGCGCCACTCCTGCTTTTTGTCGGTATGGGTTCGCGGCGACGGGACGAAGCGATGGAAGACCCTGTGCAGCAGCCTCTTTGTGGGAGATTCGTCAGCTTATCCACAGCGCCTGTGGCAAACTTTGTGGATATCCTGTGGATGTTCGCATAAAATGTCGTCCACAGCAGCAGTTATCCACCGGATGGCAGGCAATTATGCAGCGATGTATGAATAATGTGCGCGGATATGTCAGATGTGGTCTGTTCATCATTGTAAATTCCACATGGGTATGCAGAAAGTTATCCACAGGAAAAGGGGAACGGTGAAGCCGGAAATCCACAGTATCCACAGCTTATCCACAGTTATGTACAGCATTATCCCCATTTTTGGACGAAATAGCGCAGCGAATGCGGGGAAAATGTTCGGATTTTGACTGCCAGGGTCGCCTGGTATCCGTGCCTGCCGAAGCTCCGCAAAGCGCAAAGACGCCCCCTTCCGCAGCATTGTACATGCCGCGAAAGGGGGCTTTGTCGTGTTTTCATTTTCCCACGCAGAACATTCCGAAGACCCGGTCCAGCAGCCGCTCCTCGACCTCGTCGCCGGTGATCTCCGCCAGCGCCAGCTGCGCAGCCTGCAGGTCGATGGAGGCCATGTCCACCGAGAGCGCCTGAGCGGTCTGGGCGGCCTGCCGCAGATGCTTCGCTGCCCGCCGGGCTGCCTCCACGTGCCGGGGCTGGGTGAGGGCCAGCTGATCGCTCACTGCTGCTTGCTGGGCCAGATACGCCTTCAGGGGCGTCAGGCTGGCGGGATCCTCTGCGCTGACGGTGATGACCGGCGCGCCCGGCAGCAGCTCAGTGACTTCTCCGGCGCTGAGGACGGGGGCGAGGTCGGCCTTGTTCAGCACAATGGCGGCGTTTTTGTCATCAAGGGTCCGCAGCAGCTCCCGGTCGTCAGCGGACAGGGGGCGGCTGACGTCCAGGACGGCCAGCACTGCGTCGGCCTCCTCCATCGCGCGGCGGGCGCGGAGAACCCCCAGCTGCTCCACTGGGTCCTCCGTGGCATGGAGGCCCGCAGTGTCGGTCAGATGGATGATGCTCCCGCCCAGCAGCAGATCCCCCGTGACCATGTCGCGGGTCGTGCCGGGAATGGGCGTGACGATGGCGCGCTCCTCGCCCAGCAGGGCGTTGAGCAGGCTGGATTTGCCCACATTGGGCTGGCCGCAGAGGGCGACCTGCAAACCGCTTTGAAGGATGCGGGCGGCCCGCTCGTCGCAGGCGGCGTCCAGCTCCGCAGCCAGGGCCAGCGTCCGGGGCAGGAGGTCTTCGGCGGCCTCCTCCTCGCTGATCTCCTCGGGGTAGTCGATGCAGGCCGCAACGCCCGCCTGAATGTTGTAGAGCGTATCCGCCGCTTTGCGGATGAAGGAGGAGGCTCCGCCCTGCAGCTGCCGGATCGCGGCCCGGTGGCTCCGCTCGCCCTGGGCGGCGATCAGCCCCATCACGGCCTCGGCCTGGCTGAGGTCGATGCGGCCGTTCAGGAAGGCACGCCGGGTGAATTCCCCCGGCTCTGCCAGCCGCGCGCCGCATTGCAGGCAGCAGGACAGCACCTGTCGGGCGATGTATCCGCCGCCGTGGAGCTGGATCTCTGCCACGTTCTCCCGGGTGTAGGAGCGGGGCGCGCGCATGAGGACGGCCATGCACTCGTCGATGACCCGTCCGGCCTCCAACACATGCCCATAGGTCAGCAGATGCGAGGTCAGGGGCAGCGCGTCCCGGCCGGCGGGGCGGAACACCTGCAGCAGGATGCTCTCGGCCTCCGGGCCGCTCAGGCGCACGATGGCGACGCCGCCCTGTCCCGGCGCGGTGGCGATGGCGGCAATGGTGTCGTTGATCACAGGGATTCCTCCATATGTTTCCAGTATTCTTCGCTGGTCATGCTTTCCGCCCAGGGGTAGGTGCGGTCGGCGGCCTTCCAGGCGGCTTCGTCTCCCAGGGTCAGGCCCATGCGCGCAGCGATGGCGCTCACATGGCGGATCAGCGCCAGCGCGCCCTGGGGCTGTGCGGTCTGCATCACATGCAGCACGGCTCGGCACAGTTCCGGCGCCTCGCGGCAGGCGCCGGTCTCCACATAAGCCCGGGCCACGTCTGCCACGCTGTAGCGGGCGGCGTGCTGCGTCGGCTCCCCGTCCTCCAGCACGAGGAAGGGTGCAATACCGGCGCTGCCGGTTTCCAATGTGCCGGGGATCAGCTCACGCATACCGGCGCTGCCGGGGTTGACCCAGCGGCGGCCGCCGCGCGCCACGTCCCAGGGGGTGTGGTTGTGCCCGGAGAGCAGCAGCGTGACGCCCTCCGGCAGCGTATCCAGCAGGGCAGGGACTTCATCCGGCTGCACCAGATGATAAGGGTCTCCCGGCGTGCCGTGGGTGAACAGCACGTTGCCCCGGCGCAGATCCGTGGGCAGATGCAGGTCGAACCCTCGCAGCTGCCGGGCTGTCCAGCGCATGAGCCGCCAGTTGTAGCCGTCGAACTCCGCATCGGCAGGGCGGGTGAGGCGCTCCTCATGGTTGCCCAGCAGCATTACCGCATCCAGGCTGCAGAGCCGCTCATGCACCGCCCGGCTCTGGGGGCCGAAGTTCACATGATCCCCCAGGGAGATGATCTCCGTGCAGCGCCGGGCCGCCGGATGGGCCAGCACGGCCTCCAGCGCGGGCAGATTGCCGTGGATGTCGGTCAGGATCAGGGTCGGCATGGCGCGCCTCCTTCGGGGATTTTGACCATTATACCATGTCCGGAACGGAAGGGCAAGATTGCGCAAAAGGCTCCCGGCGTATGCCTTGCTGCCGGAGCTTTTTCTGCTGCCGGGAGGGATGAACAGGGCCTGTTCAGGAAACAGTAGGAGGGAATATTGCGGCACTGCCCGGAAGGTGCGGTGCGAAAGCGAGGGATCCCTGCATGAGGAACAAGCTCCGGAGGATCATGGCCCCCCTGAGCGGGCGGGTCGTCAGGCTGGAGGAGGTGCCGGACGAGGTGTTCTCCCAGCGGGTGCTGGGAGACGGCGCGGCTGTCATCCCGGAGGACGGCAGGCTGCTCAGTCCCGTGGACGGACGGGTCGCTTCCATTGCCAAAACAGGCCATGCCTATGGCTTTGCAGCCGACAACGGGCTGGAGGTGCTGGTGCATGTGGGCCTGGATACCGTGGCGCTGGGGGGCGAAGGCTTCCGGCCCCTTGTGCAGGAAGGCGACCGCGTCCGGGCAGGCGAGCCTGTGGCGGAGATCGACCTTGCGCTGCTACGGGCGCGGGGGATCGATCCGGTGACGCCTGTCATCCTGACCGGCGGGCCGGAGAATATGCGCGCCGAGCCTGCGGGAGGCAGCGTCCGGGCCGGGCGGGATGCGATCATCACCCTGAGATGCCCGGCGGAGAAGACTGTCCGGCAGACCGGAGCCTCCGGCAGCCGCTTTGACTTTTTTCAGAAGCTGGGCAAGGTGCTCATGACAGTGATCGCCGTCATGCCTGCGGCGGGGCTGATGCTCTCCCTGGGCAAGCTCATCCAGATGGCGGGGGCGAATGCCGCCTTCATGATGACTGTCGGGATGGTGATGGAGCAGATCGGCTGGGCCATCATCGGCAATCTGCACCTCCTTTTTGCCGCAGCCATCGGCGGCAGCTGGGCAAAGGAAAGGGCCGGCGGCGCCTTCGCGGCGGTGATCGCATTTCTGCTGATCAACTGCATCACCGGCGCGGTATTCGGTGTGACGGGCGACATGCTGCGCACCGAGGGGGCGACGGTGCGCTCCCTCTTCGGACAGGAGATGCTGGTCAGCAGCTACTTTACCGATATCCTGGGCCGCCCGGCGCTGAATATGGGCGTGTTCATCGGTATTATCTCCGGCTTTGTGGGGGGCGCGGCATACAATCGTTTCTATAATTTCCGGGGCCTGCCGGACGCGCTGTCCTTCTTCAACGGCAAGCGCTTCGTGCCCCTGGCGGTGATCGGCTACTCCGCAGCGGCGGCGCTGATCCTCTCGGTGGTGTGGCCGCTGATCCAGTCCGGCATCAACGCCTTCGGGCTGTGGATCGCCAACTCCGCGGACACTTCGCCCGTGCTGGCCCCCTTCATCTACGGCACCCTGGAACGGCTGCTGCTTCCCTTTGGGCTGCATCATATGCTGACCATCCCCATGAACTACACCTCCTTCGGCGGCGAGTACATGATCCGCACCGGAGCCTCCATGGGCACGATGGTCTATGGGCAGGATCCCCTCTGGCTGGCGTGGGTCACGGATCTGATCAATTACCGCAGCGCGGGCGACGCCGCAGCGGCCCAGAGCCTGATGGCCTCCGTTGTGCCGGCCCGCTACAAGGTGGGGCAGATGATCGGCTCCACGGGGCTGCTGCTGGGCGTGGCGCTGGGCATGTACCGCCGTATCGAGCCCGGACGGCGCAAGGGCTATCGCTCCATGTTCATCTCTGCGGCGCTGGCGGTCTTCCTCACCGGCGTGACGGAGCCGATCGAGTTCATGTTCATGTTCTGTGCGCTGCCGCTGTACATCGTCTATGCGCTCCTGCAGGGCTGCGCCTTTGCGCTGGCGGGGGTGATCGACCTGCGGCTTCATGCCTTTGGCAGCATTGAATTCCTGACCCGTGTGCCCATGTCCCTGCGGGCGGGGCTGGCAGGGGATATCCTCAACTTCGTCATTGCCTGCGGGGCATTTTTGGTCATCGGATACCTGGCGGCGTATTTCATCATCGGGCGATTCCGCCTGGCCACTCCCGGCCGCCTGGGCAACTACAGCGACGAGCGTCCGGCGGAGAATGCACCGGCAGTCGTGCAGGACGGCGGCGAGGCTGGACGCATCATCGCGCTGCTGGGCGGGGCGGAGAACATCGTGCTGGTCGACGCCTGCATGACCCGGCTGCGGGTGACCGTCCGGGACGCCTCAAAGGTCGCCGACGCCCAGGCATGGCGGGCTGCGGGGGCGCTGAGCCTGATGGTGCGCGGCGAGGGCGTGCAGGCGGTCTACGGCCCCAGGGCGGACGTGCTGAAATCGGATATCAACGATCTGCTGCGGGGGGACGGGCTGTGAAGCTGCTGACCCTCAACGCCCACAGTCTGATTGAACCGGACTATGAGCAGAAGTTGAAGGGCTTTATCAGCGGCGTGCTGGAGTTCCGGCCGGAGGTGATCGCCCTGCAGGAGGTCAACCAGCGTGTGGATACGCCCCCCGCCGGAGGGGAGTTGCTGGCCGGGTTTGCGCCTGCTGGGAGCGCCGTGCCGGTGCGTGCCGATAACCACGCGGCCCGTGCGGTGCAGCTTTTGCGGGATGCGGGCGTCTCTTGTAGCTGGAGCTGGCTGCCGGTGAAGCTCGGCTACGGCAGATACGAGGAAGGACTGGCGATCCTGCTGCTGAAGGGGAGGATCGCCCGGGTGGAATCCTGCAGGATCAGCCAAAAGGACGACTATGCCAACTGGAAGACCCGGCGCGTGCTGGCAGTTCAGCCGGAGGGCGCGCCGGATTGGTTCTGCTCGGTGCATATGGGCTGGTGGGGGGACGCGGAGGAGCCCTTTGCCGCCCAGTGGGAGACGCTGGCGAGGTTCATTGCGCCTCTTGCGGGGGAAGGCCCGGTCTGGATGATGGGGGACTTCAATGCCCCTGCGGAGGTGCGGGGCGAAAGCTACGACTGTATCTGCCGCGCCGGATGGCATGACTGCTGGACGCTGGCGGAACGGCGCAGCGGCAGCGCGACCATCCCCGGGGTCATTGATGGCTGGCGGAATGTCCGGGGCGGCGCGCGCATCGACCATATCTGGTGCAGCCGCGCCCCGCAGGTGAAGCAGGCCGCCGTGGTTTTTGACGGCGTGCATCAGCCCCTTGTATCCGACCATTTCGGCGTGATGATCGAAACCAGGCAGCTGCGCCTTTGCAGCAAGGACAGGAGGGAAGCGCTATGAAGCATTTTACCTATACCATTACCGATCCCCTGGGGATCCATGCCCGACCGGCGGGGCTGCTGGCAAAGGAAGCCCGGGCTTTTCCGGGCACGGAGATCACCGTTTCCAAGGACGGCGCGGAGGCGAAGGCTTCGCAGCTGATCCGGCTGATGAGCCTGGGGATCGCCAAAGGAGACACGGTGAGCGTGAGCGCCGAGGGAGAGGCGGAAGCTGAGGCCATCGCGGCGATGGAGCGCTTCTTCCGGGAGAATCTGTAAGCCATGGCGAAAGGAGCGTCAGCATGATTCTGTTGCAGGGCAAGGGCGTTTCACCCGGGGTGGCGGAGGGGAAGCTCGTATTCTTCCGCCGCCGGTCAGGGAAGGCCACAGCACGAAAGACCGGCGCTCCTGATAAGGAGCTTTCACGGCTGGTGGAGGCGCAGACCCGTGCCGTTGCTCAGCTGGAGGGCATGGCCCGGCGTTGCCGCGACGAGGGCCGGGAGGAGGCTGCCGTGCTGCTGGAGACCCATGCCGCCCTGGTGGAGGATGAGGATTATGTGCAGTGCATCCACAGCCTGATCCGGGAGGAGCGCGTGAGCGCCGAGCAGGCTGTGCAGGCGGCGGGGGAGCGTTTCGCCGGGGTGTTTGCCGGGATGGAGGATGCCTATATGCAGGAGCGGGCGGCGGATATCCTGGATGTGAGCCGGCGGCTCACGGACAACCTGACCGGCGCAGAACAGCAGGGGATCGTGCTGGATGCCCCCGCGATCATCGCTGCCGACGACCTGGCGCCCTCGGAGACCATCCAGCTGGATCGCGCGATGGTGCTGGCCTTTGTCACCCGGGGCGGCTCGGCCAACAGCCACACGGCCATCCTGGCCAGGACCATGGGCATCCCGGCGGTCTGCGGGCTGGGCGATGCGCTCCGGGAGAGCTACGCGGGACGCGTTGCCCATGTGGATGGAGCAAACGGCCGCGTGATCTTCAGGCCCAACGCCGCCGTGCTGGCGGAAGTGAAGGAGAAGCAGTTGCGCCAGGAGGCGGATGCTGCCCTGCGCCTGGGAGTGAAGGGCAAGGCGGACGTGACCCGGGACGGCAGGCGCATCGACGTGTGCTGCAATATCGGTTCCCCGGCGGATATTCCGGCAGTGCTGGAAAACGACGCCCGGGCCATCGGGCTGTTCCGCTCGGAGTTCCTCTACCTGGCCGCGGAGGATTATCCGGACGAGGAGACCCAGCTGGAGGCCTACCGGGCCGCAGCGGAGCGGATGAACGGCGGGCGCGTGGTGATCCGTACGCTGGACGTGGGCGCGGACAAGCAGGCCCCTTACTTTGGCCTTACGGAGGAGGAAAACCCGGCGCTGGGCATGAGGGGCGTGCGCGTCTGCCTGAGCAGGCCGGAGATGTTCCGCACACAGCTCCGGGCCATCTACCGGGCTTCTGCCTTTGGACAGGTGGCGATCCTGCTGCCCATGGTGGCCTCGGTCTGGGAGGTAAGGGAATGCCGACGCCTCTGCCGCGAGGTGATGCAGGCCCTGCGCCGGGAGGACATCCCCTTCCGGCAGGAAACCGAGATCGGCGTGATGATCGAGACCCCGGCGGCGGCCCTTATCGCCCGGGAGCTGGCGGAGGAGGCAGACTTCTTCTCCATCGGCACCAACGACCTGACGCAGTACGTCCTTGCCTGTGACAGGCAATCCGGCGAGCTGGACAGGTACTACGACCCTTACCATCCAGCGGTGCTCCGGGCTGTGAAGCTGGCGGCGGATGCAGCCCATGCAGCGGGGATCCGCGTGGCCGTCTGTGGTGATCTGGGAGCGGACGCCCGGGCGCTGCCTGCGCTGATCGCCATGGGGATCGATGCGGTCTCCGTGCCGCCGCCTGCGGTGCTGAAGGTGCGGGCGGCGATCCGTGCCCTTCGTGCGGCGGATTGCACGCCGGAAATACCAGAGGTGTGAAGCGTGCTCTTTCGATATGCACTGACGGCTATTTGACGGTTTCAGACTTTCAGAAAACCTCGGGAGGCGTCGGAGGGCTCGCAAGCCCTTCGACTCTACATCGGAAATCGGCGACATGCGCGGCGATTTCCGCGCTTTTGCGCAAGGAAAAGCTTCCTTACACGGAGGAGCGGCCGGGAGGGCCTTTCAGGCCCGACCAGCGACAGAGTGCAATCCTCGAAAAAGTGCCTAAAGCACTTTTTCGACTCACAGCGACCGGCTTTTTGCCGGTTTTTTCTTTTGTGGATTGCGGTTTCCTGGCGGAGCTGGTATAATCCGCATTGAATATTGCGTACATCAGGAGGTATCTGATATGCAGGATACAGCACTGAATGTGAAGATGTCCCTTGGCGGCGCGTGGCAGCTGGCCCATTGCCCGGTGGGAACCGGCACATACCCCGCCTTCCGCGCGCTCTCCACGCTGCCGTGCACCATCCCCGGGGCGGTCCACACGGCCTTCATCGACGCGGACCTGATCCCCGAGCCCCTCATCGACCGCAACGACGAGGCCTGCCGCTGGCTGGAAGGGGAGGAGTTCTGGCTCCGCCGCGCCTTCGCTCTGACGGCGGACGACCTCCGCGAGCAGATGCAGCTCACCTTCCACGGTCTGGACACGTCGGCGGATATCTGGCTCAACGGCACGTTCCTGGGCCATACGAACAACGCCTTCGTCCCGCATACGTTTGACGTGACCGCGCTGACGCGAGCGGGCGAAAACGAGCTGGTCGTGCGCATCGACCAGGGCCTGCACGAGGTGCAGGATAAGCCCCTGTGGGAAATGGGCAATATGTGGAACAACAACCAGCCCTACCGCGCCTGGATGCGCAAGCCGCAATACGTGTACGGCTGGGACTGGACGATCTGGCTGCCGACCTGCGGCATCTGGCGCGACGTGGAGCTGACCGTCCGCGACGGCGCGTACCTCACGGGCCTCTACGCCCACGCGGAAGGCGAACTCGCTGACGGCCAGCCCGCTCAGCTGAAAATCGACACCCACCTGACGCTCCTTTCCGCCGAGCGCGTCACCCTCCGCTGGCAGATCACCGACGCGGACGGCCGCCCCGCCGCCAGCGGCGAATCCCCCCTGCAGCCCGGTGACAACACCCTGACCGCCGCCCTGCCCGCCGCCCGCCTGTGGTGGCCGCGCGGCATGGGCCAGGCGCACCTGTACCGCCTGACCGCCGACCTCCTGGACGCAAATGGCGCCCCCCTCCAGCATGAGGAGCGCTCCTTCGGCCTCCGCACCGCCGAACTGGAAGAGGCCGTGATCAACGAGCGCGAAAGCGGCTTCACCTTCGTCATCAACGGCGCGCGGGTCTTCTGCAAGGGCGCGAACGTCGTCCCGGCGGATTGCCTCCTGGGCCGCGTGACCGACGAGCGCGAGGCACAGCTGGTCGCCCTGGCCGCCGAATCCAACATGAACATGCTGCGCGTGTGGGGCGGCGGCGTCTACGCCTCGGAGGCCTTCCTGGCCGCCTGCGACCGCCTGGGCCTCATGGTCTGGCACGATTTCATGTACGCCTGCGGCTACTACCCCGACCACGACCCGGACTTTTATCAGAACGTCACCCGCGAGGCCGAGCTGGCCATCCGCCGTCTGCGCGAGCACGCCAGCGTCATCGGCTGGTCGGGCAACAACGAGGTGCAGGAGATGTACCTGGGCCAGCAGAAGTGGATGCAGCCCTTCCCCTTCTACGGCGGCCGCATCTACGAGGAGCTGCTGCCCCGCCTGGTGCAGGAGCTCCACCCCGGCGCCATCTACCGCGCCTCCAGCCCCCTGGGCGACGCCGACGACCCCGCCGGATCCCTCCGCGGCGACCAGCACATCTGGCACTTCACCCACCGCCCGAACGACGAGCACTATCTGGATCTGTGGCGCTTCACGGACTTCCCGGTCAAGTTCCTCAGCGAGTTCGGCGTCATCGGCGCGATGACCCGCGAGACCACCGAGAATTGCCTCTCCGCCGCCCACCGCGACCCCGACGACCCGGTCTGGCTGCACCACACCAACGACAGCCAGAACCACGGCCTGCTCAACAAGTTCATGGATGTCTACTTCGGCGGCTACCGGGGACTGTCCCTCCAGCAGTACATCCTGCGCAGCCAGTGCATCCAGGCCGAGATCCTGCGCCACATTTATGACGAGTTCCGCGCCCGCAAGTTCGTCTGCTCGGGGCTGCTCTTCTGGACCCTCGGCGACTCGATGGGCATCCACAACTGGTCGTTGATTGATTACGATTTAAGAAGGAAGCCTGCCTACCACGCCATGAAGCGCGCCATGGCCGACGTGATCCCGGTCATCCGCGGCTACGAGGTGCAGAGCTTCCGGGGGATGGCCGACTACGCCGCCCACTGGGCCGCCAATCCCGAACCCCTGACCCTCCAAGCCGTGAACGACACCCTGGCCCCCCAGCCGATCCGCTGGCGCTGGCAGATCCTGACGGTGGATGGCCTCCTCCTTCGCACCGCCGCCGGCGAAGCCACCCTGCCCCCCAACGCCTCGGTGCCCCTCGCGCCCATCCCCCTGGACGGCCTGGCCCTCGCCCCGGCGCAGACCCTCCTCCACGCGGAAATCACCGCCGCCGACGGCACGACCACCGACACGCGCTACTTCTTCGCCCCCTACGCGCAGATGCTGCGTACCCACCCCGCCCCGGATTGCCAAGTGACCAGCACGGCCGACGGCCTCTACCGCCTGCGCCTGCACAGCGAAACCTTCGTCTGGCAGCTGCACATCTCCGAACCCGACGGTGTCTTCGCCCAGGACAACGACTTCGACCTCCTGCCGGGACAAACGCGGGACGTCCTCGTCCGCGCGCCGGAAGGCTGGACGCCGGAGATCCACTGGGTAGGGGAGAAATAATTAAATGAAAAATTAAAAATGGAAAATGGAAAATGAAGAGTGAAAGACAGCGCCAATCCAATTTTTCACTTTTCATTTTTCATTTTTCATTCTTCGTTCCTCATTCTTCATTCTCCCCCCGCCGTCCGGCCAAACTAATTTTCCATTTTCCATTTTTCATTTTTCATTTTCCTTGCACTGTTCGTTGCCAATGCAACGGTTCTGTGGTATGATGGGGATACAAAATTTCGTTCCATCATATCACCGGAGGTGCCGTTATGGGCAATTACCGCAATTTCAAGCTGGTGGTGTACTTCGTGGCGGGGGGCGTGAAGCGCGCGACCCGCGATCAGCTGGAGGAAGACCTCGCATTTTTCGGCCGTCACATGCGCCTGGACAAGGTGTACCTGGAGCCCTACCGCGACCATTTCGCCGGGGCGGAGCAGTTCGACCTGTGCAAGGCCGTCTTTGAGCAGCACGGCATCGAGGTCGCCGGCGGCGTCACCACCACCTATCCCCGCGCCGAGGGCGACGACCGCCAGCGCATGTTCAACACCTTCTGCTACAATGATGAAGCGATGCTCGCCACCCTGCGGGAGGGCAGCGCCTTCCTGGGCAGCCGCGTGGACGAGTTCATCATCGACGATTTCTACTTCACCAACTGCACCTGCGGCAAGTGCCGCGCGGGCCGCGACGCGTACAACGCCGCGAACGGCATCCCGGACGGCAGCTGGGAGCGCTACCGCCTCGACCTCATGCAGCGCGTGAGCCAGACGCACATGATCGCCCCGACGAAGGCCGTCAACCCCGATTGCCGCATCACCATCAAGTACCCCAACTGGGCCGAAAGCTACCAGGAGACGGGCTACAACCCCGCCGGCCAGCGCACCATCTTCGATAACCTCTACACCGGCACCGAGACCCGCGACCCCGTCACCACCGACCAGCACCTGCCGCGCTACCTCAGCTACTCCCTGATGACCTACTTCGAGAACATGTGGCCCGGCCACAACGGCGGCGGCTGGTTCGACCCCTTCGACATGCACATCACCGAGCACTACCTGGAGCAGGCCTACCTGACCGCCTTCGCGAAGCCCAGGGAGCTGATGATGTTCTGCTTCCAGGCCCTGGTGAACACCATGAACGTCCCCGCCCTGGGCTTCCAGCTCGACAAGCTGGACGCCCTCCTCGACCACTGCGGCGCGCCCGTCGGCGTGCCCTGCTACCTGCCCGACAACTGCCAGGGCGAGGACAACATCCAGGATTTCCTGGGCATGGTGGGCCTGCCCATCGTCTGCACGCCGTACTTCCCGGCGGAGGCCCCGGCGATCCTCCTGACCCGCTCCTCCGCCTGCGACCCCGCCATCGTCGATCAGCTGGAATCCTACGTCGCCGCCGGCGGCAAGGCCCTGGTGACCCACGGCTTCCTGCAGGCGACCATGGATCGCGGAATTCGCCGCATGACCTCCATCCGCTTTGCCGATCGCCGCGTCATCGCCGACGACTTCCTCGTCGAGCAGGTCGATTCCCTCATGCACGGCAGATTGCTGACCTACCCCCACGGCGAAAAGCCCATCGCCATCGCCGTCCCGGAGCACCGCAACAACAGCACCTGGGCCCTGATCAAGACCCGCGTGGGCCAGGAGAGCTACGGCATGCTCCTGCGCGATACCTACGGCAAGGGCGAAATGCTGACCCTCGCCGTGCCGGACGCCTTCTCCGACCTCTACCGCCTCCCGGTGGACGTGCTGACCCGCCTGCGCGCCGCCCTCCCGGTGAACGGCGTCCACCTGGAGTGCGTCAGCCGTATCAGCCTCTTCTGCTATGACAACGACGCCTTCATCATCTACCCTTATGTGGACGACGGCGCACAGCCCAGCCTGGGCCGCATCCACGTTTCCGGCCAGGTGCAGGCCCTGCGCATGCCCGTCACCGGCCGCGAGGTGAAGCCCCTCTGCCACACGGGCGCGGAAACCGTCTTCGAATTCCGCGCCATGCCCGGCCGCTACGACCTCTACCACATCATCCGCTGAGGAGGATCCCTATGGACCGCTACGCCCACCGCAAATCCACCTGCCGCATCCGCCTCATGGACGGCAACACCCCCATCGCCGGCCGCAAGGTCACGGTGGAACTGAAGAACCACGAATTCCGCTTCGGCTGCAACATCTTCTGGCTCAGCGAAATGCTGGATCCCCGCACGCCCCCGGCCCGCCGCGTCTGGTTGGAGCAGCTGTGGGAGAAGTGGCACGCCCTGTTCAACTTCGGCACGCTGCCCTTCTACCAGGGCCGCTACGAGCGCGAGGAGGGCGTCACCCAGGAGGAGAGCACCCTGCGCACCGCCGCCTTCCTGAGGGACAACGGCGTCGCCATGAAGGGCCACCCCCTGTGCTGGCACACCGTCAGTGCGAAATGGCTCCTGGGCCGCCCCAATGCCGACGTCCTTGCCAACCAGCTCGCCCGCATCCGCCGTGAGCTGACCGCCTTCCGCGACTACATCCACATGTGGGACGTCATCAACGAGGTGGTCATCATGCCCATCTTCGACAAGGAGGACAACGCCATCACCCGCCTGTGCGCCGAGATGGGCCGCGTGAACCTGGTCAAGGCCATCTTCGACCAGGCCCGCGCCGCCGACCCGAATGCGACCCTCCTCCTCAACGACTTCAACACCAGTGAAAAGTACGCCGAGCTGATCGCCGAGTGCCTGGCCGCCGGCGTCCCCCTGGACGTGATCGGCATCCAAAGCCACCAGCACCAGGGCTTCTGGGGCCAGGAAAAGCTCCACGAAGTCCTCGAGCGCTTCGAAAAATTCCATCTCCCCATCCACTTCACCGAGAACACCTTCGTCTCCGGCGACCTGATGCCCCCACACATCGTCGATCTCAACGACTGGCAGGTCCCCGAATGGCCCACCACCCCCGCCGGCGAAGACCGTCAGGCCCGCGACTTCCTGGCCATGCTGGACACCCTCTTCGCCCACCCGCAGGTGGAGGCCTTCACCAACTGGGACTTCCGCGACGGCGCCTGGCTTGGCGCGCCCGCCGGCCTCGTCCGCCTGAACGGCGCCCCCAAGCCCGCCTACGACGCCCTGAAGCAGCGCATCACGAAGGACTGGCACACGAAGGAGACCCTCGTCACCGACGCGGACGGCTACGTCACCGTCACCGGCTTCCGCGGCGAATACGAAGCCGTGTGCGACGGCCTGATGAACACCTTCACGCTGGACAAAGAAGGCCGCGAGCAGGAGGTGCGTCCTTGCTGGCTGGTGCTGTAATAAATGAAAAATGCAAAATGAAAAATGGAAAATGAAAAGTGCGGCGGATGGCCCTGTTGGCTGTCCGCCGTCCTTGTCCCACTAACCAAAAGGCTCCCCCTTGGGGGGAGCTGTCAGCGCAGCTGACTGAGAGGGTCTCTCCGCCCCCCCCGCAAGACCTCATCCGTCTTCGGACTGCGTCCGAATCCACCTTCCCCAGAGGGGAAGGCGAATCTACTGGTTCCGCCGTTCCACAAACTTAGCCTTCCCCTCTGGGGAAGGTGTCGCCGCGCCTGCGCGGTGACGGATGAGGTCTTGCGTGCTCCCGCCCCATTGCCAACCGCCCCTCCGCCGTGCTATAATACCCCCACCCCACCACACCAATCCGGGAGGAAACCACCCCGTCCTCCCAATCCAATTCCGAATTCCGAATTCCCCAAAGGGAGGAACCTCCATGTCTGACCGCCACTGGACGTCCATCTGGGGCAACGCCGTCTCCGTCGCGGAGAACCGCCCCGAGCGCTACGCGAAAAACATCACCATCCGCTACCCGATTCGCGTACCCTTTGACGGCACGGCCCTGCGCCTGACCTTCGACAACTACTGCGGCACCGAGCCGGTCACCATCAATAAAACCACGTTGCTCGTGCGCGGGGAAACCCTCTCAGTCACCTGCGGTGACAGCTCCCCCGAAGGGGGAGCCTTTTGGCCCGTCACCTTCTCCGGCAACCGCGCGGTCACCATCGGGGCAGGGGAGACCGTCACCAGCGACCCGATCGCCGTCAACCTCCGTGCCGGCGAAACCGTCCACGTCAGCTTTTACCTGGCGGATTTCACCCTCATGCGCTCGGTGGTCTTCACCTGCGGCAAGCGCTCGGGCGGCCTGTACGCCAACGGCGACGAAACGGAGAACGCGGACATCTCCATCCACACCTCCCGCCAGACCAAGCTGAACTACTTCCTCTCGAACGTCTCGATTCTGACCGCTCCCGAAAACCGGTGCATCGTCTGCTACGGCGACTCCATCACCGCCCAGGACTGGCCCGACGACCTGCAAATCCGCTGCGAACGCGAGGGCTTCACCCGCACGGCCATCATCCGCCGGGCGGCCAGCGGCACCCGCATCCTGCGGGAGTACACCTGCCTCACCTACGAGAGCTACGGCCTCATGGGTAGCCGCCGCTTCCTCCACGAAGTACCCACCGACGGCGCGGACGCGGTCATCATCCAGCAGGGCATCAACGACATCATCCACCCGGTAGGGGAGGAGGTCAATATCTTCCGCCCCATGAGCGACCTGCCTACCGTGGATGAGCTGATCGAGGGCCTGAAAACCTACATCGCCCAGGCGCGTGAAATGGGCCTGAGGGTCTATGTCGGCACCCTGATCCCCATGGGCGGATGGCGCACCGACGCCCCCTTCCGCCAGGAGATGCGCCACGCCTACAACGACTTCATCCACCAGGCCGCGTTGGACGGCCTGATCGACGGCTGCATCGACTTCGACGCTGCCTTGCGTGACCCCGCCCGCCCGGACTGGTTCCTCCCCGAATACGACTCCGGCGACCACCTGCACCCCAGCAAGAAGGGCTACGAGCGCATGGCCGAAGAGGTGCCGGCGGAGCTGCTGAGGTAATTATGAATTCGGAATTATGAATTCGGAATTCGGAATTTGGTTTGTGTGACGAAAGAAGCGATTTGTTATGAAGAGAGTCCTTGGTTATTTCCGCCGCGAGGTCGTGCTGACTGTGGCGCTGGTTGCGGCTTTGCTGTCCTTTTTGCTGGCTGCGCCGGGGCGGCATACCCTTGAGGGTATTGATACCACGACGCTGATGATGCTCTTTTCGCTGATGGCCATCGTCGCGGGGCTGCGCCACATGGGCGCCTTTGACAAGCTGGCGGCGGCGGTCACTTCGCGCATCCACACCCTGCGGGGCCTGGCAATGGTGCTCACGGCGGCCTGCTTTCTGCTGGCGATGGTCGCCACCAACGATGTGGCCCTCATCACCCTCGTGCCCTTCACAGTGCTGCTGATGAAGGAGGCTGAGGTGAAGCACCTTACCCTGACCGTCGTCCTGGAGACCATCGCGGCCAACCTGGGCAGCATGGTCACGCCCATCGGCAACCCGCAGAACCTGTACCTGTATTCCAGCGGACGGCTGGATGCGCTGGCTTTCCCGGCGCTCACCTGGCCCTACGCGCTGCTGGCTCTGGCGCTGCTCGCGGCCTGTGCGCTGCTGATCCCCTGTGCCCCCGTCCGCCCCGCGCCCGTCACCGGCGAGCGCCTGCCCGCCCGGCGGCTCGCCCTCTACGGCTTCCTGGCCGCGCTGGCCCTCCTGGCCCTGGCCAAGCTGATCCCGGATTGGCTGCTGGCCCTCGCGGTGCTGCTGGCGCTGCTGATCTGGGATCGCCCCGTCCTCCGCCGGGTGGATTATACGCTGCTCATGACCTTCGTGTGCTTCTTCGTTTTCGTTGCCTCGGTGAAGGCATGTACGCCCGTCTCCGACTGGCTGGAGGGCCTGATGGCGGGAAGCCCGCTGCTGACGAGTCTCCTGGCCTCACAGGTCATCAGCAACGTGCCGGCGTGCCTGCTGCTTTCGCCCTTCACGGAGGATGCTGCCGCCCTGATGCTGGGAGTGAACCTGGGCGGCCTGGGCACGCTCGTGGCGTCGCTGGCGAGCCTCATCTCCTTCCGGCTGTACGGTGCGGCTCCGGGCGCCCGGCGCGGACGGTTCATGCTGGTTTTTACGGCGCTGAATGTGCTGTTCCTTGCGGCGCTCCTGCTGCTGGCATGGGCGCTGGGTGCGGTATGAACTTGCATTTTTGACGCAGAAACTGCATTTTTCAGGTTTTGACTTGCAAAATTTCCTGCATGAGCGTATAATGGTCAGAGCTCTGTAAAGGCAGGGAGACCTGCCGGGTGCAGCCGTTCTTCGGCATGGCGCCGGGAACGGATGAAAGTGAGATGAAGCGTCATGCAGGATATGCAGGACATGATCGACCGGCTGAACCAGTCGGGCAAGCGGCTCTCCAAGGGCCACAGGAAAATCGCCCAGTACATCGTCGAGCATTACGACAAGGCGGTCTTTATGACGGCCAGCCGTCTGGGCGAGTGCGTGGGCGTGAGCGAATCCACGGTGGTGCGCTTTGCCTCCGCCATGGGATACGAGGGCTACCCCCAGCTGCAGCGCGCGCTGCAGGAGCTTGTCAGCCACCGGCTGACGGCCAACCAGCGGTTTGAGATGTCCACGGAGATCGACCCCAGCGCAGCGCTGGGCATCGTGCTCAAGAGCGACATGCAGAACCTGCGCGCAACGCTGGAGCAGCTGGACAATGCGGTTTTTGACGATGTGGTCAGGCGGCTGCTTTCGGCGCGCTCCATTTATGTGATGGGCCTGCGCTCGGCCGCGCCCCTGGCGCAGTTCATGGGGTATTACCTCAACTACATCTTTGACAACGTGCATCTGGTGTCCTCCGGGGCGACGGATGTGTTCGAGGAGATCTCCAAGCTCAAGGAGGATGACATCCTCGTGGGCATCTCCTTCCCGCGCTACTCCACCCGCACGCTGGAGGCCATGCGTTTTGCCAAGCGCTGCGGCGCGCAGGTGGTCGCCATCACGGACGGCCCCATGTCCCCCCTGAACGACATTGCTGACGCCACCCTCATGGCCCGCACGGACATGGCTTCCTTCGTGGACAGCCTGGCTGCGCCCCTGTCGGTCATCAATGCCCTGCTGGTGGCGCTGGGGCTGCATCGCAAGGATGCGCTCTCCCAGCATTTCAGCAAGCTGGAATCCATCTGGGAGATCTACGAGGTGTATCTGGAGGAAGCAAACAATCATGCGTAATGTGCTGATCATCGGCGGCGGTGCAGCGGGCATGATGGCCGCCATCCATGCCTCGCGCCTGGGGGCTGCCGTCACGCTCCTGGAGCGCAACGAGAAGCTGGGCAAGAAGGTCTACATCACCGGCAAGGGCCGCTGCAACGTCACCAACGACTGTACGCTGGACGAGTTCATGAAGGAGGTGCCGCGCAACCCGCGGTTCCTGTATTCTGCCATGAGCTACTTCGGCCCCCAGAGCATGATGGAGCTGCTGGAGGATGCGGGCTGTCCCGTGGTCGTCCAGCGCGGACGGCGGGTGTTCCCGGCGACGGAGAAGGCCAGCGACGTCACCCGTGCGCTGGAGAGGCTGCTGCGCGAGGGCGGCGTGAAGGTGATCTACGGCGCGCGCGTGCGGGATGTGAAGCTTCAGGACGGCGCTGTTGCCGGGGTGACGCTGATGGACGGCACGAGCCTCCCGGCGGACCGGGTGGTGATCGCCACCGGCGGCCTGAGCTGCCCGCTGACGGGCTCTACCGGCGACGGCTACCGCATGGCGGAGGCCCTGGGCCATACCGTCACGCCCAGAAGCGCGGTGCTTTCCGCCATCGAAACGGTCGAAAGCTGGCCGGGTGAACTGATGGGCCTGAGCCTGCGCAATGTGACCCTGACCATGAAGAAGGGCAAGAAGACCCTTTACACCGATCTGGGCGAGATGCTTTTCACCCACTTCGGCATTTCCGGCCCGCTGGTGCTGACCATGAGCTGCCACCTGCCGGAGAACCTGGCGGATGCGTCCGTCACGCTGAATTTGAAGCCCGGGTTGACCCGGGAGCAGCTGGACGCCCGGCTGCAGCGGGATTTTGACGACAACAGCCGCAAGATGCTCCGCAGCGTCCTGCCGGGATTGCTGCCTGCCCGCCTGGCGGAGCTTTTCCCGGCCCTGTGCGGCGTGGACGGCGACAAGGTCTGCGCACAGATCACCCGCGAGGAGCGGGAGGCCATTGCCGAAAAGGTGCAGGCCCTTCCGCTGACGCTGAAGAAGCTGGCTCCCATCGAGGAGGCCATCGTCACCCGCGGCGGCGTATCCGTGAAGGAGATCGATCCCTCGACGATGGAGAGTAAGCTGGTGCCTGGTTTGTACTTCGCGGGCGAGGTGATCGACGTGGACGCCCACACCGGCGGCTACAATCTGCAAATCGCCTGGGCGACCGGCGCGCTGGCGGGCACCTGCGCGGCGGAGGAACCGCTTGCATAACGGCGGGTTGGCGCCGCGTCTGCGGACGCGGACTCCCTCAGTCAGCCAACAAGCGGCTGACAGCTCCCTCGGAGAGGGAGCCTTTTGGCACGCGACTCCCACGCGTGCACAGCCCAAAGAAAAAAGACGAGAAGGATTGCGGAACGGGTCAAGGGGTGAAACCCCTTGCGCGGGTGCAGGGGCGGCGTGAGCCCCTGCCGAATCCAGGGCAGAGCCCTGGCGTTCCTTTAAGGAGATATTGCTTTGCATTACATAGTGGTAGACCTGGAATGGAATCAGCCGATGTCCTTTGACTCGCATGTGTACCGCGAGGTGGGGGACAGGCTGATCTTTGAGATGATACAGATCGGCGCGGTGAAGGTCGGGGAGAACTTCGAGGTGGTGGATTCCATCTCCATCCCGATCCGGCCGACGCATTATGTGAAGATCCATCCGCGCATCCGCAAGATGACCCAGCTGGGCGCGGAGGAGCTGGCGGACGCGCCGCAGTTTCTGGAGGCGATGGATCAGTTTGCCGCCTGGTGCGGGGAGGACTATACCCTGCTCACCTGGGGCTGTGACGACGTGAGCGTGCTGAAGCAGAACATGGACTTCTTCGGCTGTCAGGTGCAGCTGCCCCCGCTGTGCGATATCCAGCGGCTCTTCTCCGACGTGTACAAGTGCAAGGAGCGCAAGGGCCTCAAGGCGGCCATGGAGATGCTGGAGATCCAGCCGGACGAGGCGCGCTACTTCCACAATGCCCTGCATGACGCATATTACACGGCGCTGGTCTTTGCCCGGCTGCCCCATCCGGAGGATGTGCTCAAGTACCCCCAGCAGCCCCGTCCGCTGATCCATTCGGACAAGCGGGAGCGCCGCAAGGGACAGAGCTTCGCCTCCATCCGGGAGGCCTTTGAGAGCGAGTTTGCCCGGGAGCCCCGCTGCCCCGTGTGCGCCAAAAAGGCGAAGCTGGAGGAAGAGGGCTACGTCCGGCAGACGGCGGACAAGTACATCGGCCTGGCCAAGTGTTCCCACCATGGTCTGCTGCTGGTGAAGGTGCGTCTGTCCCTGACCCAGTCCGGGGAGCGGCTGATCAGCATGAACCTGTCCAAGGCGGCCCCCAGCAACCGGGCCTATGTGCATACCAAACGCATCCAGCAGCAGCAGCGCGACGCGGAGTACGAGGCTGAGCATGGCCATCCCCGCGACTTGGAGAAGGAGCTGGCGCTGGTGGAGCGCAGCAGTATGCCCTTTGATGACTGACGAACCGATTAAGGCCGTTCCTCCTGCCAGTAGCGGGGGAACGGCTTTTTGCTGTGAATTGGCATGATGACAAAAACGCCTGATTATGCTACAATGATATCAATATCTTGCTGATGCGTTGAGCGGGAGGCCAAAATGATCATCAGTTATGAAAATCGTTCCATGCAGGCTGAGCCGGGCATGGGCGTCATGCAGTGCCTGAGGGAGCTGCAGGTGGATATGCGCGGCGTGCTGGCGGTGCAGCAGCAGGGCCGTGTGCTGGAACTGACGGACGCGGTCATGCAGGCGGGTGAGATCCGGCTGCTGACCCTTGCGGACGAGGAGGGCCGCCGCATCTATGAGCGCGGGCTGCGCTTCGTGGCGCTGCTGGCCATCCGCCGCCTGATGCCCGGGCAGCGTGTGCGCATTGAGTACAGCGTGGGCGGCGGCGTGTGCATCAGCCTGCCCGGACGCGACCTGACGGAAGCGGACTGCGAGGCCATCCGTGCGGAGATGTCCGGCCTCATTGCTGCCGATCTGCCCTTTGACAAGCGGGAATGGTCGCTGGACGATGCCATCGCCTATTTTGAGGAGGATGGCCAGCCGGACAAGGTCGAGCTGCTGAAGCGGCGCACCGTGCCCTTCTTCAGCTTGTATGAATGCGGCGGGATGAACGAGTACTTCTACGGTGCGATGCCCCCCAGCACGGGGTATTTGCAGGTATTTGGCGTGGAGCACATGCCGGGGCGCGGCTTTGCGCTGCTGACCCCCGATACGGAGTCGCCCGACCGCCCCGCCGCCTACATCGACCGCCCCAAGCACCTGGCGGTGTTCGACCAGAGCGCGGCCTGGTGCGGCATTCTGGGGGTGAAGAACGCGCCCGATCTGGATCGGCTGATGGAGCGGCGCGAGCTGCGGCAGTTCATCCGCGTCAACGAGGCGCTCCATGCCCGGGCCATCGACGAGATCGCGCAGAAAATCGCTGACCGCGGCAAGCAGATCATCCTCATTGCCGGCCCGTCGTCCTCGGGCAAAACGACCACTACGGGCCGCCTGGCCGTGGCGCTCCGGGTGTTGGGCCTGAATCCGGTGCTGATATCCCTGGACGACTACTACCGCAACCGCGATGAGCTGCCCGTCGAACCTGACGGCACCGTGGATCTGGAGGCCCTCCACACCATCGACGTGCCCCTCTTCCGGGAGCATATGAACCGGCTGCTGGCAGGCGAAACGGTGGAGGTGCCGCGTTTCTCCTTCCACACGGGCAAGCGCATGGAGCATGGTGTGATGACCGCCCTGGCCCCGGGACAGCCGGTGCTGATCGAGGGCATCCACGGCCTGAACCCGGCGCTCTCCGAAGGCGTGCCGGAGGAGGCCATCCACCGCATCTTCGTCAGCGCCCTGACCTGCATCAACCTGGATGACCACAACCGCATCCGCACCACGGATGTGCGCCTGCTGCGGCGCATTGTGCGGGATAACCAGTTCCGGGGCACCACCCCGGAGGAGACCCTGGCCATGTGGCCCAGTGTCCGAAGGGGCGAGGAAACCTGGATCTTCCCCCACCAGGAACGGGCCGACAGCATGTTCAACACCGCATTGCACTACGAGCTGCCGGTGCTGAAGAAATACGCCTACGATATGCTCCGGGCCATCCCCCCGGAAAATCCGCACTATCTGACCGCCCGCCGCCTTGTGAAGATGCTCAACTACTTCACCGAGGTATCGGATGAGGTGCTGGATGAGATCCCGCCGCTGAGTTTGCTGCGGGAGTTCATCGGCGGGTGTACGATCGACAAAGTATAGTGGGAAATGAAAAGCTGAGATGCTGCGACTGATGAAAGGAGTGCCCCGCTGATGATCCGTCACATCTGTATGTTCACCCTGAAGGAAGACAAGGCTGCCAACGCGGCTGAGTTCGTCCGCCGCGCCGGGAGCTTGAAGGCGATCCCCTCTGTACGGGATTTTGCCGTCGTGACCAATGATCCCCGTACGCCGGCGTCCAATTATGACGTGTCCCTCATTATCGACTTTGATGATGTGGAGGGCCTGCAGGCTTACCAGGTTTCCCCGGAGCATGTGGCCTTCGGGCAGTTTGTCGGTACGGTCCGCATCGACCGCGCCTGCATCGACTACGAATTCTGATTTGGAGGGAATCCCATGCCCCGCGAGATTTTGCAGCCCTATTCCTACGAGGATGAGAACTTCCCTGAAAACCCCGCCCTGCCCGAGGGCGCCCGCGAGGTGCGCTGGCAGGATTCCTTCGGCTACGGCGTGGCCTTCCGGCCGGATATCGTCTACGCTGAGCGCGACGGCGAGAAGCTGACCATCTCCTATCTTACGCCCCGTAACGACCGCCGGGATAATCCGCTGATCGTCTTCGTGCAGGGCAGCGCCTGGTTCCGGCAGGACGTCTACATCCACCTGCCGGAGATGCTCCGCATGTGCCAGCGGGGCTACTGCGTGGCGCTGGTCATGTACCGTCCGTCCACCACGGCGAAGTTCCCTGCTCAGGTGGAGGACGTCAAAACGGCCATCCGCTTCCTGCGGGCCCGGGCGGAGAAGTACCGCTTCAACCCGGAGAAGGTAGCGGTCTGGGGTGATTCCAGCGGCGGCCATACGGCACTGATGGCGGGCTTTACCGGCAACGATTGCCTGAACGCTGACGGCGACGAGGGCGACGCCTCTGTGCGCTGCATCGTCGACTGGTACGGCCCCACGGTCGTGAGCGAGATGGGCTACGAGCCCAGCTGCGGCGAGCATGTCAGCCCCGACTGTCCCGAGGGCTGGCTCATCGGTCATCTGTCCGTGCCGGAACATCCGGAGCTGGCGGCGGCCACTGTGCCCCAGAGCTACCTGAGTGCGGACAGGCCTGCCCCTCCGGTGCTGATCATGCACGGCAGCCGCGACAGGACGGTCAACTTCCAGCAGAGCGTGCATCTCTACGAGGCCATGCGGGCGCTGGGCAAGGAGGTTGAATTCGTGAAGGTGCTGGGCGGCGACCACGGCTGGCGGGGCTTCTGCTGTGACGAGGCGCTGAACGAGGTGGACGCCTTCCTCAAAAAGCATCTGGGATAAAGCGAAAGGCGGCCCAGATAAGATTGGCTTACTTAGAATGCTGTCTGCTGAATTGGATTGCTTATTGTATGCAAGCTTGTGTTATGTGTGGCTATTGTGTAACCAGTTAATCCTATCAAGAAAACCAGCGAGTCCGATATATGCAAGAAGGCTGGGATACTTTTCGTATCCCAGCCTTCTGCTTTTCCGGGAAATTTATCAAACAACATTTCAATCCACGCATCGAACAGTGTGAATGATGCGACAATGTATTATAGCAAGAATACCACAGAATTTCAAGATGATTTCGTTGTTTGATAAATTTAAATATGTTCTGTTGACAAAGCCTGCCCCATACGTTAAAATACATATCGACAGGTATATCTGGTGCGTTTATTGACCATAAAGGGAGAAAAACATGTATACAGCACATAAAGTCATTGATCCACAAACAAATGCATGTCGTATTCAAACATGCGCGGAGCATTCACGTTCCGTTGCCGCTTTAGCACGAACTTCCCTTGAATCAATCGGGCTGGGTTCAACCGTCTATCTTGCAGGATTGTTACATGACTGCGGTAAGTTTACGGATGAATTTGATGTGTACATCGCCAAGGCGAGTGCTGGCGAATATGTCCGTAAGGGCAGCGTGATCCATACATTTGCTGGCGTACGCTGTATACTGGAGCAGTTTCATTCGAAGAGAGAATCGGTGTTTAGGAATATCACGGCTGAGTTGATTGCTATAAGTATCGGCAGCCACCATGGTTTGATTGACCTGTGGGATGTACAGCACCAAAGTGGTTTTGAACATCGGTTGCAGCATCAGCCTGAATATGACCGGCGGGCAATTTCGGCCTTTTACGAAGAATGCGCGAGCCCGAAAGAAATCGAACGGCTTTTTGAGGATGCAGAGCAAGAGATCGAGGCCTACATTCAAAGCAAGCTCACGCCCTGCGTCAGAAAACAAAAGGAACTCTGCTATGCTCTGGGGATGCTGGCGCGTCTGATCACCTCGGCCATCGTTGAAGCAGACAGAACAGACACCCGCTGCTTTATGGACGACCTTCCCCTTCCACCGAACAACCCGCCTGACTGGGCAGAATGCGCCGCACGGGTCGAGGCACACATTGCTTCCTTTTCGCAGGAGAAACCCATCCAGTTGGCGCGAAGAGCTTTTTCCGACCGCTGCGCCGAGGCTGCAAAGAACGACCCTGGGCTTTACCGGCTCGACCTGCCCACCGGCGGCGGCAAAACGCTGGCAGCCTTACGGTTTGCAGTGCTCCATGCCAAGAAGAACAAGATGCAAAGGATTTTCTATGTAGCCCCTTTCCTTTCCATCATCGAGCAGAATGCAGATGTGATCAGGTCGGCGGTGGGTGACAGCATTCCCGTGCTGGAGCATCATTCCAATCTGGTGCAGGAAGAAGCAACACCAGAGAAAGCAGCGGCAACAGAATATATGCAGGAAACATGGGACGCACCCATGATCATCACCACCTTTGTACAGCTGCTGAATACGCTGTTCAGCGGCAAGATGTCCTCGGTGAGGCGTTTCCATGCGTTATGTGAAAGTGTCATCATCATTGATGAAGTGCAGTCTCTGCCGCCCAGAATGCTTTCGATGTTCAACTGCGCCGTCAATTTCCTGGCCATGTGCTGCAAAGCGACTGTGGTGCTTTGCTCTGCTACACAACCCGCTTTCGACAAAGCAGCACGCAAAATGCTCCCATGCGAGCCGCTGATCAGCGAGACCATGTTCAAGCAATATGCGCCACTTTTCCAACGCACAAAAATCCAGGATGCTGGTTCCTTATCCATGGCGGAGCTTGCCGATCTTGCACTCAAAACGCTTGAATCCACCACCAGCCTGCTGGTCGTTTGCAATACCAAGCGTGAGGCTGCCGATTTGTTCCGCACACTGGGCGAAACGACAAATGCAAAGCTTTTCCACCTGTCCGCCGGTATGTGCATGGCGCACCGCAAGCATGTGCTTGAAGAACTGAACGAAGCCTTGGCAGGGAAGGAGAAGCTGATCTGCGTATCCACCCAACTGATCGAGGCAGGCGTAGATATCAGCTTCGGTTCAGTTATTCGCTTGGCCGCCGGTTTAGACAGCATCGTGCAATCAGCTGGGCGCTGCAACCGCCATGGCGAACATACTGAGCCGCAGCCTGTGCGCGTCTGCACGCTGAAAGATGAAAGGCTGGGTTCGCTGAAGGAGATCCGCGAGGCACAAACTGCCTTGACCAAGCTGCTGGCGGAATATCATCTTCACCCTGAGAGATATGGTCACGATCTTGCCTCAGATGCAGCGGTGCGGGATTATTATACTGCCCTGTACGGCGATATGCCGAAGCGTGCACAGGATTATTATATCAACGAACAATATCTTTTCGAACTGCTTTCGACCAACACGCAGTTCCTGTCAAAGCCCTCATCCCCTTATATGCTCAACCAGGCCTTCCGCACGGCAGGGGAATGGTTTGAGGTGTTTGACAGCAACAGTGAAAGCATCCTCGTGCCATACGGCAAAGGAAAAACCTTTATTGGCGAACTGCCAGAAAAGCTTTCCCGATACGCCCTTTCCCGTGTGAAGACAACTTTGGAGAATGCGAAACCTTACACCATTTCCGTCACATCCGGGCAAATCGAGCAGATGAAGAAAAAAGGTATGCTGTCCACACGCCTGGATGGCAGCATCTATGTTCTTAATGATGACTGTTATGATGAACACATCGGTATAAAGGAGGGAAATGATCTGTGCAACACCCTAATATTGTAGAGTTCGAGGTCTATGGGCCGTATGCCCTGTTCGCCGACCCGCTGATGCGCGTGGGCGGAGAGAAAAGCAGCTACCAGGTGCCTACATACGAGGCACTCAAAGGCGTTCTGTCTTCTGTGTATTGGAAACCCACCATCATCTGGTATATAGATGAGGTGCGTATCATGAACCGCATCCAGACGGAGGTCAAGAGCATCCGTCCCATCAAGTACAACGGCGGCAACGATCTGGCTTACTACACCTACCTGAAGGACTGCCGCTATCAGGTACGCGCCCATTTCGAGTGGAACATGAACCGTCCCGAACTGGCTGGCGACAGAAACGAAAACAAGCACCATGAGATCGCCAAAAAGATGATCCGCCGCGGTGGTCGCAGAGACGTATTCCTGGGGACCAGGGAATGTCAGGCCTATGTAGAACCTTGCGTGTTTGGTGATGGAGCAGGCTATTATGATGATCTGCCACAGCTTTCCTTCGGCGTGATGTACCATGGCATGACCTATGCTGATGAGGCATATTCCGAGGAAACCGCAGGCAAAATGACCGTCAACCTCTGGCGACCGGTGATGGAAAAGGGGATCATCAAATTCGTCCGGCCGGAAGATTGCCCCAGGCACAAGCCCATCAAAGCCATGAGCATGAAGACCTTTGGTGAGGAGACGGGCAATTTCTCAGGATTGCGTGAATACGGGGAGGTGACCTGATGGGGCTTTTGCAAAAGGCACTTGAAACCTACGAGGCCATGGAAGGCCTTGCCGGTATCTATGAGGAGGGTAAGGAAGAGCCACTGGCCCCCATCGGCCACATTGTGACTAAGGCGCAGATCGAGGTCACTATTGATGCAGATGGAAGGTTCGTCGGTGCTAAATCAGCTGAAAAGGATAAGAAAATCATTATTCCGGTGACGGAGGAATCCTCTGGCCGTACAAGCAGTCCTGCCGCCCACCCGCTGTGCGAGCAACTGGGCTACCTGCTGGGCGATGATGAGGTCAAGTTTGACCTGTACATTAACAACCTCACGCAATGGTGTCAATCAGCATACGCACACCCTAAAGCAAAGGTGGTTTTGACCTATATCCGGCAGCGCACGCTGCGCAGCGACCTGACCAACGCCGGAATATCCACCGACAAGGAAAAGGACATGATTTGTTGGCGTGTGCTTGGCTTTGGCATTTCAGACCGTTCTGCCGTATGGGAGGACGTTTCTCTGATGAAGGCTTACTCCTCCTACTACCTATCGCAAAAGCAAGGCGAGACCAATCTCTGCATGTTGACAGGAGAGGATACACACATCACATGGCAGCACCTGAAAGGCGCCTTTTCCCTCAACGGCAATGCAAAGATCATCTCCGCCAATGACTCCTCCAACTTCACTTACCGTGGTCGCTTTGCCGAGCCGGAGGAGGCAGCCTCCGTGGGCTACCTCGCCTCACAGAAGGCCCACAACGCCCTCAAGTGGCTCATCAGCACCCAGGGGACGGTTCAGGGCGGCCGAGCCTTTGTGTGCTGGAATCCTCAGGGCCGGGCTGTTCCCAAGCCGATATGGCCGCTGCAATTTCAGTTTGAGGAAGAAGAATCCCTGCCGGATTATCAGAGCTACCGCCAAGATCTCCGGCGCAAGCTGGCAGGTTATCAGGATAAGTGGCAGCCCGAGGATCAGGTGATCATTGCCGCCTTTGATGCAGCCACCACCGGCCGCCTGGCCATCACCTACTACAACGAAATGTTCGGCTCGGACTTCCTTGAGCGACTGGCACGCTGGGACGAAACCTGCTGCTGGAACGACTACTACAACGGCATACAATCGCCGCTGCTGTACAACATCATTGCCTTTGCCTTTGGCACACCGCGCGGCGAGACTGGCAAGGTGGAGCCAGACGAAAAAATGATCGCACCCCAGATGCAGCGTTTGCTCTCCTGCCGCATTGACCAGGCTGTATTCCCGCTGGATATCATGCAGGCGTTGGTAACCAGAGCTGGCAATCTCCAGATTTACACCAAGACGAACCGCAACAGGCTGCTGTGCATCGCCTGCGCAGCCATACGAAAATACTACATCGACCATAAGAAGGAGGAACTCGAATTGGCACTGGAACCCGAACGCAAGGATCGAAGCTATCAATGGGGACGTTTGCTGGCCGTGATGGAGAAGATTGAACGTGATACCTATGACCCGGATGAAAAGCGCGAACCCAATGCGATCCGAATGCAGTCCGTATTCGTCAAGCGCCCCGGCTACGCCTTCATGGTCATCATGGAACAACTTAAAAATGCCTATTATCCCCGACTGCACATTGGCCTTCGCACAAAATACGAAAGACTGATCAGCGAGATCATGGAGCAACTCCACCTATCTCTCGAAGATTCTGAGGATTACGGCAAGCCTCTGACCGAAAGCTATCTCCCTGGCTACTATCTGCAAAAGAGCGCGCTTTACACTAAGAAGGAACCCGAAGAAATGGAGGAACATACCGATGAAGTTTGACAAGAAGATCGACTTTGCTGTTCTGCTTTCCGTCACCAATGCCAACCCCAACGGCGATCCTCTCAACGGCAATCGGCCCCGCACGGACTACAAGGGCTTTGGTGAGATGTCTGATGTGTGCATCAAGCGCAAGATCCGCAACCGTATGCAGGATATGGGACACGCTGTTTTCGTTCAATCCGATGACCGCGCGGATGATGGGTTCATCAGCTTGAAGGACCGTGCCAAGTTCCTGGAAAAGATCAAATCGCAAGATGAATTTGCCCACACCGCCTGCGAAAAATGGCTGGACGTGCGTGCCTTCGGCCAGGTATTTGCCTTCAAAGGCTTTGGATGTGCTTCCGTTGGCGTGCGCGGCCCGGTGTCCGTCCATCAGGCCGTCAGCGTTAACCCGGTGGATGCCTACTCCATGCAGATCACCAAGAGCGTCAGCGGTGAGCGTAAGAGCGAAGCCGACCGGGGCAGCGATACCATGGGGATGAAGCACTTTGTGCGCTTCGGCCTGTATCAGGTGAAGGGTTCCATCAATGTGCAGCTGGCCGAAAAGACCGGCTTCTCCCGGGAGGATGCACTGGTGGTGAAGGAAGCTCTGCGCACCCTGTTTATCAACGATGCCTCTGCTGCCCGGCCCGATGGCTCCATGGAAGTGGTGCGGCTCTACTGGTGGGAGCATAACTGCAAGGACGGCCAGTATTCCTCTGCTAAGGTGCATCGGCTGCTGAAGGTGAAGTCCAAGGTCGATGCTCCTGCATCCGTGGAGGACTATGACATCCAGCTGGACGAACTGCCCGGCCTGGCCTGCGAAGTGATCGAGGGTATGTGATATGGCCCGCGAGCCGTTGCAGCTTTCCGGTTTACAGCACTTTGCCTATTGCCCCAGGCAATGGGCACTGATCCACATTGAGCAGCAATGGCAGGAAAATGAACGCACTACCGATGGCCGCATCTTCCACAGCCGAGCGCACGATGGTACTTCCCATGAGTTTCGCGGTGATTTGCTGATCCTGCGCGGGCTGCGGGTCTTTTCAGACAAATTGGGCATCAGCGGTGCTTGTGATGTGGTAGAGTTTCACCGTGATCCGGCGGGCGTAACCTTACCCCGTTTTGAAGGAACATGGAAGCCCTACCCGGTGGAATATAAGCGTGGCGAACCCAAGGAAAACAATGCCGACAGACTACAGCTCTGCGCCCAGGCCATGTGCCTGGAGGAGATACTGCTGTGCGACATTCCGGAGGGCAGCCTGTTCTATGGCGAGACCCGCCGGCGGGAGGTCGTTTCTCTGGATGCTCCGCTACGGGATGAGGTCGCGCAGATGTTTGACCAAATGCAAAAGTATTACAACGCGCACCATACGCCCAAGGCACGACAGACCAAGGGCTGCAACGCCTGCTCGCTGCGGGATCTCTGCCTACCCAAGCTTAGTAAATATTCCGATGTGTCATCCTACATCAAAGCCAGGTTGGAGGATAACGCATGAGAAAGCTGCTCAATACACTCTACATCACCAGCGAAGACCTGTTTCTTTCTTACAGCAATGGTAACGTGGTCGTCAACCGTGGCGATGAAGATACAGCCCGGTTTCCTTTGTTAAATCTGGAAGGTATCATCAGCTTCTCCTATGCCGGAGCCACACCGGCCCTGATGGGTGAGTGCGCCCAGCGCAACATTCAGCTCACCTTCATGACGCCTAACGGTAGATTCCTCGCCCGGGTAAACGGAATGTCCCAGGGGAACGTATACCTCCGGCGAGAGCAATACCGCATTGCCGATAGCCATGCCCGCAGCTGCACCATCGTGCGCAACATGATCACCGGCAAGGTCTACAATTCTCGCTGGATTTTGGAACGAGCCTTGCGCGACCACGCGCTGCGGATCAATCAGAGCCTGGTCAAGGCCGCCTCCGAACAGCTCCAGAAGTTCATTCCCCTCATCCGCAGCGGAACGGAGCTGGACTCTCTCCGCGGCCTTGAAGGAGAGGCTGCCGCTGCATACTTCAGCGCGTTTGACGAATTGATTTTGAGCCAGAAGGTGGATTTCATCTTCGACGGCCGAAACCGCAGGCCGCCCCAGGACAATGTGAACGCCATGCTTTCTTTTGCCTACACCTTGCTGGCCAACGATTGCGCCGCTGCCTTGGAAGCAGTCGGCCTGGATGCCTATGTTGGCCTGCTCCACCAGGATCGCCCGGGACGCAAGTCCCTTGCCCTCGACCTTGAAGAAGAGCTGCGCGCCCCCTTTGCTGATCGCCTGGTACTGACGTTGATCAACAACCGCATCATTCAGGACAAGCACTTCGACCGTCAGGAAAGCGGCACTGTCCTGCTGAATGACAACGGCCGGAAGCTATTTTTGAAACACTGGCAGGAGAAGAAACGTGACGAGATTACCCATCCCTTCCTGAAGGAGAAACTGCCCTGGGGATTGGTTCCCTATGTGCAATCGCTGCTTCTTGCCCGTTACATTCGCGGAGACATTGACGAATATCCCCCCTTCCTGTGGAAGTGAGTCGGAGGGAAACCATGCTTGTTTTGATCACTTACGATGTCAACACAACGACCTCTGCTGGCAAACGCCGCCTGCGCATGGTCGCCAAGAAGTGCGTCGCTCACGGTACGCGGGTGCAGAATTCGGTTTTTGAATGCGTGCTTGACAACAGCCAGTATAAACTGCTGAAGCACGAACTGGAACAGCTCATCGACACTAACTTTGATAGTCTGCGTTTCTACACGCTGGGCAACAGCTATCAAAACAAGGTCACTCACATCGGTGCCAAAGAAACCTTTGAGATCGAGGGGGACCTAATCCTGTAGCCGTGCGAAGTAATAGCTCACATGAAATGGCTGGTCGGTTCGCACCTGGTTTGCACGGCGTTATGCAGCTTCGCACTATCATTTGACCACTTGACGGTGGTTCAGTCATCCTTCTTTGGCTTCTCTTTGTCAGAAGTCGACAATTTTTCGTGGAAAAATGTCTGCTACTTCTGCTGTCCCACCCCGCTCGGGGTGGGTGGATTGAAATGACGGGTACGTACCAGGCGCCGCTGCGGCCGTTGCGTCCCACCCCGCTCGGGGTGGGTGGATTGAAATTTGCCCTCGGGGCAGCCGTCCCAGACGCAGCCCGGGTCCCACCCCGCTCGGGGTGGGTGGATTGAAATTACTACAACGCCAGCACGAAGTCCCAGACGCTCGGTCCCACCCCGCTCGGGGTGGGTGGATTGAAATCTAACGGCGACGACCGTAAGGCTGCCCCGACCAGTCCCACCCCGCTCGGGGTGGGTGGATTGAAATTACAAGACCAACGGCAAGCAGCCCAAGAAGATGCGTCCCACCCCGCTCGGGGTGGGTGGATTGAAATTCCACGGGCCAGCTGTCCAGGGTCAGCCTGGAGGGTCCCACCCCGCTCGGGGTGGGTGGATTGAAATTTGATGTTGATGCCCTGGGCCTCTGTCTCGGCCCAGTCCCACCCCGCTCGGGGTGGGTGGATTGAAATTGCGCTACAGCCTGGTTAATCAGCCCGACCAGGTGTCCCACCCCGCTCGGGGTGGGTGGATTGAAATGGTAGCGGTCGATCTTAATAGGATGGGCGTCATGGCGTCCCACCCCGCTCGGGGTGGGTGGATTGAAATCCTATTGCGCCGTGCATCCGGCCGTTATGAATCCCGTCCCACCCCGCTCGGGGTGGGTGGATTGAAATGGTTATCATGCTTAACTTTGCCGACACGCCATAAGTCCCACCCCGCTCGGGGTGGGTGGATTGAAATACGTCCGTGATCTTAACAATCAAAGGCCCCTCGACGTCCCACCCCGCTCGGGGTGGGTGGATTGAAATATTAAACACAGGCGCCGTCTCCGGAACGATCACGACGTCCCACCCCGCTCGGGGTGGGTGGATTGAAATCGCCGTCTTCGCGCTGTACCCGGCCCGGATGGCGTCCCACCCCGCTCGGGGTGGGTGGATTGAAATGTCTTTGGCAGGGACGCCTTTGGCGTGATCGACGTCCCACCCCGCTCGGGGTGGGTGGATTGAAATATCGACCACCCTGAAATTGTGCTGGGTGAGCAGAGTCCCACCCCGCTCGGGGTGGGTGGATTGAAATGGCCTGTACAACACCAAGGACATCCAGTACATGAATGTCCCACCCTGCTCGGGGTGGGTGGATTGAAATGCAACCGCCACAAGGAACTCATCATCCTTCAGCAGGTCCCACTTACCGGTTGAAGTAGTGTAAAATGCCTGCTTGCGGTAGAATGCTGAGAAAACAGATACAGCTTGTATATAGTGAGGCAGATCATCAGGGTACCTTGTCTCTTCAGATATCCCATAATGGCTGCTATGCTGATCGTTGATGTTATGCTCACTAACATATGGACGCGGTACGGGCAGGCGAAAGTCTTTTCGGGCATAAAGGAAGGACGGCTTTGACGAGCCGTCCTTTTGTGTACGCTTCAATCCAGCGACTGCAGGTAGGTTTCAAGCAGACGCAGGGCAGTTTCCTTGGCCTTGGGTGTACAGCTATGGAGACGGGCAAGGATCTCCTCCTCGTGGATTTCTGCTGCGGTATTCTCTTGCGTCATGATCGCATCTGGAGTGATGTGAAAGGCACGGCAGATTTGCATGATGGATTCCACGCTTGTATTGACAACGCCGCGTTCAATTTCGGCATATGTATTGTTGGATAAGCCTGCTGCTTCTGCGGCCTGAGATTGCGTCAGACCAATTCTCTTGCGAATGGCATAAAGCTTGCTGCCCAGAACAGATACGTTTTCGACGATCATGCAATCACCACCTTCGTTGCTATTTATAACAAGTATAATGCACATTCTGCTTGACAAATAGCATCTGCAATGGTAGATTGTAACCACTATGGTGGTGAAATGGAGACGATAGGATGGATTACGCAGCCTTGGGCGAACGTGTGCGCAGCTTCCGGCAGCATTTACACCTGACCCAGGAGCAGCTGGTCGAAAAGGCAGAGATCTCCGCATCCTTCCTGGGCCACATCGAGCGCGGCACCCGCGTTGCCAGCCTGGAAACGCTGCTTCAGCTCTGCGCCGCGCTGACGGTCACCCCCAACGACCTCCTGGGGGATATGCTGACCACGGACTGCACTGCGCTGCCTGAACGCGTGACGGTGGCTCCCGGGGAGCTGCTGCAGCACATCGCTATGTTGCTCAGACGGGAAAAAGCTTGATTTTGCCGCAAAAACCCCTTGCAAAAACTGCATCTATCGGCTATAATAGACCGTAACGTTCACGCAGATGGGGACGGCAGGGCAGCGCGCCTTCAGCGAGCCGGAGGATGGTGGAAGTCCGGCAGGAAAGCGGGTCGTCCGGGTCAGAAGATGGCCGGACATGCAGATCACCCCGGAGTGAGATTCTCTGAACGGAGTAGGGGAATCCGGGCGCTCCCGATACAGGGCGAGCAAAGCGGCTGCTTTGCGATGAGAGGACAGCGATGCTGTCAAACTTGGGTGGTACCGCGGATATTGAAGTAATGTCCGTCCCAGTGATGTTTGCTGGGGCGGATTTTTCTTTTTCGCCCCGAGAGGATTTCGCGCCTGCGGGCGCGACCAAAGGGCTTTCCGATCGCCCTTTGGAAACCTTCGGCCGCCTCCTTTGAGGGTTGACCATGGGTGTGAGGCTGATCGGAATACATCAGAAGGTCGGGCGAAGCCCGACTAACGAGAGGCATTGCTTGCAATGCCCGAGTGTAGCCAGCATTCGGCTTACGCCGAAGGATGGCCGAATTACAGGAGGGAACACAATGTACAAGAAAGTAGCAACCGACATGAATTTCCCCGCGCGCGAGAAGGAGATCACCGCGCTGTGGAAGCAGAACGACGTGATCCGCCGTTCCTTCGGTCACCGCAAGGATGGCGAGACCTTCACCTTCTTTGACGGCCCGCCGACCGCCAACGGCAAGCCCCACATCGGCCACATCGAGACCCGCGTCATCAAGGATCTCTTCCCCCGCTTCCAGACCATGAAGGGCAAGAACGTGCTGCGCAAGGCCGGCTGGGATACCCATGGCCTGCCCGTTGAGCTGGAGGTCGAGAAGATCCTCGGCCTGGACGGCAAGCCGCAAATCGAGAAGTACGGCATCGAGCCCTTCATCGGCGAGTGCAAGAAGTCCGTCTGGAAGTACCTGCACGACTGGGAGGAGATGTCCGACCAGGTCGGCTACTGGGTCGACATGGAGCACCCCTACATCACCTACCATGACGACTACATCGAGTCCGAGTGGTGGTCCCTCAAGACCATCCACGAGAAGGGCCTGCTGTACCAGGGCCACAAGATCGTGCCCTACTGCCCCCGCTGCGGTACCGCCCTGTCCTCCCACGAGGTGGCCCAGGGCTACAAGACCGTCAAGGAAGTTTCCGCCTATGTGCGCTTCCAGGTGAAGGGCGAGGAGAACACCTACCTGCTGGCCTGGACCACCACTCCCTGGACGCTGCCCTCCAACCTGGCCCTGTGCGTCAACCCCACCGACCTGTACGCCAGGTTCAAGGCGGAGGACGGCAAGGTTTACATCATGGCCAAGGCCCTGATCGAGGCGTGCTTCCCCGGCCAGGAGGTCGAGATCTTCGAGGAGATGCCCGGCAATGCCCTGTGCGGCATGCACTACGAGCCCCTGTTCGACTTCGCCAAGGGTAAGGTCGACAAGGACGCCTGGTTCGTCGTGGCGGACAACTATGTCACCATGACCGACGGTACCGGCATCGTGCACATCGCCCCTGCTTTCGGTGAGGACGACAACCGCGTCTGCCGCGAGAACGGCCTGCCCTTCGTCAACTTCGTGGACAACCAGGGCTGCATGACCGAGGATACCAAGTGGCCCGGCGTGTTCGTGAAGAAGGCCGATCCCATGGTGCTGGAGGACCTGAAGGAGCGCGACCTGCTCTTCAAGCCCCAGCCCTTCGAGCATGATTATCCCTTCTGCTGGCGCTGCGATACGCCCCTGCTGTACTACGCCCGCCCCACCTGGTTCATCGAGATGACCAAGGTGCGCGATCAGCTGGTTGCCAACAACCGCACCATCAACTGGATGCCCGACAACATCAAGGAAGGCCGCATGGGTACCTGGTTGGAGAACGTCCACGACTGGGGCCTGAGCCGCGAGCGCTACTGGGGCACCCCCCTGCCCGTGTGGCAGTGCGCCTGCGGACATATGCATGTGGTCGGCTCCCGCGCGGAACTCCGCGAGATGGCCGTCACCGATCCGGGCGAGAACATCGAGCTGCACCGCCCCTTCATCGACGAGGTGAAGCTCCGCTGCGAAAAGTGCGGCGGCGAAATGCAGCGCGTCAAGGAAGTTATCGACTGCTGGTACGATTCCGGCTCCATGCCCTTCGCCCAGTGGCACTATCCCTTCGAGAACAAGGAGATGTTCGAGAAGAACTTCCCCGCCAACTTCATCTCCGAGGCCGTTGACCAGACCCGCGGTTGGTTCTACACCCTGGAAGCCATCAGCACCCTGCTGTTCGACAAGGCTCCCTTCCAGAACTGCATCGTCATGGGCCACGTCCAGGACGCTGAGGGCCGCAAGATGTCCAAGCATCTGGGCAACGTCGTGAACCCCTTCGAGGCGCTGGATACCTACGGCGCCGACGCCCTGCGCTGGTACTTCTACACCACCGCCGCGCCCTGGCTGCCCAAGCGCTTCTCCAAGGAGGCCGTGCAGGAGGTCCAGCGTAAGTTCCTGGCGACCCTTCAAAACGTGCACTCCTTCTTCTCCATGTACGCCCAGATCGACGGCTTCGACCCCAACGCCCACAAGCTGGAGAATGTTGAGCTGTCCCTGATGGACAAGTGGATCCTCAGCAAGCTGAACAGCCTGATCCAGAAGGTCGATGAGGACCTGAACGCCTACCGCATCGTCGAGCCCGCCACCGCCATCCAGGACTTCGTGGACGAGCTGTCCAACTGGTATGTGCGTCGCGGCCGTGAGCGCTTCTGGGGCAAGGGCATGGCCGGCGACAAGGAAGCCGCCTTCGCCACCCTGTACCATGTGCTGGTGACCCTGTCGAAGGTCTGCGCGCCCTTCATCCCCTTCATGGCGGAGGATATCTACCAGAACCTCGTCGTGGCCAACGTGCCCGGCGCGATCGACTCCGTGCACCTGTGCAACTTCCCCGTGGCCGACGTCTCCCGCATCG
>JAFQEB010000020.1 GCA_017399225.1 Clostridia bacterium | reverse complement strand
CGGGCGATAGAGAACGGGAGCTGCCGCCAGGCAGTCCGGCTCATCAACGAGCAGCTGGAGAACGGTGAGCAGGCAGTCACCATCATGCGTGCGGCCATTGTGCCGACCGTCCGCAACCGTTTCTGTGCCCGCCTGCTGATGGATACTTATCACCCGGATACAAGCAACTACCGCGCCTTTGAGGCCGCGCTGAACAAATTGCCGCCGGAGGGGCTCAAGCTGCTGCCGCTCAAGAAGGACGGCACGCCCAGCTGCTACGGCATCTTCAATGCCGCCCGCTCCTGCGGAAAGCTCACGCTGAAAAAGGCGCGGCGGGATTTGCAGGCCTGTGCGCTGGCTGACCGCCAGCTGGTTTCCACCCAGACGGACACGCGGGACGTGCTCCACAAACTCATCGTGATGCTGACTGCCTGAGATGTTCCGAATTCCCACAGATTTTGACGTGCTGGTCATCGGCGGCGGACATGCCGGTATCGAGGCCGCGCTGGCAGCCGCGCGGCTGGGCGGCAGCGTAGCCTTTATCACGCACAATCTGGACACCATCGGCCAGATGAGCTGTAACCCCTCCATCGGCGGGCTTGCCAAGGGGCATATCGTCCGCGAAATTGATGCCCTGGGCGGTGCCATGGGGCTCAACACGGATGCCACGGCCATCCAGTACCGCATGCTCAACGCCTCCAAGGGCCCCAGCGTGCGCTCCCCCCGCGCCCAGGCAGACAAACTGGCCTACCGCGCCCGCATGAAGTGGGTCATGGAGACAGCAGCGGGTGTGCAGCTCTTCCAGGGAGATGTGGATGAGATTGTGGTGGAGGACGGCCGCGTGGTCGGTGTGACCACCACCTGGGGGCAGCGTTTCAGCGGTCGCAGCGTGGTGCTGTGCAGCGGCACTTTCATGCGCGGGCTGCTGCATGTGGGCATGGATCACCTGCCGGGCGGGCGGCTGGGCTGCGCTCCCAGCGGTATTTCCGCCTCGCTGGCGAAACTGGGCTTCCCGTTGGCGCGTTTCAAGACCGGAACCTCCCCCCGAGTGAAGGGCAGCACCATTGATTTTGCGGCGCTGGAGATGCAGCCGGGGGATGAGCCGCCGCCGCTGTTCAGCAATCGCAGCCGCCGGATGTTGCACCGTGACACGGAGCCGCACTGCACCCTCAACCACTGGGCAGAACCGGATTTTGAGCTGCGGCAGATGCCCTGCGGTATCACTTACACCCATCTCGGCACGCATGATACCATCCGCGCCAACCTGCAGCACAGCCCGCTTTTCGGCGGCGTGATTGAGGGGGCGGGCCCGCGCTATTGCCCCAGCATTGAGGACAAGGTGGTGCGCTTTGCCGATAAGGAACGCCACCAGGTGTTCATCGAGCCGGAGGGTCGCAGCACGGATGAATACTACCTGAACGGCCTTTCCTCCAGTCTCCCTTTCTTTGTGCAGCAAGCCATCGTCAACAGCATTCCCGGGCTGGAAAAAGCGGAGCTCATCCGCCCCGGCTATGCCGTGGAGTATGACTATGTGCCCCCCACGGAGCTGCACCCCACCCTGGAAACCAAGCGCGTGCGCGGGCTTTACTTTGCCGGGCAGATTAACGGCACCAGCGGTTACGAGGAAGCCGCCGGGCAGGGACTGCTGGCCGGGGCCAACGCCATGCTGGCGCTGCGGGGGGATGAGCCGCTCATTCTGCGCCGCGACCAGTCTTATCTGGGCGTGATGGTGGATGACCTCGTGACCCGCGGCACGGATGAGCCCTACCGCATGTTCACCAGCCGGGCAGAGATGCGCCTGCTGCTGCGGCATGATAATGCCGATTTGCGCCTCACCCCCCTCGCCGCCGCCATCGGGCTGGTGGATGAGCAGCAGGGTGCGGAGGCCGCCGCGCGGCAAAAAGCCATTGATGAGGGAATCGAGCGTGCCCGGGCAGAGCTGAAGGTGGACGGTGTCAGCCTGGACCTCTGGCTGCGCCGCCAGGGGAATGAGTGGCAGACTCTCCCG
>JAFQEB010000019.1 GCA_017399225.1 Clostridia bacterium | reverse complement strand
TCCAGAGTCAGTCCCGTTACACTAAAACGAAACCTGGCGTTGATCAACGCCAGGCCTCGTAAGGTGCTCAATTTCCAGTCACCTCAATTCCTTTGGGATCTTGAACTTTATAATGTGTTGCACTTGGTTTGACAAATCACTGTGTCAGTTGAAATCCGGCAGCTCGTCCAGGGTGATGACGTATTCGCTGTCGTAGACCTTCTTGATCAGCTCGGCCTCCGTGTACTCGCTGGAGTACTTGCCCTTCTTGTACACATAGTCGCCGCCCCAGGTGTTGAACCACAGCCAGCGGGCGTTCGTTGCAACAAGCTGGTCGATGTCCGGCACCACGCCGACTTCGGTCAGCGCAAGGAGCTTGGGCGTCTGAGGTACCGTCATGACTTCATAGAACAGGGAGCTCTGGGCGTTGTAGTCGTGGGGATCGGCGTACACGTCCTCGCCGATGACGTCCACATAGGCGTCGCCGGGGTACCAGTCGGTGTAGCGGGCGTTCCAGATCCAGATGAGGTTGTTGCAGCCGTAGGTGTAGGTCAGCTCGTTGTAGAGGTAGATCCACAGCTGCTTGAAGGGTTCAGGGCCCTTGGCACCCCACCAGAACCAGCCGCCGCTGGACTCATGCAGGGGCCGCCACAGCACGGGAATGCCTGCTTCCTGCAGGCGCAGCAGCTGCTCGGCAATGGCCTTGATGTCCCGGTCCAGGAGTGCCTTGCCCTCGGGGTCGCGGCCGTTCATCACGGCGTCGATGTCAAAGTCGGTGTTGCGGGTGTAGAAGCCGCCCCACCAGCGGGGATTGCCGTTGTCGGTTCCGTCCTTGAGGTACTGGTTCGGGGCGTTCCAGTGCCAGCAGAAGGTGACGATGCCGCCCTGCTCATGGAACTTGATGGCCTGCTCAACGGAGTTGCCGCCGCTGCCGCCATGCTCGCGCCGGGCAGGGGAGTAGCTCATCAGATCCAGCCCCAGCACCGCCGGGTACTTGCCGGTGACCTTGTTGATAGTGTGGCATTCCATGCCGATGGTGCCGTACTCGCAGTGCTGGCCTGCCAGGGTGTATTTACCGTAGCATTCGCACAGGTACCGGAAGAGTTTCTGTGCATCCTCGTTGGCGTTGGGGTTGGAAAGTACCGGGGATACCTCGTACACGCTGTCCGGGATGCCGGCAGCCGGGGTCACCTTCAGGCAGTCCAGCCAGATCCAGCCCCAGGATTTCGTGACCGTGACGGTGTGGCTGCCCGCCGTGATCCACACGTTGCGGACGGTGCATTCCTCATACGTCTCGCCGGCGCAGGTGAATTCGCCCTGGGGCATACCGTCCACCGCGACCCGGTTGGTCTTGCCGCCGCCGATGCCTTTGCAGACAAAGACGAGGTCGTACATGCCGTCCTCCGGGACGGTGACAGCGAAGTCCAGGGTATCATCGCTGCTTTCGAATTTGCCGACAGCCTTGCCGCAGGACGCCGCTGCATCTGCCGATACCGCGACCTTGCCGTGCAGCGCTGCATCCTCCGCTTCATAGGTGACGGATTCGGCCAGCGCGGTTACGGAGAGGGAGGTCAGCAGTACGGCTGCGATCACGCTTGCAAGCTTTTTCATAGCAGGTTCAGCCTCCTTCATGCTTTTTTGAAAAAGTGCCCCCGGATGTACGGAGCTGCGCACACCCGGGGGCGGAGGTTACCGGAAACGTCTGTGGAAAAGGATTACTCGCCCATGATGAGGGTGATGGCGTCCTGAATGGGCTGCTTGAACATCTCCTGGTACTGGGCCACGGTGTAGTCGCCGTTGACCAGCGCGGTGATCTCCAGGCTCACGCCCAGGTTGTTGACCATATCGAACTGGGTCTTCAGGCCCATTTCATACATGACGTTGAAGTTGTACTCCTGCAGCTCGATATCCTTGGCGGTGACGCCGTACCACCAGCCCAGGGCTTCCTCGTTGTCGCGGACGTCCAGAGCAGCCTCGGCAGCGGCGGGATCGTTGGGATCGTAGTCATACCAGTTGAGGATGTCATATAGCACGTTGAAGACCAGCAGGGGATCCTCGATGCCAACAGGCAGCATGTAGCCCGTAGAACCGATGACCTTGGCTGCGTTGGTTTCCGCATTGCCGCTGGGGCCCACGGGCCACGGCACGAACACCATGTCGAACTCCAGGGTGGGCTGATCGGGCTTCTTGTAGGAGTAATCCTCGAAGTTGCTCATGATCCAAGCAGCAAGGGGCGTAAAGGCAACCTTCTGGTCGCGGTACAGGAAGCGGCAGACGTCCCAGCCGTTCTGCTCGGGGATCGGATGCATGACGCCGTAGGTAACGTTCAGATCCTGCATGAACTGCAGCGCCTCAGCCACCTCAACGGAGGTCAGGTTTTCCTTCTGGTTGGCAGCGATGTAAGTGCCGTTGGACATGAGGATCTCATTCAGGTAGTCCTCCGGCCAACCGCCGAAGCCGTACACGTCGATGATGCCGTCGCCGTCGTTATCCTTGGTCAGAACCTGGCAGTACTCGATGAACTTGTCCCAGGTCCACTCGCCGCGCTCGACCAGATCACGGGGATCCTCCAGGTTGGCGTTTTCGATCATCTGCAGGTTGAAGCCCAGGGGATTGGTATCGGCGACCATGTTCTCCTTCTTGTTGGCGATCAGCAGGGACACGCTGCCGTCGCCCATGTCAACGTAGGACAGCACTTCGTCGGTGCCGTTGATCACGGGATGATCCGCAGGCAGGATGTCGCGAAGGTCGATCGCGTAGCCATTGGCGATGGCGGGAGCCGCCACGGCCATACCGACCATGTACACGTCCACATCGGGGGTGCCGGCCATGATGGAGGTGTTGATGGACTCCTTGGAGCCGGAGTAGGTCATGTTCATGAACTCAAAGGTCACGTTCCACTTCTCTTCCACTTCCTTGACCTTCTCGAACATCATATCCTGAGCGAGGTCGCCGGAGTAGCCGGGGTTGTCGTAAACGTCGGTGTGGGTGGAGTCATAGAAGATGTCCCAGGTGGTGCCGATCACGATGTGACGGGGTTCCTCGGCGGACGCAACGCCGGCCACGGAGAGCAGTATCAGCAGCGCCAGAATCAGAGCAGTAAACTTCTTCATTCCTTTTACCTCCTGATCGATTGAAGTGAATTAGTGGGCCTGGCCGACGGTGACGCTGTAAACGTTCCACACGCCGGAGGATTCACACTGCATACGGGCGCCCCAGGCAGAGACGTCCTCGCCCAGAACCTCGGCGATCTCCTCGAAGGTGATCTGCGCGATCTTGCCGTCGGTATCAGCGGTCTGGGACTGGATGCGCTTCCAGCCCGCAGCGGAGTCGGGGAAGACCAGCCAGATGTTGTCCGCCTCGGACTCATAGCTGATGGTGACCACGGAGCCGGGCACCAGCGCAGCCTTGATCTCCTCGGTCATTTCGAAGCCGCTCTGGCTCCAGCCGTTGCCGGAGGTCGTGAAGCCTTCGAAGTTCACGATGCCGCTCACGCCGCTGAGCTTGTTGACCTTGCCGACGTTCACCGCGTAGACTTTCCAGTCAGCGCCGCCCTCACACTGCAGACGGGCGCCCCAGCCGGCCTTGTCCTCGCCGACGATCTCGACGATCTGCTCATAGGTGATGTAGGCCTTGTTGCCGATGATGGTGGCGGCGCCGTTGTTGCCGATGCGCTTCCAGCCGGCAGCGGAGTCGGGCAGGACGATCCACATGGTGTTGTTATCGGATTCGAAGGAGATCTCCAGCGCGGTGCCGGGCTGCAGGGCGTCCAGCACTTCCTGGGTGAAGTTGAAGCCGCTCTGGCTCCAGCCGCCGCCCTCGCAGGTAAAGCCTTCGAACTCAACGACGCCGGTCAGCGCCACACGGGGCTGAGCCTGGCCGACCTTGACGGAGTAGACCTTCCAGCTGTCGCCGGCCTCGCACTGCAGGCGATCGCCCCAGGTGGAGGTATCCTCGCCCAGCACGGCAGCGATCTGCTCATAGGTGACCTGCGCGATGTTCTTGGAGTTGTTGATGGAGGACTGGTTGTTGTTGCCGATGCGCTTCCAGCCGGCGGCGGAATCGGGGAAGACCAGCCACATGGTGCCGTTGCCGGACTCGAAGGAGATCTCGATCACGGAGCCGGGAACCAGCGCCGCGCGGAACTCTTCGGGCATGGAGAAGCCGCTCTGGCTCCAGCCGCCCGCCTCGCAGGTGAAGCCGGGGAAGTCCACCGCGCCCGTCAGCACGGACAGGTTGGACAGATCAGCCTCAGCGTTGGGGGACTCCCAGACAGCCGTCAGATCCAGGGGCAGGACATTGCCCTCTGCATCAAAGAACTGCAGGTTGGACAGGTAGATATCGCGGGCCTCTTCGCCAGCGAAGCGGCCGCTGTCCACGAAGGTGTCGGTTTCCTTGGTGATCAGCATGTACTCGCCAATGCCGGCGGTCAGCGGGCTGGTGATCTTGACCGTGGCGGCCTTGGGGTTCTTGTTCTTCAGGAACACGGACCAGTCGTAGCCGTTCTTGGTCTGATCTTCGCCGGTGACGGTGTAGACCTTACCGGACTGGGCGTAGAACTTGCCGTCGCTGCCCAGCTCGGCGCCCACGTCAAAGGTCATCTTGGCGAGCTTCACGTAGTTTTCGCCCAGCAGGCCCTCGATGTTCAGGGCGACGTAGGGCACCTTGGACTTCACGTCCACGCGCAGCGCCTTGCCGCCGTTGTAATCCACAACGGACAGCTCGCAGGCGTCGGCATTGCCGGCAACGGTGTCAACGCCCAGGAAGGCGTAGTTGCCGTCGGCAAAATCAATGATGGTGGCGGGGGCAGCTTCTGCAAGGGCGGCCGTGCAGCCCAGCAGCAGGGCGGCCAGCAGCAGACAGGAAAGCAGCTTCTTCAATTTTTGCAACCTCCTCTTGTTATGTCGCGGTTGTGTATGATGACAGCGATTTGCTGTCCATTCGCAGAAAATTTGAGATTCTGCGGGCTTGAATTCATTGCCGGATATGTGCTAAAATACGTTCGTCAGGCAAGAATTGCAATAGTTGCGTCACGATCTTCCTGATGGCGGAGCCCGCTGCAGCCGCCCGTCCAAAGCATGCTGCGACGTCTCCGTTTTTGCCTCCTTTCTGCCAGGTATGGAGCAAGTCGTGACGTTTGTTGCATATAGTATTCTATCAACATTTGCAAATTCCTTCTTCAAAAATGAAATTTTTTGCAAAAGTTGCAATTACTTTTTACGAGGTGTTTTTTGCATGGTCGATATGATCAATCATCCGGTATGGCGTTTTGGCAATCAGATGCCGGCGGGCCGGGAATTTGAGATTTACCATTCCGTCAATACCAATCCGCAGCCCTCGATCTACCAGGGCCATCATTTCTACGAGATCTACTTTCTTCTGCGTGGGTCCATCCGTGTGATCGTCGAGGACCGCGATATTTCGCCCGTCCTGGGTGACACGCTGATCTATCCGCCCCGGTGTATGCACCGCTTCACGCATACGGATCCTTCGCTGCCGTATGAGCGGTTCTACATCTACCTGTCCAAAGAGTTCCTCATGTCCATCAGCACGCCGGAGTACAATTTCGTGGAGAGGCTGGACAAGGCGGCGGAGGGTGGCCGTAACTGCCTGAGCCTGGGAGAGGAAACGGTGCTGGAGCTGGTGCCGCTGGCGGATGAGATCATCGAGGCCGCCCGGGACACCTCGCCGGAGGGGATCATCGCCAACCGCTGCCGGATGACCATCTACCTGATCCGCCTTTTGAAGCTGATGGAAGCGAGCATCGGAGAAACGGCTGAGAACGAGACCAGCCGCATGAACGACTTGATCCGCTACATCAATCAGAATGCCGATCAGCCCCTGTCTCTGGATCAACTGGAGGAGGTCTTCGGCATCAGCAAATACGTGCTGCTGCACGAGTTCAAGGATTACACGGGCATGTCTGTCTACCAATATATATTGACCAGGCGCGTGATCCTGGCTCAGGAGCTGATCCAGCAGGGGGCAAAGCCCAACCAGGCCTGCGAGCAGAGCGGCTTCACCGATTACACGAGCTTCTACCGGGCCTTCAAGGCGCGCACCGGGATGTCGCCCAATCAGTACAGCAAAACCTGCCAGGAGTGAGAATCGGTCATATTAAAACAGCGCGGCACAGTCCTCAAAGGATTGCGCCGCGCTGTTTATGTATCTGTTTATCTGATTTTGACCGACTGAATAAAGCTTGTTGTCCACTTCAGCCATCCGGGGAGGATGGCTTCCAGCTCTTCGCGGGCCAGAGCTGCTGCTTCGGGAATCAACTCGCCCACATGCTGGAACACGGAACCGGTCGCTTCCGTCTTGCCGATGGCGACCATGGCCCTTGCGCTGTCGCCGATGGCAGCATAATGTCCGACGGCATATGCGCCGACGGCTACCTCGCCGCCCGCCAGCGCCCCCATGGAAACAACGCCCAGGCTGATGGCTCCGGCGCTGATGACGCCGACGCTGATACAGCCAGCGGCCAGGAGGCCGATCGCCAGCAGCCCGAAGGCCAATGCCCCCAGGGAAAGCATACCGAACGACAGGAGCCCCAGCGACAGCGCGCCGACCGACAGCAGCCCGCGGGCAGTCAGCCCCACGGCAACCAGGCCTCGGGCATGAAGGCCTACGGCGAATACGCCATGTGCATTACGTCCGATGTGCCAAAGAGGCATGCCCAGCAGGGTGCGCTCGCTTTTGCGTTCCCGGAAGACATGCCGCAGGAGCGGCTGCCAGGACGCGGCGACCTCCTGCGTGACAGGGGCGTCCGTTTCCATGCTCTCCTTGAGCAGGTAGTCCATGGAGCAGCCGAATATCTCTCCCATGCGGATGAGCTTGACGGTTTCCGGGTAGGCGGTATCTGATTCCCATTTGCTGATGGCCTGCCGGGAAACGCCCAGCAGCTCAGCCAGCTGTTCCTGCGTGATGTTGTTTTCCTTGCGCAGCTTTGCGAGCTTGTTACCTGTGGTCATGCCTGATTCCTCCGTTCTGTCTGATGGACGAGTCAAGCCTACTGCTGCGGAAGAGATCTGACCACCAAACGAGGGTTTCAATATGTAAGCTTTCGGTTGCAGAACGAGAATTCTGCTGATTTTCTAAGGTTTTGGGAGAAAAATACCCCCGAATTCCTGCGAACTCGGGGGCGAGAGCGTGCCGGTGGTGGGACTCGAACCCACACGGGTGTTAGCCCAGCGGATTTTGAGTCCGCCGCGTCTGCCATTCCACCACACCGGCATGTGCGTGAAGTATTATAACACATCGGTGAAGGCTTTGCAAGTAAAAGTTCAGCGTCCTATTGACATAGAAATTACTATATGGTAATATTCTATATAGAAAGGTGGTGGGACATTGGAAACGAAGGGCGGTTTTCTGATCTCCCGCATCCGGCAGGCGGGGAGCAGGCGCTTTGACCTGCTGCTGAATCAGGCAGGGATCGACGCCTTCAACGGCGCACAGGGGCGCATCCTGTATGTGCTTTGGCAGCAGGACGGCGTTACCATCAGCCGGATCAGCAGTCAGACGAGCCTGGCCAATACCACGCTGACCTCCATGCTGGACAGGATGGAGGCGAGCGGGCTGATCCGGCGGGAGAAATCCCCGTCGGACAGGCGGGCGCAGCTGGTATTCCTGACGGAGGCGGCGCGGGCGCTGCGGGAGGATTACGAACGCATTTCCGATCAGATGAACGAGATCTACTACCAGGGCTTTGACGAAGCGGAGATCCGGCAGCTGGAGGGCTACCTGACCCGCATTCTGGACAATCTTGAGGGAGGAAAATGAGATGAGCAAGGTTTCTGTACCGATCACAAATGACTGGTGTCCCCAGACGCTGTTCACCTACGGCACGTTCAAGGAGGACGGGCAGCCGAACTTCGGTCTGTTCTGCTGGTTCAGCTATTGCTGGTTTGATGATCTGGGCGTAATCTGCGCCATTGGCGGGCGCAAGCAGACGCAGGATCGCATCCTGGCGGGCCGCGTGTTCTCCGCCAATCTGGTGGTGGAGAACAATCTTGCCCTCAGCGACTATTTCGGCACTGCGGACGGACACGATGCGGACAAGATGGACATCCCCTTCGAATGGGAGCGGGGACAGGTGCTTGACGTGCCGGTGCTGAGCAGCAGCCCCCTGTCCTTTGAGCTGGAGGTGGACAAGGTGATCCCCACCAACGAGGAAGAAGGGGATACCGTGTTCCTCTGCCGTATCCGGAATGTCCTCAAGGACAAGGAACTGTTGGAGAGCGGGCTGCCGGTGGATGCGCTGATGCAGAAGATCGGCGCGGTGTGCACAGCGGGCGGCATTGAATACTGGAGCTGGGACGGGCGTCATCTTGGCGCCTGGCATGAACCGGCCCAGCAGATCAAGCCGGGCGTTGAGGTCGGCAAGGCGGCACAGATGTAAGCCAATGGGTGCATGGGCGACCAGGTGCGGTGCGCGGAATGTGTAGCGGATAACCAGAATAGAAAAAGGCTCGCCGGCAGGGGAGTGCTCCCTTGGCTGGCGGGTTCTTTCCTTTGTGGCTGGGTGGGGTATGGAACGGGTTTGATTACTGTACCTTGTTGTCTTTTCCTTTTGAGTTGCGTGAACTGTTTGAGGGCTCCACCGTTGGTGGAGCCCTCAAAGGCGTTGTGTTTGTTTTTTCCGCTGCGGCGGGGCCTTCGGCGACCAGGGCCTCCGCGGCCCTGGACCCCGTAAGGGCCTTAGGCCCTTAACCCTTTTTTGCGCCGATCTTACTTGCGGAGGGTGATGACCACATGGCGGTTGGGCTCCTCACCCTCGGAGTGAGTGTCCACCGCGTCGTTGCCCTGCAGCGCGCTGTGAATGATCCGGCGCTCGTAGGGGTTCATGGGCTCCAGGCTCACCTTGCGGCCCGTCTTCACAGCACGGTTCGCCATGCGGTTCGCCAGACGGATCAGGGTGTCCTCGCGCTTGGCGCGGTAATTCTCCGTGTCCAGGGTCACGCGGGTGTAATCATCCTGGCCGCGGTTCACCTTCAGGCTGGTCAGGTACTGCAGCGCGTCCAGCGTCTCGCCGCGGCGGCCGATCAGGATGCCCAGGGTGTCGCCGGTCATCTGCACGAACACGTTCTTCTCCTCGTCCGTGCCCACAGCCACCTCAACGTCCACGCCCATCAGGTGGGTCAGCTCCTTCAGGAAGGCCTGCGCCTTGCCGGCGGCGGAGTCGGTCACGACCTCCTCATCAGGGATCATGGTCACCACGGGCTTCTCCAGGGGGCGGATTTCAGCCTTGGGCTTGGGCTCGCGCTTCTGCTCGGGCTTCTTCTCGGCCTTGGGGGCGCGCTCCTTGCGGGGCTTGGGCTGACGGGCGGGCTTTTCGGCGGCCTCCTCAGCGGCGGCTTCGGGCTGCTCGGGCTTCTCAGCCTTGGGCTGCTTGGCCTTGCGCTGCACGGGGGCGGGCTGCTGGGGCTTCTTTTCCTCAGCCTTGGGCGCTTCCTTCTGCTCGGCCTTGGGCGCCTCGGGCTTCTTTTCGGCGGGCTTCTTCTCAGCCTTGGGGGCTGCGGGCTTCTTTTCCTTCACGGATTCGGGCTTGGCGAACAGATCCGCCAGAGGATCATCCTCGATGTCCTCCTTGACGGTCAGGCGAACCTTGTAGGGGCGGCTGCCGAACAGGCCGAACAGGCCCTTGCTGCCTTCCTCCACAACGTCAATGGTCACGTCGCTGATGGTGGCGCCCAGGGCGGTAAGGCCATTCTGAAGCGCCTCTTCATAGGTCTTGCCGGTTGCTTCGTAAATCTTCATCGTATGATATCTCCCTCTCCATGGGGCGCATTGCCCCGGCGTTGTCAGACGCTTACTTGATGGACTGCTTGGCGCTCATGTCCTCACCGGCGTCAGGATTCTCAGCGGCGATCTTTTCCTTGTGGTCAAGGTACTTGTTGATCACAAAGTTCTGCGCCATGGCGATCAGGTTGCTGGTGACCCAGTACAGTGCGAAGGCAGCATTGTAGCTGGCGCACAGGAACAGGGAGAACAGCGGGAAGAACCACTTCATGAAACCGCCGGTAGCGGCCTGCTGCTGGGCCTGCTCGCTGTTCGCGGCGGGCTGGGGCTGCGTGGAGGGATTCAGCTTGGTCATCAGGAACTGGCTGCCTGCGGACATCAGCGGCAGCAGGAACAGACCGTTCCACTGGGCGACGACCGTCCACTTGGCGATCAGCAGGTTGATGGTCATGTGGGAGAGCTCGGCGGTGTTGGGACCGTACTCGGGCCTGGCGATCATCGCATTGCAGATGGCCTCCACCGTGGGCTTGAAGGCATCGCCCTCGAAGGACGCGGCGGACAGCTCGATGCCGATGGCCTGGCTCAGCGCGGTGATGCGCTCGGGCGTGGCGGCAAGCCACTCGTTGAAGACCGTCAGCCAGTCGCGGGCTTCAATGATCTGCAGGCTCTGCACAGAGGGCCAGGCAGCATTGAAGGGGCTGTCGGGCATCCACAGGTTCTTGATCCACAGGAAGGGCTCCAGGGCCGTGTCGCCGGTCAGCAGGATGTTGAAGGTCTGCTCGATCAGCTGCTCGTTGGCCATCATGCGCATCGCCGTGAACATGGCAAGCAGGATGGGCATGGAGACCAGCATCGGCCAGCAGCTGGACATGGGAGAAACCTTCTCCTTCTTGTACAGCTCTGCCAGCTTGCGCTGCATCTTGTCGGGATCCTTCTGGTACTTCTTCTGCAGCTCCGCCTGCTTGGGCGCCAGCTGGCTCATCTTGCGCATACCCACACGGCTCTTGTAGTCCAGGGGCATCAGGCACAGACGGACCAGAATGGTGAACACCACGATCGACAGACCATAGTTCTGCACGATCATGTAGATACCATCCAAGATGGATTTGAGGAACTCGTTCATTTCGGGTTATTCCCTCCTTAAGGTTATCAGGGGATCATCCGGCACGGGATCGTACCCGCCCTTGGACCAGGGATTGCACCGCATCAGCCGCCAGGCAGCCAGACGTACCCCCTTGACCGCGCCGAACCGCTCGATGGCGGTCATTGCGTACTGGGAGCAGGTCGGGATATACCGGCAGCAGGGGCCGCCCTTGTAGGGGCTGATGCCCTTGCGGTAGAAGTTCACCGTTTTCAGCATGGCGCTGGAGAGGAAAGTCCGTCTCATCGTGCGCGATTCCCTTCCGTTTCCGGTGCGGCAGGCTTCCCGGTGCGGGCGGCCTGCGGGGCGTCCGGCGCGTAGTTCAGCGCGTTATGCTTCTTCAGAAGATAGCGCACGTCCCTTTGCAGCGACTGGAAGGTGGCCTCAGCAGCTGAGGGCCTGGCGACAATGACGTACAGGCCGCTTTTCACATCCCCCAGATAGGGCCGAAAGCATTCACGCAGGCGGCGCTTGACCTTGTTGCGGGTCACCGCATTGCCTACCTTCTTGCTGACGGAAAAGCCGACCTTCATGCCCCGCCCTTTGGCGATGAGCATGACCAGATCCCGACAAGCAACGCTCTTTCCGCGGTGGTACACGTACTGAAACGCCTTGTTTTTTTGCAGCCGATAACGTCTTTCCATGGTGACTTCCTTTTCAATCCGGGTAGGGGAGTACTGCGTGCAGGACAAGCCCGCAGTCTGCGCCTCGAATGAGGCGCCGCGTAGCCAGCACCCGGCTTGGGCCGGGGGATGGCCGGTATAGGAAAAAGCCCGCCCGGTTCTGCGTCTTCTGGACACATCGGGCGGGCTTTTGCCACAAAGTGATTCACAGGGCAGGGCCCTGCGCAGGTCAACCGCCAGCGGTCTGGCAGGTCAGCCTGATCAGACGGTCAGCTCCTTGCGGCCGCGACGACGACGGGCGGCCAGGACGCGACGGCCATTCTTGGTGGACATACGGGCACGGAAGCCGTGCACCTTGCTGCGCTGACGCTTCTTGGGCTGGTAGGTACGGAACATGGGTCAACACTCCTCACATTTTGTCATCGGGGCATAGTGACCCCGCATTGCTAACTTCACAGCCGTTATAGTATACCTGTTTTACAGCTGCTTGTCAAGGGTGGAGATGGGTCTTTTTTTCAAATTATCGACCATTTCTTTGCCGGCTGTCAGGGAAGGGGAAAGAAAACAATTTACACTTTACAAATGGCGAAGGCTGTGCTATACTGTCCCCCGGAAATCAAAGCAGAACCTTTAACTCAGCACGAGAGGCTGAAAAGGAACGCAGCGATCCGGCATAATATTATGTTGCTTTACTGCGCTCTCCGGCATCTGATGTGCTGTGGGGGCGTTTTTCTTATTTGAAGGAGGAATACGATGGCGAACATGATGTACGGCATCCCCAAGGCGCAGCTGATGGCAGGCGACGCGATGAACCGCGCCCTGACCCGTATGGCCCATGAGATGATGGAACAGCTGGATCTGAGCAACGTGATCTTCGTGGGTATCCGCCGCCGCGGCGTGCCGCTGGCCCAGCGCCTGGCGAACATCATCGAAAAGTACGAGAACGTCAAGTGCCCGGTGGGCGAGGTGGACATCGCCATGTACCGCGATGACCGCGACCCGGCGGAGCTGAAGGTCAAGGTGCAGGAGAAGCTCCTGCCTGACGACGTCACCGGCCGCATCGTCGTGCTGGTGGACGATGTGCTGCACACCGGCCGTACCGTCCGCGCCGCCATGGACGCCATCCTGGATCAGGGCCGTGCTGCCCGCATCTGCCTGGCGGTGCTGATCGACCGCGGCCACCGCGAGCTGCCCATCCGCGCCGACTTTGTGGGCAAGAACGTGCCCACCTCCACCTCCGAGCGCATCGGTGTGATGATGGAGGAGATCGACGGCGGCGACGGCGTGGCGCTCTTTGATGGCCGCGTGAACCGCTGAGCAGCGTGCTCCCCCCAAATGTTGAACCCCGGAGAAATCCGGCGCTCATAGTTCCTGTTGACTCAAACGACTAAAGAGGAAGGGAAGTTTTACCGATGAGTGAGAATCAGAAGCTCTCCAAGGGGAAGTTTGCACTCCTGGGCTTCCAGCACATGTTCGCCATGTTCGGCGCGACGGTGCTGGTGCCGACCCTGACGGGTCTGTCCGTCAGCTCCACCCTGCTGTTTGCAGGTCTGGGCACGCTGCTGTTCCATCTGCTGACCAAGGGCAAGGTGCCCGCGTTCCTGGGCTCCTCCTTCGCGTTCCTGGGCGGCTATTTCACTGTGAAGGCCATGCCTGAATTCGCGATCGAAGGCGCGCCCAACTGGATCCCCTACGCGGGCGTCGGCGTGGCTGTGGCCGGCCTGATCTACTGCATCGTGGCTGCGCTGTTCAAGTTCTTCGGTGCGGAGAAGGTCATGCGCTTCTTCCCGCCGGTGGTGACGGGCCCGATCATCATTGCGATCGGTCTGACGCTGTCCAACACGGCCATTACCAACTGCGCGAATAACTGGTGGATCGCGCTGCTGGCGCTGGTGATCGTGATCGCTTTCAATATCTGGGGCAAGGGTATGCTCAAGGTCATCCCGATCCTGCTGGGCGTGGTCGGCTCCTATGTCGTTGCTGCGATCTGCGGTCAGGTGGACTTCACCGAGGTGCTGGAAGCTGACTGGATTGGTCTGCCCGTTGCCTGGGGCGACACCACCTTCTCCCTGATCGGTAATGTGGATTGGTCCCTGCTGCTGACCGTTATCCTGACCATGGCGCCCATTTGCCTGGCCACGATGATGGAGCATGTGGGCGACATGTCTGCGATCTCCTCCACTGTTGGCAAGAACTTCATCAAGGAACCCGGCCTGCACCGGTCGCTGCTGGGTGATGGACTGGCCACTGCGATGGCGGCCCTCTTCGGCGCTCCGGCCAACACCACCTACGGCGAGAACACCGGCGTGCTGGCTCTGACGAAGGTGTACAACCCCGGCGTTGTCCGCATGGCGGCTGTGCTGGCGGTGCTGTTCTCCTTCTGCCCCAAGTTTGCGGCGCTGATCCACTGCATGCCCGTGGCTACCATCGGCGGCGTCTCCCTGATCCTCTACGGCATGATCTCCGCTGTTGGCGTGCGTAACGTGGTGGAGAACCAGGTGGACTTCTCCAAGAGCCGCAACGTCATCATTGCCGCACTGATCATCGCGCTGACGCTGGGCATCCACTTCTCTCCCGCGCTGGGTGCGGATCTGCCCTCCAGCACCGGCGGCGCCATCAGCTTCGCGATCGGCTCCATGAACATCAAGCTCTCCGGTCTGGCGGTCGGCTCTCTGGTGGGTATCATCCTCAATGCCATCCTGCCCGGCAAGGATTACACCTTCGGCAAGAATGATCAGGGCGATCAGTCCGTGAACTTCAAGGTGTAAGGGCATCCTGAACGCTTCGGCAGGCAACTGCTGAAGTTATATGGCGCTTTTCATCGGCAGACTCCTCCGGGGGTCTGCTTTTTCATTTTCCTTATTGACAATGTGCGGGCAAGTGGATATAATAACAAATGAACAAATGCTCATATGTAATGAGCGGAGAAAGGTCGGATTCCCATGAAGCAGACCTGGCCCATTGAAATCGACTGCCCCAACTGTGCGGCCAAGCTGGAGGCGGCGCTGGCCAAGCTCCCCGGTGTGAAGACTGTGACGGTGAATTATGTCCACAAGCGCATCACGCTGGAAGCGGCGGATGCAGATTTCGCGGCTGTGACCGCCGCTGTGCTGGCCAAAACCGCCGAGGTCGAGCCGGATACCGTCATCCATATGGATGAGGCAGGGGAGACGCATCACGATCACCATCACGGCGGCGAATGCTGCGGCCATGAACATCATGATCACGCTCACGACCACAGCCACGGAGAACAGAAGGGCCTGACGCTGCTGCTGCGCGTGGGTGCGGCGATCGTGCTGCTGGTTGTCAGCCATCTGCTGTCCAATATCCCGGCTGCAAGCATTGCCTGTGCCGTTGCGGCCTACCTGGCCGTGGGCTATGACGTGCTGCTGCGGGCGCTGCGCAATATCCGCCGGGGCGCGATCTTCGATGAGAACTTCCTGATGGCGGTGGCTTCCATCGGCGCAATGGTCATGGGCGAGTACATCGAGGCTGCGGCGGTCATGGGGCTGTACCAGGTGGGCGAGTACTTCCAGGACAAGGCGGTGGACAGGAGTCGTGCCTCCATCACCGCGCTGATGGACATCCGTCCCGACTACGCTAACCTCCTGCGGGATGGCACGCCGGAGCGCGTCAGCCCCGAAACGGTGCAGGCGGGCGACCTGATCCTCGTCAAGCCCGGCGAGAAGCTCCCGCTGGACGGCGTGGTCGTCGAGGGAAGCTCGAGCCTGAACACCGTGGCCCTGACCGGTGAAGCGCTGCCGCGCAGTGTCCGGGAGGGCGACAGCGTCCTCAGCGGCTGCGTGAACCTGACCGGCGTTTTGACCGTGCGGGTAACGGCGGCCTACAGCGAATCCACGGTGGCGAAGATCCTGGCGCTGGTGGAAAAGTCCGGCGACGCCAAGGCTTCCACCGAGCGGTTTATCACGCGTTTCTCCCGGGTGTATACGCCCATCGTGTGCCTGGCGGCGCTGCTGCTGGCGGTGACGCCAAGCCTCATCGACGGCCAGTGGGGCGTTTGGGTGTACCGGGCGCTGACCTTCCTGGTCATTTCCTGCCCCTGCGCGCTGGTGATCTCGGTGCCGCTGACCTTCTTCTCCGGCATCGGCGGCGCATCCCGGCGGGGCATCCTGGTCAAGGGCGCCAACCATATGGAGACCCTGGCTGCGCTGGACACCGTTGCGCTTGACAAGACCGGCACGCTGACCAAGGGCGTGTTCACGGTGACGAAGGCGGTTCCTGTTGGTATCAGTGAGGCGGAGCTGCTGGAGATGGCCGCCCATGCCGAGTGCTTCAGCGATCACCCTATCAGCCGCTCCCTGAAGGAGGCGTGGGGAAAGCCTGTGGATAATGCCCGGGTGACCGACGCGGAGGAAATCGCCGGCCGCGGCGTGCGGGCCTGTGTCGATGGCCGCACCGTGCTGGCGGGCAATGAGAGCATGATGGCGGAGAACGCCATCGAAGCCGCCGAAGTCGGCGATACAGGCACGGTGGTGCATGTGGCGGCAGACGGCAAATACTGCGGCTATATCGTCATCAGCGACGTGATGAAGGCCGATGCACCGCAGGCCATGGCGGCCTTGCGCGAGGCAGGCGTCGGGCAGCTGGTGATGTTCACCGGCGACCGGGAGGCCGTGGCGAAGGAGATCTGCGGGCGCGCCGGTCTGACTGCCTACCGTGCAGGTCTGCTGCCGGAGGGCAAGGTGGAGGAGCTGGAAAAGCTGCTGGGCGAAAAGCACAAGGTGGCCTTCGTGGGCGACGGCATCAACGATGCGCCGGTGCTGCGCCGGGCGGATCTGGGCATTGCCATGGGCGGCGTAGGCTCTGACGCGGCCATTGAGGCGGCAGACGTGGTGCTGATGGACGACGGCATTGGCAAGGTAGCTCAGGCGATCCGGATCGCGAGGGGCACGATGTGCATTGCCAGGCAGAATATTGTGTTTGCGCTGGGGGTCAAGCTACTGGTGATGCTGCTGGGTGTGGCAGGTATTGCGAATATGTGGCTGGCGGTCTTTGCGGATGTAGGCGTTGCCATGCTGGCGATCCTCAACGCGATGCGTGCCCTTCACCTCAAGTAACACAGGAGCGGAAAAAAAGGGTTAAGGGCCGATGGCCCTTACGGGGGATGGAAGGGGCCGCGGAGATCCAACATCGCTTGACACTTTGCCTTCGGCAACTCCCCACTGGGGAGACGTGTCTGCACGATGCCCTGCCCGCCGGAGGCCCCGCGCCGCAGCGCAAAAAGCCGCACACGCCTTTGAGGGCTCCTGCCAAAGCAGGAGCCCTCAAACAGTTCACGCAACTCCAAAAGAAAAAGTATCAGTCCAACCAACTAAACTCCGTACACGCCCTTCCCAAAACACCAAAAATGTGCTATGATACCCCGCGAATACCAATGACCGGAGGAACTGCCATGCTGACCGCCATCCGCAAAAGCTACCAGCACACCATCTATGCAAGCTACCTGGGCTATATCACCCAGGCGATCGTGAACAACTTCGCGCCGCTGCTCTTCCTGACCTTTATTTCTGAATTTGAAGGGCTGACGCTGGAAAAGATCACGCTGATCACCACGATCAACTTCGCCGTGCAGCTGGCTGTGGATGCCATCGCCGCAAAGGTCGTCGACCGTATCGGCTACCGGCCGTGCATCGTGGCGGCCCATGTGTTTGCGGCAGCGGGCCTCGCGGGTCTGGCTGTTTTCCCGGCCATCATGCCTCCCTTTGCGGGCATCCTGACGGCGGTGGTGCTGTATGCCATCGGCGGCGGCATCATCGAGGTGCTCATCAGCCCCATCGTCGAAGCCTGCCCCACGGAGCGCAAGGCCGCCGCGATGAGCCTGCTGCACTCCTTCTACTGCTGGGGCCATGTGTTCCTGGTGGTGGTCTCCACGGCGTTTTTCGCGGTGTTCGGCGTCTCCAACTGGCGGGTGATGGCCTGTCTGTGGGCGCTGGTGCCGCTGATGAATGTGTTCTACTTCCTGCTGGTGCCCATCGCGCCCATCGTGTCCGGCGAAACGAAGCAGATGTCCATCCGTGAGCTGTGCCGCACCCGCGTGTTCTGGCTGCTGATGGTGATGATGGTCTGCGCCGGCGCGTCTGAGCAGGCGATGAGCCAGTGGGCCAGCACCTTTGCGGAAAAGGCGCTGCATATTACCAAAACGATGGGTGACCTGGCGGGCCCCTGCGCCTTCGCGGTCTTTATGGGCACGGCCCGGGCGCTGTACGGCAAGTTTGAGGCGCGGATCCCACTGAAGGGCTTCATGCTGGCCTCCAGCGTCATGTGCATCGGGTGCTATCTGCTGGCGGCGCTGTGCGAGCTGCCGGTGCTGGCGCTGGTGGGCTGCGCGCTGTGCGGCTTCTCGGTGGGCATCTTCTGGCCGGGCACCTTCAGCATGGCGGCTGCGGCGCTGCCGGGCGGCGGTACGGCGATGTACGCCCTGATGGCCCTGGCCGGCGACCTGGGCTGCTCCGGCGGCCCGACGGTGGTGGGCATGGTCTCCGGTGCTGCGGGCGGCGTGATGCAGACGGGCCTGCTGCTGGCGATCGTCTTCCCGGCGCTGATGCTGCTTTCGACGCTGTTCATCGGCCGGAAAAAGGCCGGCGTCAAGGCGTGACCTGAATATTCCTGCGCATGTGCATCAGGGCGTTCTTTTCCAGCCTGGATACCTGCGCCTGCGAGATGCCGATCTCGCCTGCGACCTCCATCTGCGTTCTTCCCTCAAAGAAGCGCAGGTGGAGGATCTTTTTTTCGCGCTCATTCAGGCGATCCATGGCGTCGCGGATGGCGATGTCCTCGACCCAGTTGTCCACGCGGGCGGATTCGTCCTTCACCTGATCCATGATGTAGAGGGCGTCGCCGCCGTCGTTGTAGACGGGCTCAAAGAGGCTGACGGGATCCTGGATGGCCTCCAGGGCAAAGACGACGTCCTCCTGGGGGACGTGCATCTCCTCGGCGATCTCGGGGATGGTGGGCTCGCGGTTCCAGCGGTTTTGCAGCCGGTCGCGGGCCTGCAGGGCCTTATAGGCGGTATCGCGCATGGAGCGGCTGACGCGGATGGCGTTGTTGTCCCGCAGGTAGCGGCGGATCTCACCGATGATCATGGGCACGGCGTAGGTGGAGAAGCGGACGTTTTGGGAGGTGTCGAAGTTATCCAGGGCCTTCATGAGGCCGATGCAGCCGACCTGGAAGAGGTCATCGACGTTTTCGCCGCGGGAGGCGAAGCGCTGGATGACGGAGAGGACGAGGCGGAGATTGCCCTGGAGGAATTCATCGCGGGCGGCCTTATCGCCGGAATGGACGAGGGGGAAAAGCTGGCGCATACGTTCGGCGGAGATGACGGGGAGTTTCGAGGTATCGACGCCGCAGAGATCGACTTTGCCGTAGGCCATGGGTACACCTCCTGAGTGGGGATGTACAGAGTATGGCACGGCAACGGGGGTGTTAATCAAAGGGGACAGGATCGCCCACAAGGGGACAAAAAAAGGGTTAAGGGCTGAAGGCCCTTACGGGGTCCAGGGCCGCGGAGGCCCTGGTCGCCGAAGGCAAACGCCCCACAACGCCTTTGACGGATCTCCGATCCGTCAAACAGTTCAACCAACCAAAAAAGAAAAGACAACAAAGTGCAGTAGATATATCAGCTGCGGTAGAGACGAGCCGCTGAAAAGCATGAAGCGTCACAACAAAAAGCCCCCGCCGGAGCGGAGGCTGCATGTCAATCGAATGTGTCGTAACGAGAGAAGGGATACCCCTCTGGTGAAATAATAAAACCGGTTTCCGTGTCCTGCTTGAAGGTATACACACAGCCATTCTCAGCGTAGAGTGTCAAGATGCTGTCCTCCTGCGTGCAGATGCCTTCCAGCCACCATGTACCCTCGAACCAGTATCCGCCGTCGGGCAGGGGCGGAATGTGCTCATCGGAAAGATTGGTATAGGTCAGAAAAAATTTGCTTTCAGACAACATGAGCTTTACCCAACCGGAGTAAGACTCGGGGAAGTAAACCCAGATCCCTTCCATCTCAGGGATGACGCGGTAGAGATGCAGGGCATCGCCGATATCCAGAACGGTGCAGGACGCATCCAGTGTGTACGAAACCGGCTGCGGAACACCGGTTATGCCGGTTTGCGGCGACACGGAGTCATACAGCGTCAGTGTGTATCCGTCAAGGCTCCATTTGCCTGATAAAAGCAAGCCTTCGCCGTTCAGGAAGAAGGTGTGGGTGGGATTCAGGAGAAGCACTGTGCCGCAGAGCGTTTCCTCTGTGGACGTTGCCCACATGCCGCACGGGTTGAGCGGGGTCGTCTCTGCCGAAGCAGTCATGGAGAATAAGAGCGTCAGCAGGATCAGGATAGCCGTCAACTTGCGCATAAGTAATCCCTCCTTGCCATCATGATACCATGATATTGCCAAATGGCAAGGCCGGAGGGGAAAGTGTTACAAGTGTAAATCAGCCCCCGCCGGAGCGGAGGCTGCGCGTCAGGGGAGAAAATGGTATCCGTCGACGTCCAGGGGAACGCCGGTTTCCGGGTCAAGCTCCAGCGCCCACGAGTAAGCGCCGTCCATGGAGGCGAGGATGAGCGACTGGCCGTCGGAGGCCCAGACGCCCATCAATTCCCAGGTTTCGCAGGGGGCAGCGTAACCGGCCTCGTGGTGGAAAGCGCCCTGCGGCATGTCGGGATGGACGTCGCCGTAGATGTAGTAAACCAGATAGCTCCAACCGCTGTCTTCCAGCTGAAGGGCGAAATGGCCGGTGTAGGCGTCCGGCATGCAGACGAAGCTCTGGGTGTTGAAGTAGCCGGTGAATTCGGGACGCCACAGATGCAGATTATCGTCGATGACAAGCGCGTTGAGCTCGGGATCAAAGGTGTATTTCCAGGTGCCGCCCTGGTCGCCATCCAGGTACAGGTCGTAATTCTCCTGCGTCCAGGTGCCGCGGATGGTCATGCCCTCGCTGACATGCTGGAGCACGCCGTTGGGCAGCACATGCAGGATCGTCGCGCACAGCGTCTCTTCCAGGCGGGTCTCCCAGCGGCCGACGGGGCTGAACGGCGGATCATCCGGCGTGTCGGCAGATGCAGGGACGGCGAACAGCAGCATAAACAGCAGGAGAATAGCAGTCAAACGGCGCATCGCAGATACCTCCTTGGCCTCTTTTGTATCATTGTACCATGCGCTCCCCAAAATACAAGGCCAGTGGGCGAATTGTTACAACTGTAAATCAAACCGCGCCTGCCCGGAGCATCTCACCATGCAGCCTTTGCAGGATGCGCTTCTCCAACCGGCTGATGTAGCTCTGGGAGATGCCCATGACGTCGGCGACCTCCTTCTGCGTCATTTCCTCGCGTCCGCCCAGGCCGAAGCGCAGGGACATAATCTGACGTTCGCGGGGGTTGAGGCGGGCGAGGGCCTCGAAGAGCATGGCTTTCTCCGCATCGTCCTCCATGGCGCGGGAGACGGTGTCCGGCTCGGTGCCCAGGACGTCGGAGAGCAGCAGCTCGTTGCCGTCCCAGTCGGTTTTGAGGGGCTCGTCGATGGATACCTCCAGCTTCGTGCGGCTGTGGCGGCGCAGGAACATGAGTACCTCGTTCTCGATGCAGCGGCTGGCGTAGGTGGCCAGCTTGATCTTCTTCGTCGGGTCGAAGGTGTTGACGGCCTTGATCAGCCCGATGGTGCCGATGGAGATCAGGTCCTCCAGCATCACGCCGGTGTTCTCAAACTTGCGGGCGATGAAAACCACCAGGCGCAGATTGCGCTCGATGAGGGTGCGGCGGATGGTGCCGTCGTCGGCGGAGAGATGCGTCAGCAGGGCGCGTTCCTCCTCGGCGGTGAGGGGGGCGGGCAGGGGCTCCGGGCCGCCGATGTAGAACAGCTCCCGGGCGGTAAGGCCGGAGACAAGGTCGGTCAGCCGCTGCCGGGCGAGGGAATAGAGCTTGAAGGTCAGAGACATGGGATCAACCTCCTTGTGTGATTGCTGAAGGGGCAGAGGGCTGGGCAGTGCGGACGAGGCAGCCGGGCACCAGCGCCTGGAAGCCCTCATAGCCGTCGGGGGAAAGGCCGATGAGAGCCTCGGTCTCCTGCCACAGACCGCCCAGCAGGATGCCGACGCGATCCGGCCGTAGCAGGGGCATCAGCGCTGTGCCGGAAATGGTGCGGACGTTCATCAGCCGTACGCCGGGCAGGATGCTGACGTCCTTTGTCCCGGGCAGCAGCCGCCGCGCGGCACAGCCGGAGATAACGATGACCGGAAGCCCGGTGATTGGATCGCGCAGCAGGTTGCCGGTGTCGATCAGGGCGGTGAGGGAAAGCTGCTTGCCCCGGAAACGGATATCGACCGCCGCGCAGGGGGGCACATCCGCCGCCCGGAGGATGACCCGCGGCGCAGTGGACAGCGCGGCGCAGGCAAGGGCCAGCAGCAGCGCGCCGGGCAGGGCGAGGGGCGACGTCAGCCGCATCAGGCCTGTCAGCCACAGGGAGAGCGTCGCCCCCAGCACGATCAGCCGAAGCCGCAGCCGCCGGGGAACGCCGGGCCAGGCTGCAAAGGGGGTGAGGCAGGTGGAAGCGGTCAGCAGTGTCAGGCGCAGCCAGGAGGGCCGCGTGACGGTCAGCAGCGTCAGCAGGGCCAGGACGAAGGCCGTGGCCAGCAGCCGCCAGGGGGCGCGCCTTTTCAATCCTGCGGCAAGGCCGACAGCCAGCAGCAGGCATGTGTTCAGGCAGGTTTGTTCGATCAGGTACAGCCAGCCGCTCACACGCATTGCCCGACCCTCCGGAAGTGATGTTGTGCATGGCTACTATAGCGAAAACCCCGCTCACGAAGCGTCGAACGGTTTTGCGGAAAAGGCAGCTTTCTGGCGGAAGGGACGAGCTGCTGCGGCACACGGGGCGGGGGCGTCCGGCATAGCCTGTAGCGTCGGGGATTTTGTATTCAGTATTCCTGACGCCTGATCTCTTGACATCCCGGACGGAGTGTGACATCATGAAACGAGGCGATATCTATCGCGCCGATCTTGATCCGGTCGTCGGCTCTGAGCAGGGAGGGATACGACCGGTCGTTATCATCCAGAATGATATAGGAAATCTGCATTCGCCCACGGTGATCGTCGCTGCGGTCACGACCCGGCAGAAGAAGGCCGCGCTTCCGGTGCATGTGCGCATCACAGCTGCGGAAAGCGGCCTTGCGCGGGATTCCGTCGTGCTGACGGAGCAGGTGCGGACGCTGGAAAAAACACGCCTGACGAGATATCTGGGCACACTGTCGGATGAGGCCATGCGCCGCATCGACCATGCGCTCCAAATGAGCCTTGGCACAGCGGGCAGGCGGGAGGGAGAAAGAACAAATGGAGAAGATGAAGCTTCACATGCAAAAGGTGGCACGCCGTGAACAGCTGATGGCCTGGGTGCAGATCGTGCTGGGCTGCCTCATCGGCGCTGCGGCCTACCCCATGTTCCTGGAGCCCTGTCATATTGCGCCGGGCGGTCTGACGGGCGTTGCGATGATCATCAACAGCTTTACCCAGTGGCCGGTCGGCGTGACCAGCCTGGTGCTGAACATCCCGCTGTTCATCATCGGGTATAAGTCGATGGGCCGCGTGTTCGCCTTCCGCAGCCTGGTGGCCACGGTCCTGTTTTCCGTGATGATCGACGGCCTGACGTGGATCAACACGCCCGCGCTGACGGAGGATCCCATGCTGGGCACCATCTTCGGCGGCGTTCTGCTGGGGATCGGCCTGGGCATGATCCTGCGCGGCGGCGCCACGACCGGCGGCACCGATATGGCGGCCCGGGTGGTGCACCGCTATCTGCCGTTCCTGTCGGTGGGGATGTTCGTGTTCCTGATCGACTGCCTGGTGGTTGTCGCGGCAGCCTTCTGCTTTGATGTGATGAGCGCCCTGTATGCGCTGATCTGCATCTTCGTCAACGGCAAGGTGATCGACGCGGTGATGCTGGGCTTGTCAAAGAACAAGGCTTGCTTTATTATGACGGCCGAGTGGGAGACGGTCAACAGCCGTATCCTTCGTGAGATGGATCGCGGCGTCACGCTCCTGGAGGCCCGGGGCGGCTACACCGGCGGAGAACGGCCGGTGGTGATGTGCGTGCTGCCACCGCAGGAGGTGGCAAGGCTCAAGGCCATCGTCCGCGAGGCGGATGAAACGGCCTTCATGTTCATCACTGAGGCTCATGAGGCTCTGGGCGAGGGGTTTTCCAAGCTCAGCGGCGAGTAAGAAGAGAAGGAGAGAAATGGCGCACTGCGGCAATGCTGCAGTGCGCTCAGCGTGTCAAAAAAGTGGCTGCGGCCACTTTTTTGAGTGGAGGTTTTGCATTTTTTGCTGTCAGCTAAAGCTGACGGCCGCAAAAAATGTAAGGAATGGTTTCGGCGGAAGCCGAAACCGCCCCGCCCCGGCGGCAAAGCCACCGGATACGATTACAGTCAGAGGGCCTGCGGGCCCTCCGACACCTCCCATAGAGTTTTTTGATAGTCTGGGCGCACTGCGGCAATGCTGCGGTGCGCTTTTCAAGTAAAAGGGAACATTTTCCGAAAATCTCAGCAAAGATATACAGGACTCTTGAATGTTTGGGACAAGCGTGGTATAATTCAGATAAATCCTGTCGATCAAGCACAGGAAAGAGAAGAGGAGGAATCCCCAATGAAGAAGTTCCTTGCGATGCTTCTGGCCATGGTCATGGTGCTGGGCTGCACTGCCTTTGCCGAGACCGTGAACCCCGACGACATCCCGGACACCGTCACCTCTGCTGACGGCAAGTACGAGATCGCGTTCGTTACCGACGTGGGCCAGCTGAAGGACAAGTCCTTCAACCAGGGCACCTGGAATGGCGTGAAGTCCTACGCTGCCGCCAACAACCTGACCTACAAGTACTATCAGCCCGCCAACGGCAACGAGGCGACTGACGATGACCGCTATGACGCCATGAAGGCTGCCGCTGAGGGCGGCGCCAAGGTGGTCGTGGCTGCCGGCTTCATGCAGGGTAATGCCCTGACCAAGGCTGCCATTGAGTTCCCCACCGTCAACTTCGTGTTCATCGATGGTTGGCCCCTGTCCGACGCTGAGGGCAACGTTCTGGCCAACGTGGCCGCCATCTCCTTCCAGGAGGAGCAGGCTGGCTATCTGGCTGGCTACGCTGTCGTCCGTGACGGCTTCACCAAGCTGGGCTTCTCCGGCGGCGGCGGCGGCGCCAATGCTGCCTGTGACCGCTATGGCTACGGCTTCGCGCAGGGCGCCAACGCCGCTGCCAAGGAGCTGGGCGTTGAGGTTGAGCTGCGTTACTCCTGGCAGTACGGCGCTTCCTTCTCCGCTTCCTCCGAGCTG
>JAFQEB010000018.1 GCA_017399225.1 Clostridia bacterium | reverse complement strand
CAGGTGTATGAACAAAAATCCCTTGCAGGGCTTCCGACAGAAAGGCCCGCAGGGATTCCGTGAATGAGTGGGGAGAAATCATACTGAGCGGATGAGTTTGCGCTTCATGGCCCGGAGCGTGCCATCCATGCCCCGGTTCACCGTCTGGAGCACATAGTTGCTACGGATGCGCAGCAGTTCCGCACCATAGGGCACCGAGTTGGTGACGGTAATCGTCACGCGGTCGCCGCTTTTGCGTATGATGCAGGAGCCTTCACCGGAGTGGCGGCGTACCCATGCGGGGATTTTAGCTTTCAATTCTTCCGCTGCCGCCTTCCACCCGGCGGCCTCGCGTCCGAGTTGCTTTTTCTTGGCAGCCAGCAGTTTTTTCATTTCAGCCTTACTGACCCAGGCACCACGTACAAATCGCTTCTTTTCATAGTTGGCCATCAGCTTGGCCGTCCACTCAGCCTTGGCCTGTGAAGGAGACTGCCTCAGTATCATGGGTGGCGTGTTACCCACTGCGGCCTTGGTGAAGCGTGAGGCTACAGCGCGGGTGGCCTCATCGAGTCCCTTCTGGGAAAGGATGGCGAACTTGGCTATCTTGCGCTGCAATTCTGTATCGTTGATGGTGACATGTACACTCATGGCTGTAGGAGGTCAAGGGAGACAATCGGGAGACCGGGGCGGCGGCTGATGTTCTCCACGCGGTAGGTCAGGCCATCCACCTGAACAGTGCTCCCGGGTTTGATGTCCGCCGGTAGTTCGGAAGCCAGACAGCGGGCCTCCAGTGAAAGTTCCCCGGAGAATCCGCCCGGCTCCAGAGTATGACCGCGCCCGGCTTGCGAAAGCAGGACGCGGACCTGCACCCCGTGCGCGGTGAGGAATTGGGGGACTTCCTCCCAGATAGAGAGAAAATCCCCCGTCATTTCGCGGCTCAGGCTCATGCGGAGACGATGCGCTGAAGGCCAGCGGGGCGAACCACCTTGAAGCCGTAGAGGGCCTCCAGAGTGATATACACCTTGTTGCTCTTGGTGTCCGTATAGCGGAGGTAGCCGAAGGTCAGACCGGTCACGGGGTCGGTGACAGCACCGGCCTCGTCATAGTTGGCAATCGGCGTCAGGTAGCGCATGGCGATTGCCAGAGAGGACGGGTGAGCCGCGAAGCCGACCAGATTCTCGCCGTTGTCAGGTACGCAGCCGGTCTCAAACACATTGAAGCCTGCAATGCGGTTGACCTTGGCCTCAACTACACCCTGCTGGGCCAGCGGCGTGATAAAGGACTTGGCCACGATGTCATCGGCAAGCAATGCGGAGAAGTAGCTGTTATCCAGCACCAGAGCGCGGGAATCCTGCGGCATCTTGGCAGCGGCGCAGGCCTCACGAATCTTGATGATTGTCTTATAGCCGAAATCCTCTGCGGAGATGGCCGGAATAGCGGGTGTGCCAAAGTTGGCCGCCGTGATAGAGGTGAAGATGTCGCTCATCACGTCAATGGCGAGCTGCTGGGCGGCGGTCGTTACCAGCTTCTCCAGCAGAGGAATCGAGGTGGTGGCGGCCTCCTTGGCGGTGAGGTGTACCGTCTTGTACTTGTGGCGGTCGAGCGTCACGGCCACGGAGCTGGCCTCCGAATCTGCGTTGGCGGTATAGTCCCCGGCGTAGTCGCT